>DBAX01000022.1 GCA_002291895.1 Cyanobacteria bacterium UBA999
GGTGGGGTGGGGGTAGCCGCTACCGTCGGGGCCGGCTTGGCGGACTGCTGCACCTGATTCCAGAGGGTAAGCCCGGTACCAGCGAGAACACTAAACCCAATGACCACCACCAGCAAGCGCACTAGGAGTGCCAAAACAAATCGGTGGGGGGAGGGGCGACGCGGATAGGCAGCGGGGCGGCGGCGATCGCGGTTGAAGGGACGGCGGGAATCTCTAGCTTTAGTCACAGCAGGAACTCTAGGAACGTTCTGTCTCAATGGAAGCGGAAGGAGCCGCGCTCAGAGCCCAATTCATTTGCCTCAGGATGCCACGGAGAAAAGTAACTTCCGCCGACGTGAGGTGCGATCGCTCAAAAAGGTGCCGCACCTTTTGCATGCGCTGAAACCGGGTGTGAGGATACAAAAAACCAATACGCAGCAGCAGATCCTCCAGTTGGGTATACGCTGCCTCCCGCTCGGCAATTGTGGAGTGCTCTAATGGATATGACTCTAACAAATCCCCAGCCATTTTGCTAGGTAGGTTTGGCCGTAAAGGGCCTGATAGAAGCGGGCGATCGCTGGGGGGGACATCGGCATCGAGCACCAAGCGGCGCAGGGTGTAGGCGCAGATCCCCACGGCTTGGGCCAGGTTTAGGGAAGGGTAGCTCTTGGTCGTGGGAATCTGGAGTATGCGCTGACAGTACTGCAACTCCCCATTGCTCAGCCCCCGATCTTCGGGTCCAAAGACAATAGCCCCCTGGGAAACTGCCAGCAACCAGGCCAACCCCTCCTCCGGGAGGGTCACCGAGGGGGCTTCCGGCACGCGTCCCACCGTGGCGATCGCCCGCTGACAGTCACGCAGGGCATCCGTAAGGTGGGGGACAATCCGCACCTGCTCCAGCAACTCCCGGGCGTGCACCGCCATGGCACGGGCTTCGGGATCCTGGGGATCGCATTGGGGATCCACGAGCCACAGATCGTCGAGGCCCATATTTTTCATCACCCGGGCCACGGAGCCTAGGTTGCGCGGCCCAGCAGTCTGCACCAAAACAATCCGCACCCGCCCTAGGTTAGCGATCGCCATTCTTCTGGGGTATTGCAGTTGGTCATCATCGCTGCGGGAACATCCTCTAAGGGGTAAACCCAACCCCGCTCGGCTCCCCGGTCTAGCCAGGGCTGGAACGATTGCCCACCCTGGGCGCGGTGCTCTTGCCAGTGCGGCCAGCACCCCCGGTGGTACAGGGCGCATAAACCCTGCCACAGCCCTCCCCATCGGGGCACGAGGGCAAGGGTTTCTGGAGGCAAGCTTGGCAGTAGGGCAGCCCAGGATTGCAGAACCCCAGGCTCCAGCAGGGGCAGGTCGCAGGCCAAAACCAAAACCCAACCGGCATTCTGGGCGATCGCCACCCCAAACCCCAAACCAAAACCGTACCATGGCCCCTGGGGCTGGGACTCCGTCACCCACTGCACGGCACCGTCGGGAGTGGCCATGCCATAGTCTCGGACTGACACCACGTAGACCCGACCAGCGACGCTACGGGCGATCGCCACACTGTGACCAAGCAGCGTCGTGCCCCGCCAGGGCAGCAGGGCCTTATCCTGCCCCATGCGCCGGCTCTGACCACCCGCCAACACCACTGCCCCATCCAGCATCAGGGATTGGTTCCCGCATGGAGTAGGCAACCATTGATCTTCCATTGCCCCGCCGCCAAGCGCTCCATCAGGTAGAAGGCAGTGTACACCTCCCCTTCCTGGGAGAAAAACAGCACCTTCTGGGCTAGGGCATCGTTGATCAGAACCAATGCGTCAAACACCACGGAGCGGGGGCGGTAGACCGGTTGGTAGGATGACCGCACCATTGCCATAAACTCCGCGGGCGTGCGAAACATTTGCTGGATCGAAAAGCTGGCACAGGCAAAGGCCGTTTCCCCATCGTCGCGACGAAAGGCTTCTAGCTGCTGCTCGATCTTGGTTCGAATGGATGCGGCATCGGCTTCAGTGATGTTCATCGCCGTTAGGGCTCCTTAACGACCACGCGACAGACGGAGAGAATGTCGCTCATCTTGCGAATTTGATTGCATACCCGCTCAAACTGGTGGCGATCGGTAATTTCTATCCCGAGGTCAATAATTGCCGATTTGCCCGTGGACGTGTGTACCTGCCCCCCCCGGACGTTGATTTTATTGTCTGCCAAGCGTGTGAGAATATCCTTGAAAACCCCAATGCGATCCAGGGTTTCTACCCGAATATCCACGGGATAGGTCATCGGGCGCTCCGGATCGACCCGGGCGTTCCAAGCTACGGGAATCAGCCGCTCTGGCGGCATTTTGACCGCATTGGCGCACTCTTGGTGATGGATGGAGATTGCCCGGTGGGATCCCAGGGAAACAACGCCCACAATCGGCTCTCCTGGCAGGGGGCAGCAGCAGCCGGCGATGTTGTGCACGATGCCCTCCACACCCAAAATAGGCGATCGGGATCCCCCTAGGAAAGCGGGTTTGTATTCCTTGACCTCGAGGGACGCAGACTCCGGCGAGACATCCTGCAACCTATGGAGCAAATTGAGCACGCTGTGGGTGGAAACTTCGCCGTACCCCAGGGCCGCTAGGAGGTCATCAACGCTATGGTAGTTGCACTGCACCGCCAGGGTCGCCATCTGCTCCGACTTTAGCAACTGGTCTAGACCGCCCTTACCGAGGGCCCGCTCCAACTGCTCCCGCCCCCGTTGAATGTTTTCCTGGCGATGGAACTGCTTCAGCCACTGGCGAATGCGGTTGCGGGCGGTGCTGGTAGCAGCAAAATTGAGCCAATCCTGGGTGGGATGGGCTTGGGTCTGGGTGAGAATCTTGACAATATCGCCACTCTTGAGCGGGCGGTGGAGGGGCACCATGACATCGTTAATGATCGCCCCGGCACAGTGGTTGCCAATATCGGTGTGGATGCGAAAGGCAAAATCCACGGGGGTCGCTCCCGCGGGCAGGCAGTACACATCGCCCTTGGGAGAAAAAACGTAGACTTCGTTGTCGAAGAGATTGTCACGCACCGTTTCCAGGTATTCCTGAGGGTCGCTCAGTTGGGCGTCGGTCAACTCCCGCTGCCAGTCCACTAACTGCCGCAGCCAACTGACCCTATCCTCATCATCTTTTTTGTGGGACGCTTCGATGCCCTGGCTGGCTTCCTTATACTTCCAGTGGGCGGCGATGCCATACTCGGCGATGTGGTGCATATCCCAGGTGCGAATTTGCACTTCTACGGGTTGCCCCTTAATGCCAATGACCGCGGTGTGCAGCGACTGGTACTGGTTGGGCTTGGGAAGGCCAATGTAGTCCTTGAAGCGCCCAGGGATGGGGCGAAAGCGATCATGGACGATAGCGAGGGCCCGGTAGCACTCCTCCTTGGTCTGGACAATGACGCGAATGGCTTGAATGTCGTAGATGTCTTTGTATTCTTTTTGCTGGCGCTCCATTTTCTTGTAGATGCCATAGAGGTGCTTGGGGCGACCGCTCAGCTCCACGTCCTCCATGCCGGCACTGTGGAAAGGTTGGCGCAGGATTTCGATCATCTTCTGGATTTGGGCCTCGCGATGGCGGCGGGTGTCGGCAACGAGGGATTGCATCCAGCGAAATTCTTCGGGTTCAAGGTACTTGAAGCTGAGATCCTCCAGCTCCCACTTAATCTGGCCGATGCCGAGGCGGTTGGCCAGGGGGGCGAAAATGTCCCGGGTTTCACGGGCAATGGCGACGCGCTTTTCCGGCTTCAGATGGCTGAGGGTGCGCATGTTGTGGAGGCGATCAGCCAGTTTGACCACAATGACACGGATGTCCTGGGCCATGGCCAGAAACATTTTGCGGAAGTTTTCGGCCTGGCGCTCGGTCTTGTTCTCAAAGTTGTATTTGGAAAGCTTGGTCACACCCTCGACCAGGAGGCGCACTTCCTTGCCGAAATGGGCTTCAAGCTCCTCGGCCGTTGTGTCCGTATCTTCAAGCACGTCGTGGAGAAAACCAGCGGCGATCATGGCCGGGCTGCCGCCCAAGTCCCGCAGGATGCTGGCAACGGCTACGGGATGGGCGATGTAGGGTTCTCCAGAGGCGCGCTTTTGTCCCCGGTGGAGGCGATCGGCGAACAGAAAGGCTTGGGGAATTAGGGACGTTTCGTCGGCGCTGAGATAGTCCCTAAGCCACGCGGGACAGGCAACGACATCATCGGACATAGGGCATGGCGCAAAAAAGAATGGGTGGAGCAGGCCGTTCCAACCATATTAGCCCAGGTTTTTCTTCTGTAACGAATTTGTCAAGGACTTGCCCGTGCCATGGGGGCGCAAGTGCTGACTTTTTCTGGATCGGCAAACGGACTACCCTCGCCTATGATCCAGGAACTTTTGGTTGCCCCGGTATGTCCCCCCACGACCTGTCCCAATTTCTGTACGAGGCGGAGGTGCTTTTGTCTCGGTGCAGTTCGGCGGAGCTTCGGCTCCTACGGCGGGCCCTCGGACGGTACCGCGGTGCGACCGGCCCTGAGTTGCCGCAGTTTTTGGATCGTCATCGCCAAGCCCGCGTGGTGCACCGCATCATGGAGGTGGTGGCTGAGCTGGAGTCATCCCGGCGATCGCAACGATTAGCGCACTTGGAACCCTATCGCCAATCCCGGAGGAAGAGCTGTGCGCACCTGTAGCCGCGCTGTGTTTCAAGAACGAAAACGCCGTATTTTTCAGGAGATCTCCCTGCTCATCGCCGAGGGGGACGGGCGGGATGTGGAACGCTTTTGGCAGGATCTAGAACAGTTGCAACATCGGGCCCTGGTGCTGTCTACGCTCGACGAGCTGGAGGAATTGTTCCTGTCATTTCTATCCCACAACCGCCGGGAACCCCAGATCCCCTCATTTCTGCGCAGCCCCAGCCCAACCTACGATCGCAGCAGCCGAATCTGAGCAACGGTAAAAATCACCGGGATAATCCGCCCATAGTTGGTGGCGATCGCCCGCCAGCCGAGATCTGCTATCGCTAAGCTCCACAGGGCCGGGGTGAGAACGGCAAACACGCTCCGGGCCGCCGCTTGGCGCGCTAGGGCGCGGGAGAGCCCCTGCTGGGCCAGGTTGACCGTCCATTGGGCTTGGATTTTTTTGGCGATCGCCCCGCCGCCAATCCTCAGCAACTCTTCACCCACCTGCAGCCGGGCCAGCTGCCATGCTACCTGTCGCGCCAGCAGGTGCATCACCGCGGGTTGGGCAGCACTGACGGCCATGGCACCACCACCCAGCAGAACCCGCCAGGGCTGGCTGCTCCAGTCTGAAGGAAGGTTTTTTTGCACATCCTGCTCCCCTACCGCCGCCTGCAACGCATCCCGCTCCCGGGGGGTGAGCTTGTTCCAGGATTGGTGCATCAGGTGGAGAAAAATTTCAGCCTCTAGTTGGGCTATGGTTCCCCCCGGCGGAACGCGTAGCTTAAGAAACTGAATCACCCGCCGCAGGGTGTCGCCATAGCTGACGGTAGCTGTGCGCCGCCGTAGTACGGACCAGCCGTCGGCGGCCAAAAACCGAAAGCGCTGCACGAGAAGTTCGATCAGGTCGTTCCGCTGGTGATGCACGATTTCTGCGACCAGCGGCGTGGCAAAATAATCCAGAGGATTTATGGCGCGCCGGAAGAGGATGTCCGCAATCTGGTGGAGTTCTTCATCGCTGGCAACTGCCAGAACCTCGCGCAGTTCATTCATGGGAAGCTTGGGTGGAGTGCCTACTTTTTGCATACACGTGCATAGACATCTTAAATGAACTATTCCAATTGCAATACGGTCTGGGCTAGTGTCATTTTGGAGGCCCTCTATGGGTCGGGGGTGCGGCTACTGTGCCTGTCCCCGGGTTCTCGCTCTGCTCCCCTGGCGATCGCCGCGGCAGAACTGCGACACCTCCATAGCGATTTTGAAATTTTGGTGCATTTAGACGAACGCTCGGGGGCGTTTTTTGCCCTTGGCGCCGCCAAGCGCCAGCGCCAGCCCGTTGCCCTGCTGTGCACGTCCGGGACAGCGGCCGCCAATTACTTCCCGGCGGTGGTGGAGGCGTACCACAGCCAAGTTCCCTTGGTGGTCATGACCGCCGATCGCCCTCCGGAACTGCGGGACTGCGGTGCTGGGCAAACGATCAATCAGATGAACCTCTACGGCACCTACGCCCGCTGGTTTTTTGAAAGTGGCCCGCCCACGGTGGGTATGCCCCAATTGCGTGCCCTGCGGGCCAACTGCCAGCGGGCCGTGGCCACGGCCCAGGGTCACAGCGATGTTCCCGCTGGCCCAGTGCATCTCAATGTTCCCTTTGCCGAGCCCCTTACCCCGGTGGTTGACCCCACCATCCCCGTGCTCCCCGAGTTGCCCCAGTGCCTGCCCCGCACCCATCAGGTGGGACGGCGCACCCTGCCCACGGAGGCGATCGCCACCATTGCCAAGCTTGTTGCCACCTGCCCCCGGGGGGTGGTGGTGGTAGGGGTGTATGACGCGCCCCCCGAATTTGCCCAGGCTGTGCGCAAGTTATCCCAACGGTGCCGCTACCCGCTGCTGATCGATGCCCTAGGCATGGACCGAATCGGGGCGATCGCCCACTTTGACAGTTTTTTGCGCTCCTGCCGCTTTGCCGAAAGCTATGCCCCCCAATTGGTGATCCGTTTTGGGTCCATGCCCGTTTCTAAATACTACGGCCAGTGGATCGAACAGCACCCTCGCTGCCAGCAGATCATTGTCGGCAGCCCCAACCTCGATCCTAGCCACGGCAACAGCCAATTTCTCAACATTGACGCCACCTGCTTCTGCGACCAACTGGCCGACTATCTGGAAAATTTTCTGGAACTGCCCTGGCAAAACCAACACTGGCGCTTGGGCTTTACCCACGCTGAAACTATTACCCTTAAGACAATCCAAAGCTTTTTAGCCCTGCAACCGGAACTCTTTGAAGGTAGGGTATTCGCCGAGCTGAGTTCCTGGCTGCCCGATCGCACTCTGCTCTACGTTGCCAACAGCATGCCCGTTCGCGACCTCGACACCTTTTTTCACTCCTATGAATCCCATCGCATCCTCTGCAACCGTGGGGCCAATGGCATTGACGGCACCCTGTCCAGTGCCCTGGGAGCGGCGTGGCGCTGCGCGCTTCCCGTGGTTTTGGTCTGCGGTGACCTAGCCCTGCTCCATGACCTCAGCAGCCTGCACACGGGCAAGGCCTACGCTATCAAACTCACGGTCATTTTGCTCAACAACAACGGGGGCGGCATTTTTGAATTTCTGCCGATCGCCCAGTACGACCCGCCCTTCGAGGAACTTTTTGCTACGCCCCCCCAGGTGCAGTTTGAACCCCTGGTTACGGCCTACGGAGCCGACTACGAAGCGATCAAGACCTGGGAACAGTTTCGGGATTCGGTACTCCAGAGCCTGCATTTGCCGGGGGTTAAGGTGCTGGAAATCAAAAGCCAGCGCAACCTCAACTATCAGCTTCACCAACGCCTGTGGCATCAAATTGTCACTTCCCTAGAGCAAAATCTCTATTTCACCTCTTAGGGCAGCCCATGGCACCGTCTTCCCTTGAGGTTTTTCTGCAGCGGGAGATCCTCCTAGCCCTCGACCGTGCTGGGCTGCCGCCCCCGGAGACCGTCCCCCCCCTGCAACAGCCGCCGCCCTCCCTGCATGGGGTGCACCTCACCAGCGCCCTGCCTCTCGCCTTAGCCCCTACCAGTCCGCGGCCGGCGGCGGAGCTGGCTGTGCTGCTGCGATCGCATTTGTGCCGCGACCCCCGCTACACCTGTGGCATCACCCCCCACCACTGGCTAACCTTTACCCTCGGCACTGACCTGATGACTACCCACCTGACCCACCTGTGGCACCAAGAAGAACCCGGTCTGGTCTACGATGCCGCCGCCCATCTGTGGCTCGGCACCGCCGCCCCACCCACCGCCCCACCCACCGATGGAGTCATGGAATACGTCCATGCTTCCTGCTGCCGCCTGCTCCGCCTAGGGCAACGGTTGGCGGTGCCCCACCCCTGGCAGGGGCCATGGCAGCTCGCGGATCCCCACCCCCAGGCGATCGCCCTCGCCCTTGTGCTGCTCCTAGGGCCACGACGCAGCCCCCATCTCCCAGCCGTAGCCCTGGCATTTCTCAACACCTGTCCCTGGATCCACGAGCCAACCGCGATCGCCCAGAGTCGACTTGGGCTGATAGCCCTAACCCAGAAGGCCCTAGCCCGAGAGGCCGGGGCAAAGCTGAAGAATTTCTGCGAATTGTAAAAGCTGTAGCAGAACTGCTAGGATGCCTGCGGTGCGCCCCCATTCCCTACCCTATGCTGAATTTTGCCGCTTCCCTTTTGCGCCAGCCCCATGCTCAGGTGGTGGAACCCCCTCCCAGCGATCCCCAGGCGATCGTCTCCCTGCGATCGGTGAGCAAGCGGTACAAAAATGGCATCGTTGGGCTGCATGCGATCGATCTTGAGGTGCAGCGGGGAGATTTTTTATTCATCACAGGGCATTCTGGCTCTGGCAAATCGACCCTGCTGAAATTACTCTACGGTGCTGAACGGGCGACCGAGGGGGCAGTCTATGTCAATGGCACGGAGGTGACGCCGCTGCGCGGCGATGCCATGGCCCTGCTGCGACGGCGGATTGGCATAGTTTTTCAAGATTACAAGCTAATTCCCAACCGCACGGTGGCGGAAAATATTGCCTTTGTCCTGATGTCCCAAGGGTACACCCACCAGGAAATCGAGCGCCGCCTCCAGCCCGCCCTGCGGATGGTGGGGCTATCCCACAAGGCCTTTTGCTTTCCCGATCAGCTTTCGGGGGGCGAACAGCAACGCACCAGCATTGCTCGGGCGATCGTCAACACCCCCCCCCTCCTCCTAGCCGATGAGCCGACGGGCAATCTCGATCCGGAAAACTCATGGCAGGTAATTAAGATCCTAAAGAAGCTCAATTCCTTTGGTGTCACTATTGTGTTGACCACCCACGATCACCACTTAGTTAAGGCGGCGGGTTGCCCAATCCTACACTTGCAGAATGGCATGATTTGTACGGGGGCAGTTGAAGCTTAGGCAGTTAGCGCGAGCAGAACGCTTTAATGGAATTTGGGCGGTGTCATAATTTGCTCGCATCCATTCCAGCCTCAGTGCGGGATGCTTTCTCATGATGGCGATCGCCTATGGGGTTAGGAAGAATTGGGCTGCACCTCCGCGCTGCCAATGGGGATTGCAGTGCCTTTTGGAGCTTGTCCCTTCGATGCGTTGGCCGTTGTGGGAGTAGCGACGCAAACCCCAGAATGATGCCCGTGACCCGCTGCATTGTTCTATTAAGAAACCTATTAAGAAATCTACTAAGAAACTCATTAAAAAACCCCCGAATGGGGGCATTTTTGTTTTGGAATCCTAGCTATTTAGGATCCTAGATCGCGGTGGGGAACCCCGTGCGAATATCTTCAATCACGCCATCGCGGAGCACAATTTCCATCTGCATCAGGGCAATGAGGTTATCACCCTTGCTGAGGGGAAAATAGTTATCCAGTTGCCCTTGAATCACTTCCTGCTCCAGTTCCACAACCTGCACCTGATTGAGCTGTTGTAACAACTGGTTTTTTTGCTCCAAAAGTTCGGCACGGCGATCGCTCATTTGCAGGCGAACGTTGTCAATTTCTCGCATCACATCGGCGGAGAAGGGCTTAATACTTTGCCGCTCGATTTCGCCGATCATGCGGGTGCCTTGGGACTCGATCTGCTGGATTTGGGCATCAAGCTGACTGATCTGGGACTGCAGTTGTTGCTGCATTTCTTCTTTCCACCGTGGGGTAACAATCACGCGAATGTTGGCGGAACGACGCACCAGAATCTGATTGCTGAAGTCGATATTCATAGGGGGTAACGAATCTAAGGCAATTTTTTCCCGCTTATCATAGCTTGGAATTGTCGCAATTTAGAACCAATTCCCCACTAACAAAAAGGAGGACCAGAAGAAGGGATGGCGGAGATCGATGGCACCTACGAGATCGGATAGGGGAACGTCGCCCACGCCCGCAATGCCCCGCACGACGCTGCCCTCAATCCGCACCTCTCCCCGCAAAAGGGCCAGTTGGGCATTTCTTAGGGCGATCGCCTTGGTGGGAGCCTTAGCAAAATCTTGGTAGAACCGAATCATCAACGGCGCAGTGCCCGCATCGGAAACCGTCCATAGGGAGGCAAGCACACTGCGGGCACCGGATTCGACCAGTAGCCCACTCAACCCCAAGTTGCTGCCCACGGCGGTTTCGCAGGCACTGAGGGTGAGCATTTCAACCGTGGGGCGATCGAAGCGCAGCCGGGGAATGCGATCGCCTAGGAGCCGTTCGTTCCACAGTTGCACAAAAATCCCTTCGGGTCTGTCGTCCAGAAACTGGGCATGGGTGGCTAGGTGGATGATGCCAAAGTTGCCGCCTAGGCGTTGCTGCTGCAGGTTGCCGATCGTAAAGGACTCGTTGAAAAAGGCCTGCCCCTGGAGCACCTTGGTGGTGATGGTTTCCACTTCGGTGCGTACCGCCGGTAGGGCACTGAAGCCTTGGACGGGCTCCGTAAGACCAAAGGCTAGGATGCGGGTGTTGTTGCGATCGCGCTCTTCGAGGCGGGTGAGGCGCAGCGACGGGATGGTAACGGTGGCGTATTGCTCTAGGACAAACTGCTGTCGGGTGCGATCGTAGAGCGCCGCTGGCGGAATCACCCGCAGGCCGGAGTCCATGACAAAAACCAAGGTTTCAATTTTGCGTTGCTGCAGTTCGGCATTAATCGGACGCATAATCCAGTCGTAGAGCTGGGCGGCCGGTTCTAGGTAGTCGCGGGAGCCCGTATCCCGCAGCCCGGCACGGTAGTCATCAAGCACCTGTTCGATGCGCTCGGCCGTTAGGTTGGGGAAAAACCGGCGGAAGGGGGCGCCGCGATCGCTCGGGGGAATGACCAAAATCTCCAGGCGATTATCGACAATGACGGGATAGATCAGGGCGGTGGCGCTGCCCGTGCGTTGGCTGACGGCATTCAAAAGATTTTGGCTTTGCTCGATGGTGATCGGATTGCTGGCCTCCACCTGATTGCCGTAGCCGCTCAGCTCGCTGACATAGGCCCGCTCTAGGCTTTCAAAGGCCGCCCCAAGATTTCCTACCTCCAATTGATCGCGGGCGATCGCCACAAGACCGGCCTTGAGATCTAAGGCAGGGCTTAATTCTGGGGAGCGGGGTTCAACCCTAGTCGGGATAGCCGGAGGCAATAGGGTAACGCGATCGTCATTGGGCGGCGCATCGGGGGTTTCGGGAGTTGACGGTATGGATGGAGGAGTGTTGGGCGTGCCATCAATTGGCGGCGGTACCACCGGAGGGGTAGGGGCTAAACCGCCGGGACTGACGGAAATGGTTCCGCTGGTAAAGGTCTGTCCGGTTAGGGGCAAAATTTCGGTACCTAAGGGTACGACCGTCTCCCCGGAACGTAAAACCCCTACGGTGCCATTGACAGGAGCCTGGGAGGGCGTTTGTCCAACCAAAAAAGAACTCAGTCCACCGGTTTGGATGGTAATAGCACCGCCACCGGTGCCACCGACCGAACACAGGGTTGTTCCCCCGCAGCTAGTGAAGGAAAACGATTCTAGTCCACGCACATTGCCGCCAGTGCTGATGACGGTGATAGCACCGCCAGCATTGGAGCTACCACTAAGGGAAGCGATCGCCCCAAAGGTCACATCTCCCACGGGGTCGAGCACGATGGTGCCACCGATGCCATCGAAGGCAAGGGAGGTCACGCGACCAACGGTGATGCTTTCGCGGGCATCGACCAAGATATTGCCCCCCGTCGTAGATCCGTCGGCAGTGATATTGCCCGTGGCGATCGCCCCCGTGCGACTTGTGAGGGTGATGTTACCCCCAGCGGCAGTTACCCGACTGGAGTTCACTTCCTGGTTGTTGGTGGTGATGTCTCCCGCCTCGCTGGTGATAGTAATAGCCGCCCCGGGATTGATAATGGTGCCTACGCTCACATCCCCCGCAACCCGCACGGAAATTGGCGCAAAGGTTGTCTCAAAGTTCTGTCCTGTAATCCGGGCTTGGGGATTCACCGTCAACTGAGATAGGGGCACCGTTGCACCTACAGGATTTCCCAAGACCAGGCGCGTTGTCGGATTGGGAACCGTCACGGCAAAGGCCCCATCGAGGGTGCCCGTAAAAACCGCATCCCCGGCGATCGCCAGGGTGAGATCCCCCTGGAGTGTCGTCGGGCTGGATACAGATAACTGGGATGCCGTGATGGCATTCCCCCCTAGCACAATGCCCGCCGGGCCCGTAAGATTGATGGACTGTCCGGCAGTTAGGGCAGCGTTGGAAGCCACTACGACTTGGTTAGAAGCTGCCACAGAAAAATTGCCAACCACATTCACCGATGCGCCGAGATCCACCGCGCTCCCCAAAATAGTTAGCGAGGCCAGGGGCGCTGTATTGCCCACGGCTCCAGAAAAGCGCACATCACCGGTATTGCTGGCAAGTAGGGCAAAACCACCATTGACCGGTTGACTGAAGGCGATCGCGCCGGTCTCGGTTCTTACGGACGCAGTTGCGGTCAGGGTGACGGGCACATCGAAGGTGAAGGCCACATTATCGACACCGGATAGGTCACCGGTCAAATTCAAACCTGTGCTGCCG
>DBAX01000077.1 GCA_002291895.1 Cyanobacteria bacterium UBA999
TTATGCGCGCTTCCCTAGCCACTCCACACACTCTGACTTGCACGTCATGGTTGCCCGTCGCGCCCCTTCCCCCCCGCCATCCCAGCCACCAACCCCCACTGGTCTGCCCACCCCTTTTCCCACCTACAGTGCGGCAGCGGAGTCTAAGGCTAAGCGTCAGCGCTATCAGCTCTACAAAATTCGCGGTCTTGAGGCTCTTGGGGTGATTGCAGTTTCCGGATTGCTTTCCATCACGGCATTGGCTGCTTTGGCGCGGCTTTTCCCCTACAAAGATTCCCTCCAGGAGCGGCTTACTGAGATCGACACCCAAGTAGAAGAGCTCCAAGTTTCCGTGTCCTCCGCTAAGGAGCGTCTCCAGTTTTCCCTGGGGATCGGCGAGCAGCTACGCACCATTTACAACCGTGAGGGCTACATTCTCCATGGGCAAAAGATTGTGAGACTGCGCGACTCTGGGCAGCTTCATCAGGATGCCATGCCACCAGCCCCGCCATCTGAACCTGCTCCCGACGCTTCCCCCTAGGGCCCGTGCTGACAGCTTTGGCACCGATGCAGGATGTCACTACCCTGGCATTCATGCGCCTTATTGCCCGGCGATCGCCCCCAGATTTTTTTGTAACGGAGTATTTTCGGGTTTATGCCAATGCACGGCTTGATCCCCACATTTTGCGCTCCATTACCGAGAACGATACGGGCCGACCTATCTATGCCCAACTCATTGGTGAGAGTATTCCTGACTGTTGCCGCATTATTGGCGACCTGCACGGCTATGGCATCGCTGGCATTGACCTAAACCTTGGCTGCCCCGCCCCCCGCGTCTATCGCAAACAGGTTGGCGGTGGTTTGTTGCGGGAACCGGAGACCGTTGACCGGTTGCTGGGGAGTTTGCGGGATGCGATCCCCACTCGATTTACGGTCAAAATGCGCCTAGGATTTGAGGACACGCGCCACTTTGCTGCCCTGTTGGGGTTGTTGGCAAAGCATCGGGTTGACCAAGTGACGATCCATGGTCGCACCGTGCGCGATCGCTACCAAGGACAGGTACAGTACGGACTGATTGGCGAGGCAGTTGCGCGGCTTTCTTGCCCCGTGCTCGTCAATGGGGATGTGACCTCCGCAGTACAGGCGGTGGCAGTGCGGCGCCAAACGGGAGCGGCGGGCGTGATGATTGGGCGGGGGGCTGTGCGCAATCCGTGGATTTTTGGTCAGATTCGCCATGTCCTCGCCGGATCCGATCCGGAACCGGTGCCCCTCTCTGCTGTGAACACCTACATCCGCGAACTCTATGGGGCGATCGCCCGACCGGGTACATCGGAGCGCAATCACGTGAATGCCCTCAAAAAGTACCTTAACTTTATCGGTCTCGGTCTTGATGCCGACGGAGCCTTTCTCCGGCAGGTGCGCCAGGTGCAAACCCAAACCCAACTGTGGCAGGTGTGCGATCAGTTTTTAACGGGCGATCGCATCCTACCGTGGCAACCCTCGAGCAGCAGCGTCGTGACAAGTTCTCTGATCTCAGCTTGAAACCGGACAATGCCAAACCGCTCTGCGTTGCGGCGACAGTCTAGGGGATCGATAGATAGTGCCTCAAAGTCCTTTACCGCCCGCTGGATGCTGTCCACCGTTTGCTCCGTAAAGAGCACCCCCGTAGGCTTAGGTTCAGTTTGCAGAATTTCGGCCGCTCCGCCGCGCCCGTAGGCAATTACGGGCGTACCGCAGGCCTGAGCCTCCACCATCACGATGCCAAAATCCTCTTCGGCTGCAAATACAAAAGCCCGAGCCCGCTGCAGATAGGTCTTGAGCACCTCCGGCGGTTGGTACCCCAGCACTTGAATGTTGGGGGCTGCTCCCACCAAGCGACACAACCGCTCCCGCCCTACCCCATCGCCAATCACCACCAACTGGCGATCGGGCATACCTAGGAATGCCTCAGCAATCAACTCAACCCGCTTGTAGGGCACCAAACGGGAGGCTGTCAGATAGAAATCCTGGCGATCGCCCCCGAGGGTAAAGTGCTCCGTATCCACCGGAGGGTACACAACCGTTGCAGAGCGGCGGTACGCTTTGGCAATGCGACGGGCAATAAACTGAGAATTTGCCACGAACAAGTCTACTCCAAGGGATGAGCTGCGATCCCACTGGCGCAACTGGTGCAGCAGCCAGCGCGTTAGCCAGCCCCCGATCCCCCATCCGAGCCCCGACTGCCGGAGATATTCCTCCTGCAAGTCCCAGGCGTAGCGCATCGGCGAGTGGACATAGGCAAGGTGCACTTGGTCGGGGCCGGTCAGTACCCCCTTAGCAACGGCGTGGTGGCTGGAAATGATGAGGTCATAGCCCGATAGATCCAACTGCTCAACAGCCAAGGGGAGCAGCGGCAAATAGAGTCGCAACCAGCGCCGCGCTAGGGGCCAGTGCTGCGCCACGGTGGTTTGCACCCTTCGCCCTGCCAAGAAAGCCCGCTGCGCTTGGGGGAGAAAGTCCGCTACCACCCAAAGATCGGCATTGGGAAAAATCTGGAGGAGGTGCTTTAAAACGCGCTCGGATCCCGCGTAGGTCGTCAGCCACTCATGGACAATAGCGATGCGCGGCTCCGCCACAGGCACTCCTAGGAAGCCGCCGTGACCCGCGGACGCACCGGGATCACCTCGCCGACAAAACAGGGATCAGCCAGGGGACAGGATTCCCAGGTAGCTTCAACCCCCACATGGAGCATGCGGCAAAAGCCCCCGCGCCGACCCTGGGGATCGTAATAGCGACAAAACCGGCACTGCGGAGTAGTTTCAAAACTGGATTTCATGGGTGCTTATTGTTATGAATTCCGGCTGGGGCAAGGGTAAAAAAAAACAAGTCTAAAAAACACAAAAAAGCATACTTTATGCTTCCATTATTCCCCAGGGTTTTAGAAGCGTTTTGGGCTAAAGGAAATACTGAGCAAGGCTTTGAGCGATCCCGAAGAAAAAATAAACTTAAGAAATTCTTCAACCATGGCATCACCCAGGGAAATTCCCAAGAAGTACAGAGTTCTAGGCGGTGTTAGATAGTCTGTGGTGCCGTAGTTCCTGCAAAAAAACTGCTCTAGCCCCTGAGTACTCCCTTACACCTACTCTAAGGAAACTTTAGGAAACGCGTCCGCTAGAATGATGGGGTATCTTTTACGCAAGCCCTACTCATGGCTCGAATTTGCATCCTAGGTGGTGGTTTTGGTGGTCTGTTTACGGCGCTGCACCTGGCTAAATTGCCCTGGCGACACCAACCTGAGATGCTCCTCGTGGATCGCCGGGATCATTTTTTATTTACGCCCCTTCTGTACGAGGTGCTGACCCAGGAGGTTTCCTGCGCGCAGATTGCCCCTCCCTTTGCCCCGATTTTGTCCCGTGCGGGCATTGGTTTCCGCCAAGGAGAGGTGACATCCCTTGACCTAAAAGCCAAAAAGATTGTGCTGCGGGGCACTGCCGGAACGGAAACCATACCCTACGACGATGTGGTTTTAGCGGTAGGTAATGAGGCTCTCCTTGACTTGGTTCCGGGGGCGAGGGAGCATGCCCTGCCCTTTCGCACCCTCGATGATGCCCTGGCTCTGAACCGCGCTTTAGCGAACCTTGAGGCTTCTGGCAGTGAAAAGATTCGGGTGTGTATCGCTGGGGCTGGCAGCAGTGGCGTGGAGTTGGCGGGTAAGCTGAGCGATCGCCTTGGGGATCGGGGTCGGATACGGCTCATTGACCGCAATGCCCAAGTTTTACCCCATTCCCCGGCAGTAAACCGGCGCCACGCCGAGCGGATTCTGGGCGATCGCGGTATCTGGATCGACCTTCAGACCAGCGTAGTTGGCGTGGATATCGGGGGCATCACCCTTGAGTTTCAGGGGGTACGGGAGTCGTTGCCGGCGGATTTGGTGCTTTGGACTGTGGGTAGCCGTAGCCCCAGTCTGCTGCAATCCCTTTCTCTGGATCTGGCTCCTACCCTCCAAAGCCAAGGGGAGCCCCACCTGTTTGCCCTAGGAGACTGTGCGGCGCCCTTTTTGGGCTATCCGGCCACGGCCCAGATTGCCTTTCAGCAAGCGGGCTATTGCGCCTACAACATTTGGGCGCACCACCACGGGCACAGGCTTTTGCCCTTCACCTACGTGCCCCTCGGCGAATTCGTCAGCCTCGGGGTTGATGAGGCGGCGGCGGCGATGTTCAACGTTATTGGCATTCACGGCCCCCTAGCTGCCCAGGTGCGCCGCTGGGTCTACCTGCTGCGTATGCCGACCCTAGACCACCAGTGGCGGGTTGCCCGGGAGTGGCTGGGAAGTTTGGTGGATCATCAAGTCCCGAACCGGTCTGCCCGTAAGACAGAGCCAGTGGCAGTGGAATAAATCGGGCTGCTGCACGCCCACCGAGGCGATCGCCGGACGGTCGGGAAAGGGGATCAGGCGGTCAAATACCAATCCGTCCTGCCCAAAGCCTACCTGGAGCAGGTACACCGCAGGAGCTGCCCCCAAGTGGTCTAGAATCCGCCATGCCAGGCGGTAAAGCGGCTGCCTCTGGGCGTCATTGATCCCCCAAGGCTGAACGTAGCGGCCCGTGGCCGTTTGCCCAATCACTTCGCCGTAGAGGGGGCCGCGGGCAGTCAGCACCACCGGTAACCAGCGATCGCCCGTCCCGCCGGGAATGCCGCAGTGCTCCACCACCCAGTGGCGGAGGTCGTCAATTTGGGCACAGGCGGCCACGACCCGATCCATCCGCGTTCCTCGCTGCATCTTAGAAAACCCACCGCCTAAAGATAACGCAATACTGCTAGACCTGAACCATACCCCGGGGCAGCACGCCCATCTGGAGTTATGCCCCATAGATTGGGAAGGCCTCGCCTCCCGCAGGAACGCCCATACTTTTACCCTGTCCCCTATGGTGGCAAAATAGAGCCTAAATCCTAGAGCTTTCACCGCACCCTATGTCCGTACCTCCCGACGCGATCGCCCAAACGGCAGCAGACTTGGCCCACAAAACACCCCAGGAGGTTCTGGCTTGGGCCCTCCAAACCTATGGCGACGATGTCTCCCTGGCTACCAGCTTTGGCGCAGAGGACGTGGTGCTCATAGACATGCTGGCTAAGATTCGCTCCGATGCCCGTGTTTTTACCCTAGACACAGGACGGCTGCCCCAGGAGACCTATGACGTGATCGACGCCATTCAGCGTAAGTACCCCCTGTTGCGGCTGGACATCCTCTTTCCCGATCACACCGAAGTGGAACCCATGGTTCAAGAACTGGGGATCAATCTTTTCTATGACAGCGTCGCAAACCGCAAGAAATGCTGCTATGTGCGCAAAGTCGCCCCGCTCAACCGTGCCCTCGACGGTCTGGCGGCGTGGATGACCGGGCTGCGGCGGGATCAAACCAGCAATCGCAACGCCATGGCGGTGGTGGAATGGGATGGCGATCGCCAGATTGCTAAGATTAACCCCCTGATCGAGTGGTCCTACACCCAGGTATGGGAGTACATCCGCCAGAACTTTGTCCCCTACAACGCTCTCCACGAGCGCAATTACCCCAGTATTGGCTGCGCCCCCTGCACAAGGGCCGTGGCCGAAGGGGAAGATCTGCGGGCCGGGCGCTGGTGGTGGGAGCAAAGCAATCAGGAGTGCGGTCTGCACGTGCGCTCCTAGGGCGATCGCAGTCGGCGCCTGCGGTACTTTTCCCACTCCACCCAAAGGAAGACGCTGGTGCTAAATCCGAGGCAAAGGAGCAGTTCGGCACCGGTAAGGGGCATTACCCCAAAGAATTTTTGGCTGGCCGGAAGGTACAGCAGCAGAATTTGCAGCCCCGAGGTGAGCAACAGCACGGGCAGCATGTAGGGATTGGAGAAGGGATTGAGTTCCAGGGTCATCTGGCTATGGGAACGCAAAGCAAGGGCGTGGCCCATCTGGGTCAGACACAGGGTAGTAAAGACCATCGTCCGCCAGTGAAGTGGCGCAAGACGGGCAGCCACAAAGGCAAAGCCAATGGTAACAACGGCAAAAACACTGCCGATCCGCAAAATGTACCTTCCCAATCCCCGGGCAAAGATACTTTCCTGGGGTGAGTGGGGGGGACACTGCATCACGTTGGGTTCGGCGGGCTCGACGGCTAGGGCCAGGGCGGGCAAACCATCGGTCACTAGGTTCATCCACAGGATTTGGAGGGGGCTGAGGGGGGCAATTTGGTCGCTGGCTAAACCCAGCAAGGGAATCATGGCAATGGCGATCGCCTCCCCAACATTGCTACCGAGGATGTATTGGATAAACCGACGAATATTGGTGTACACCACCCGACCTTCGGCGATCGCCCGCACAATGGTGGCAAAGTTGTCATCCTGGAGAATCATGGCACTGGCATCCTTGGCTACATCGGTTCCGGCGCGCCCCATGGCAATGCCAATGTCAGCCTGTTTGAGGGCAGGTGCGTCGTTGATGCCATCGCCGGTCATGGCCACCAAGTGGTGCTGGGACTGGAGAGCGCGAACAATGTGCAACTTGTGGGCCGGCGTCACCCGCGCAAAGACAGCCGTAGAGGCAATTTTGGCTGATCGCTCCTCCGGGGGTAACAGGTCTAGGTCCTTGCCCGTTAGACAAATACTCTGGTCGCCAAAGATCCCCACTTCCTTAGCAATGGCGATCGCCGTTAGGGGATGATCGCCAGTAATCATCACCGGCACGATCCCCGCCCGACGACAGGATGCCACGGCGGCAGGAACTTCGGGGCGCGGCGGATCGGCAATACCAACGAGCCCCTGCCAGACAAGGTGCGACTCCTGCTCGGGGGTCAGGGCAGCTAAGTCCGCTGGTGCGATCGCCGCCGCAAAACCCAAAACCCGCAAACCCGCCTGGGCCATAGCATCGCTTAGCTTCAACAGGTGCTGCTGTTCCGCGTCCGTAAGGTCTACCACCCCCGTCTGGCGCTGCTGATGGCTACACAACCGCAGCACCACCTCAGGGGAACCCTTGGTGAAAATATGCCGTTCCCCCGTGGCAGGCAACTCCATCAGCACGCTCATCCGCCGCCGCTCGGAGGAGAAGGGCAATTCTTGGCAGCGTTGCAGCGCCCGGGGCTGGTAGCCGTAGTGGTGCACCAAGCGCAGCAGGGAAACTTCGGTCGGATCCCCCGTCGAGGCGGGCTCGGGGCTGGCGGCGGACAGCAGGGCATCGTTGCAGTGGTGGCAGATCTCCATCAGGGTCTCTAGGGTGGGGGATGGCAATCCGGATCCCTCTGGAACATCCTCCAACCGCCAATGTCCTGCGGGCGTGGCAATTTCCCGAACGGTCATCTGGTTTTGGGTCAGGGTTCCGGTTTTGTCCGTACAGATCACCGTGACCGAACCAAGGGTTTCCACCGCAGGCAACCGTCGCACCAAGGCCCGCTGCCGGGCAAGGCGCTGCATCCCCAAAGCAAGGGTAACGGTAACCACCGCCGGTAAGCCTTCGGGCACCACAGCGACGGCCATGCTCAGGGAAACCTCCAGCAGTTGCCCCAGGCGATCGCCCCCCAAAACCACGCTGCCCGCCACCATGACCAGGGCCATCAGCAGCAGCGCTCCGTAGACCAGCATTTTGGACAGCTGATCCATCCGTTGCTGTAAAGGTGTTGGTTCGTGGGCTACCCCCTGCAGCATTTGGTCCACCTGCCCCAGTTGGGTGGCCATACCCGTGGCTGTGACAATGACTTTGCCCCGCCCTTGGAGCACCTCGGTGCCCTGGAACACGCAATTGAAGCGATCGCCGAGGCTAGTATCCTCTGGCAAAACCCCATCGGCATTCTTAAAAACCGGGGTTGCTTCGCCCGTCAGGGCCGATTCCTGCACTTGGAGGTTTTGGGATTCCCACAGCCGCCCATCGGCGGCAACCTAAACCCCCGCCTCCAATGAATAGATATCCCCCGGCACCAATTCCGCTGCGGCTAGGGTTTGGGTCTGCCCATCCCGACAGACCATGACCGTCGGTGCCGTCAGCCGCCGTAGGGCAGCCAGGGCCTGTTCTGCCCGCCGCTCCTGGAGAAACCCCAGGGCGGCATTGATGGCAATGGCGATCGCATCCTTAGGAAATTCCCCCTGGAGGACATCTAAAATTCCTGAAACCAAGGACACTGCCAGCAACAGCAGCAGCATCACGTTTTGAAACTGCTCCCAGAGAATTTTTGGCCACGGCCGCCCCTCCTGCCCTGCCAGTTCATTGCGTCCGTAGCGCCCTAGGGGGCTGCCGCCACCTTTGCCCCCAGTCCCTGGGGAGATGTCTGCCAGTCATCGAGCACCGCCACGGAGTCTAAGGTGTGGGGAGGGCGGCGGCTATTCATGATCCTGCTTGGCGCAGTGCCGTGGTCAGGTGGTGGGCCGCCGCCTGCACCGAGGCGATCGCCCGTCCGTAGTCCAGTCGGGTGGGGCCTAGGACGCCCACGCTCCCCGCCGCAGTGGATTCTCCGTAGTAGACCGTGGCAATCAGGGTGCACCGCTGCATCACCTGCCAAGTGAGCTCACTGCCAATCCGCACGGTCACGGTAGGCTCGGGACCAAGGTTTTCCGTGGTCGCCGTCATCAGCGATCGCAACATCCCCCGATCTCCCTCCAGCAGGTCAAGCATGGTCTGGAGTTTTTGGGGATCGTTAAATTCCGGTTGGCGCACCAACTCCGCCACGCCACTCGCAAAAATTTGCCCCCAAGCAACGGCCGGGCGCGATCGCTCCAACTGGGCTAGCACCAGGGACAGGGGTTGGCGGTACGGACTGAAACCCACGCCCAAATCCTCCCAAGGCAGGGGAGCCGCCAAGCGATCCCACGGGCGATCGCGGAGATGGGCATTCAAAAAATTATTCAAAATGTGTAGTTCTGCCCCATCCGTAGACGGCAACGTCACTTGCCGCGAGGCAGTGTGGTAGGCATCTCCCATGGCGATAGCCAAAAACTGATCTCCGGGCACGCCAATTAGCTGCACGTGCTGCACCCGCAGGGCCGCACCGCTGGGGGCGGAAACTAGGGCAATGCAGCCACTCAGGGTCGCCAAAATTTGTGCCACGCCCTGCAAAAGCAGTTCTAGGGGCTCTACGGGTGTACCCTCAAAGTGGGCCCTGGTGTGGGGCAGTTCTGCGGTGGGATCGATACATTCATCTACGTAGAGACGGTAGCCCAGATCGGAGGGCACCCTCCCCGCCGATGTGTGGGGCTGGTAGAGCAATCCGTAATTGTCTAGGCGGTTCAATTCCTGGCGCATTGATGCTGCGCTAATGTTGAAGCCATATTCCGAAACAAGCACCCGCGAACCAACGGGTTCCGCCGTCACGATGTAACGCTCTACGGTTGCCCAAAGTACCTTGCGTGTCCGTTGTCCCAGTGGTTCTTGCATGTCTCACCCCCGTCAACTCATGGGTGTTCGTGAAGTAGTAGACAGAATACCGGTACTCTAGCAAAATTCTACACGTAGCTGGATCCACCCTAGGATTCGCTAGAATAACCACACCCTTGACCAACACGGCATGGATAGTCACCAGACCCCCGCAACGATGCTCAAGCCTGAATACCTCTGGGCGATCCATCTTCCTGGGACAGGGGCCGCCCCCGGCACTCTATTGGGCGATCGCTACCGACTTCTCCACAGCCAAGTCGTTGAAGATACCCAACCCCTCGACCTTCCCTATGCCCCGGACGAATTCTCGCCGCTGACGGTGGTCTACCTTAAGCTATCCCGGCTCCCCCTGCATTTTCCCCGTCCCTACGGACTCCTTCCCCTAGAGAACCACGACGCACCGGTGCTCCTGCTAGAGAATGCCCCCCTCGATGCCCGGGGTCAACTCCTCCCCTCCTTAGGGCAGGTTTGGCGGGAGATGCCGCCCCGGCGGCAGTTGCACCTCCTGTGGCAACTGATGCATCTCTGGCAGCCCTTGGCAGAGCAGCAGATGCTGCAAACCCTACTTCAACCTGATTTGGTGCGGGTTAACGGTCCCTGGGTTCACGTGCTCGAGCTCCACCCCGAAGCGGAGGGTCAGCCGGTCTCCATGGGGCTGTTGGGGGATTATCTCCTAGAGTGGTGCGACCATGCTCACCCGGAAATTGCCGAAGTGGCTGCCGAATTTTTTTACACCCTTTCCCGTGGCTCCTTCGATGCCCAGGGGGCGATCGCCTTTCTCGATCAGCAACTTTCCCAACAGGGGCGATCGATGCCCCTCACCACCCGGATTGCTACCAGTACCGATGTGGGGCTTCGCCGGGATCACAATGAAGACGCCTGCTACCCCTATCCCCACCGGCTGAGGCGGTCGCAGCAAAGCACCCTCCTGCGCGATCGCCTAGCCATTGTCTGCGATGGTCTAGGGGGTCACGAGGGCGGCGAAATTGCCAGCGGCTTGGCGATCAAAACCCTAGAACAACAGGTGCAGATTCTGCTGCGCCAGGTGCAAAATGACCGCGACTCCTTCTCTCCGCGAAGTTTTGCCGACCAATTGGCGGCGATTGTGCGGGTGGTCAACAATCAGTTGGTGGCTCTCAACGACCAGCAGCAGCGGCAGGCCCAGCAACGCATGGGCACCACCCTGGTTATGGCCGTGGTTCCCAATCCCCAGGGGGAGTCCGAGCGGCAAGTTTTTGTCGTGAGCGTGGGAGATAGTCGCGTTTATCTGTGCACCCGCGATCGCCCCTACCAGATCACCCTCGACGACGACGTTGCCACTCGGGAGGCCACCCTTGGCTACAACCTCTACGTCTATGCCAGCAAGCGCTATGACGGAGGTGCCCTGATCCAAGCCCTAGGCACCCGTAGTTCCGATCAACTCCAACCGCGCGTCCATCGGTTCATTATCGACGAGGACTGCCTCCTGCTCCTCTGTTCCGATGGGCTCAGCGATTTTGAGCGCGTCAGCCAAATCTACGATACCCACCTTCGCCCCATTCTGACGGAAGATCGCCCCCTCTATGCCAGTTGCCAAGATCTGATTCAAAAAGCCAACGAGCTAAACGGGCACGACAATATTACGGTTGCGCTGATGCGCCTGCGCTGCGCGCCGGCCACCGCCGAGGACGATCAAGACGAAGCCGATCTTCCCCATGAGTCCACGACCCTCCAGCTTGACGCTGCCACGATTTTGCATGGTGTGAACCAGGATGCGGAAACGGCACCGGCAGCGGATACCACCCCCAAACTCGATGAAGATGCCTCGGCCCTGGTGCTTTCGGCTAAGGATGCCCTCGTACCCACCGAGCAACCCGAGGGCGGCAGGCTCGTCCTGTGGGCTATCCTCCTCGTCTTGGCAACCGTTGGCGGGTGGATGTTCACGACAAGGATTTTCAATCAATCTTCGCCACCACCTCTCCCTGGAGCAAGCCCCACCACCCCAGCCCCTGCACCTACCACACCGCCGCCCGCAGCTCCACCTGCCCCACCCGAGCCCCCCCCGGAGCCCCCACC
>DBAX01000060.1 GCA_002291895.1 Cyanobacteria bacterium UBA999
CCCACCTCCGCCCAACACCAGAGACGAGCGGGTCGTTGTGGTAGCCATTTCCCAGGCTCCCCTTTCCGAAAAAGCCGCCCTCGTGGCTATCACCAGCCAGTACGTACTTGAAGGCTGGCAGGTACGCCTTGTGGAGCGTGCCACCCACGGCTACGACCTCGAATGCCTGCGCGGCGACCTCCGGGAAGATGTGGCGGTCAAGGAGTTCCAGGGCAACAATGGCAGCATTTTACTTTCTGCCGCTGAAGTGCAAGCCGCCCAGGGCAATCCCCATTTTGTACTGTGGATAGCCGATACCAGCCAAGACCCACCCCTGCTGCGCCGCTATGCCGGGAGTGCCATCGACCAATCCTGGGAACTCGTGCCCATAGAGTTTCGCGTCCGTCCCAGCGATTCTGTACCCCCAGAACCATCGCCCCAGGAGTCCTAGTCCCCCAAAAACAGCGGGGGTACCCAATGGAGGGCTTCCCGTAAAAGGCGATCGCACCGGAGATAATCGGGCTCGTGGGCGGCTACAAGCTGCCAAAAATGCGCCGAATGGTTTAGGTGCACCGTGTGGCAGAGCTCATGGATGAGCACGTAGCGCACGATCTCCGCTGGTAAAAACAACAACTTGCCATTCAAACTGATGGTCTTCCGCGCCGAACAGCTACCCCAAAGGGTCTTCTGCCACCGTATCCGCACCTGCCCCCAGGTTAATCCTGCCCCCGCTCCCAGGCGTTGCAGCCAAGGAATCAAAAATGCGTTCGCCCGCCCCAGGAGCCAGCGGCGTAAAAACTCCCGCTGCTGGGACACCGTGACGCAGCTTGAGGGCATAACCAGCAAAAAGCCATCATCCCTACGGGCAGCAACCCTATCAGTTACCGTATCGGACGGCACTACTCGCCACCGTTGGGCGATCGCCCGCAACTCCAGCACTTCCGGCACCCCGGGAACCAACGGAGATGCCAACGCGGCCCGCTCTGCCATTACCCGCCGCAACCACGCCCGCTTGCGCTCCAACAATTGGGGAATGTGCTGAGGGGGAAAGCCCCGGGGCACCACCACCTCTAAGCCACGACAGGGGGAGACAACCAGTCGAGGGTAGCGGGCCCGCTGACTGACGCGCACACCGTAGTCAAGATGTTCCCATCGAGGCATCAGCCAAACTGAAAAATAAAAGTAACTTTGTCGCCTTTTCCTAGGGCAATGCGATCGCCCGCCCGCAGTCGGTGACGGTTGCCCGGCGGCAAGGGCAAATTATTCACGTAGGTGCCGTTGGAGCTGCCCATATCTTCGAGGTAAAAGGCATCGGGTTCGCACCGGATGTCCGCGTGGGTACGCGACACAATATCTGAATCGGGAAACCCCGATACATCAATATCCGGGGGAATCACACTATTGGGTTTGCCAACGTGAATCACTGCCAAGTTACTTGGAATTTCCAGAACCATATTCGTCTGTACATGGAGCAAAGAAGCGCTCATCTGCTGCAACTGAGTAGCCGCAGGAGCGGCCACTGGCAGAGGGGCAACGGGGGTAGGCACCATCTCGGTCAAGTCATCGGGAGGTGGCGTCACAACGGTCGCCGGAACAGGCTCAAGGTCTGGAGTTGGTTCATTCGTCATGGCAACTGATCCTAATTCAAATCCACAATGTCCACAAAAACGAGCCTTTTCGGGAACAGATGCTCCACAGTTAGGGCACTGTTTCATCCCTAGGGATGAGGGTACCACAGGTGCCGCCCCTGCCAAAACAGGGGGCACCGCCGCAGGCAATGGGCTAAAGCAAGCCTCGCAGTGGGAAGCACCGTCAGGGTTGCTGTGGCCACAGTTAGGGCAGCTTAGCATAGGGCAAAAGAGGCACTACGGTTGACTGTCGGGAAACTGCAGCACGGTTTTAGAAACCATACGGGTTTGCTTCCGCTCAGCATCGCTGAGCGCTGTCCCCGTTTGCAGCCGCGTGGCATTGGCCTGAAGCACCGTCGCCGCATTCTGATCTCCTAACTGAAGCGCCGTTTTCGCAGCAGATTGTAACATTGTCGCAGCGCCGATAGGATCGCCTGCCTGGAGCTTTTGCTCCGCCAACTGGGTCTGGCGGTACTTAGCTAGGGTCAGGAGATGGGGCTGCACCTCCGCCGCAAGGGTAGGTTGGTGCTGGGTCACAAGTTCTGCCTCCACAAACTGTACCGGGGTTTCTTGTCCCTGGCGGCCCCGGCCGGGGTGGTCGTAGCGTACCCGCAGCCCCAGGATCTTCAGGTGGTTCGGCTGGCTGCCGGGCTCCCCCTGCCGGGGATTAAGATAAAGGTTGGTCAAAAGCACCTTGGGCTGCGCAACCGACAGATCGCCAAGACGCACCGTCACCACCGTACCGGCAACCGTGGGCTCCAGCTCTACGACCTCCGGGGAAACTTGGGCGACGGGCTTTAGCTCCGCCAAGCGAACGTTGGCACACAGTTCTAAGATCAGGGATGCATTGGTCAAACCAACGGTTTGTACGCGGTAGAGCAGGTTTTGGAAGGCAATGCTGGCATCTTGGGGGGTAGGGATGTAGAGCATACTTCCCCGTCCGGCATCGGCGATTCGCTCGAGCACGTCTTGGTTCCAACTGTCGCCAAAACCCAGGGTGTGGAGGGTAATGTTCACTTCGGCGGCCAGCTCAGCCATTTTGAGGCAGCGTTGGTTATCGCCATGCTCATTTTCCCCGTCGGTCAGAATCATGGCTTGGCTAATGGCCCCATCTTTGCCCTTGTTCAGCTCCTGCAGCCCCAACTTAATGCCGTCGTCGATGCAGGTGCCACCCTCGGCCCGCAGTGCCAAAATTTTGCGCTTGATGTCATCGGGATTTGTCACTGGCTGATTGGCAACCACAACCTTGGCCCGATGATCGAAGGCGACGATGCTGAGGCGATCGCCCGGGGTAAGGCGATCCACGACCTCACAGGCAGCTTGGCGAACGGTACTCAGGGGTTCCCCACCCATGGAGCCGCTGTGGTCGAGAATCAGACAAAGGTTGAGAGGAGCACCAGCGGTAGGATCTTCCGCCGCGGACAGGGATACGGAGAGCTGACGCTGCTGACTGCTGCTGTTGGCATCAAGGGTGCGATCGCTTAGCTGGTAGGAAACTTTTACACTCATGCCCAGGGTTGCTCGTTATGAATAGGTCTAGGATACCTAGGTCTTCCTGCGGCTAATGGGGAATATTCAGAATTTCGTAAGCCTTATCCAGGATCTCATCGGGGTCAAAGGGTTTGGTCATGTAGATATCGGCCCCCACTTCCTCACCCCGAACCCGGTCAAATTCCTGCCCCTTAGCCGTGAGCATGATGATGTAAATCTGGGAAAGTTGCAATTCCCGTTTCACGGTATGGCAAACATCAAACCCATTCATTTTGGGCATCATGACGTCCAAAAAAACCAGATTGGGTTGCTCTTCTTGAATGGCACTAAGGGCCTCTTCGCCATTTTCGGCGGTGAAGATCTCGACACCCTCATCTTCTAGCTCCTCTAGGGTTTGCTCTAGGAGCATCCGAATATGGGGCTCATCATCAACGATCAGGATCTTGCTCATGGTTTTTCGGTGTACAGAACTTCGTAGATTTCCACAGGGTTTTTTCGTCCCTTAACGACGATATCGCCATAGGGACGGAAGGTATAGTGGGCGCGGGCAGCATCGTAAACGCTACGGCTGACCAAGATTTGCCCCCCCTTAGCGAGCCCCTGGAGGCGGGCTGCAATGTTTACCTCATCGCCGATCGCCGTGTAGTCCATGTGCTGCGGAGAGCCGATGTTGCCAACCACCACTTCACCCGTGCTAATGCCAATACCGGTTAAAAAGTGCTGGCGGATCCAGGGCACCGGAATGTTAACCAAACAGCGTTGCATGTCTATGGCAGCGGCGATCGCCCGTTGCTCGTGCTGGGGCAGAGTGGCAGGAGCCCCAAACATGGCCACGATCATATCGCCAACAAATTTATTGACGGTACCCTTATGGCTAAAGATCACCGAAACCATGTGGGTAAAGTATTCGTTGAGGTAGGTGACTACTTCTTCGGCGGCCAGTTGCTCGCAGTGTCCAGAAAAGTTGCGGATATCCGAAAACAGCATGGTTAGTCGCCGTTTGCTGGTGGTTAGGGAAACCTGTCCCGTGGACGAAATTACCGCCTGGGCCACTTGGGGAGAGAGATAGCGCTCGAGATTGCTCTTGATCCGTTCTTCCTGAATTTTGTGTTCGTGGAGCAGGGCATTTTCGATCGCTGCCGAAGCCTGGGCTGTCAGGGCCGTAAAGAGCTTCAACTCGGCCGCCGTGTAGTAGATGTGCTCCGAAGTGCCTAGGCGAATAACGCCCATGACCCGATCCTGGGTTTTGAGGGGTGCGCAGATGACGGCATAATCGCTGCTAGGGTAGCGCGGGTCGCAGCGCGGATCGGCATGGAGGTCGTTGACAATTTCGGCCCGTCCCGTGAGAAATACGTGGCCCTCAATCCCCTGGGACGGGCTAAAGGTTGGGGGAGCATCGGCAGTTTGCCCAACGCAGGCAATCACTTCGAGGTGGTGCTGCGCTTCTTGGTAGAGCATCACCATGGCATTTGTGGAGGGAATCAGCTTGTGGGCTTCGGTAATTACCAATTGGCACACTTCACGAATTCCTAAGCAGGAGGCGATTTTTCCCGCAAAGGCATAGAGAAACGTAATTTCGCGATACTTGTCTAGGGCCTCGGCGGCCAGGATGCGGCGATCCTGTTCCCGCTGCAGGTAGTAGACGGTGAGGTGGGCAAAAATCGCACCATAGGGTTCGGGGGCGCGCACGTATCCCCAAAGGCGATCGCTAATGATGATGGGGAGCGGCTCTACACCCTGCATGAGCTCTAGATCGCTGGAACCAACCCTGAGGACGTCGCCTTCGGCGTCGGTAATTTCTGGAACGCACTGCAAGCTGCCAGAGAGCGTTTGCAAAAATTGGGCAAAGTCCCCCTTGGTGACAAATTTTTTGAAGCTAATGGGTGCCATGCCAGCCTAGGACGAATCCATCTTAAGGTAGCACGGTCGGTAGGACTTGACTGTGCCACAAATGGCGCAACTCCGTTGTAAATCCTAGAGTCTTGCCCGAGAGTTTGGTATGCTGGGAAAAATTTTTCGCCCCCTATGCCCTACTCAGCGGAAATTAGTCGGCGCCAGCCCAGTTGCTTTATCTTTTTGGTCGATCAGTCCGGCTCCATGGCCGATGGCTTTGGCGGCGCGGATCTGGGGGTGATGGTGCAAAAGGCCCAGGTGGTGGCGGATGCGGTGAATCGGCTCCTCGATTCCTTGGGGCAGCGCTGCGTCAAGGGCAATGAAATTTACGATTATTTTGACGTGGGTGTGATTGGCTACAGCACTGAGGTGCAGCCGATTTTTGCCGGGGATTTGGCGCAGCAATTTATGGCACCGATCAGCAAAATCTACGAGAATCCAGCGGCCCTGGAGCAGCGGATGCAAAAAATCCCCGATGGCATGGGGGGCTTCGTCGAAGTATGCAACGAGTTTCCGGTGTGGTTCTATCCCCAGGCGGGGGGAGGGACAGCCATGGGCAGTGTGTTTGAACTTACGCGATCGCTCCTGGTCGAATGGACGGCTAAGCATCCCTTTTCCTATCCGCCAACGGTGATCAACATTACGGATGGGGAATCTACGGATGGCGACCCCCGGGCCGCCGCTGCTGCCCTGCGGGAGGTGCAGACCAGTGACGGCACGGTGCTACTTTACAATATCCACCTGTCCTCGGAGGCAGCGCCCTCGGTTTCCTTTCCCAGCACGCCCGAGGTGCTCTACGACCCCTACGCTAAGCTGATGTTTGAAATTTCCAGCCCTCTCCCCCAAGCTGGACGGCGGGCCGCCGAGAAGGAAGGATATCGGATCACACCGGAATCCCGGGCGTTTATGTTTAATGCCGATCCCGTAAAGCTGATCCAGTTTTTGGATATCGGCACCCGCACGGACAATCTGCGGTAGCGATCGTGGTGGTGATTGGCAGAATTGTGGCGGCGTTTGGCATCAAAGGTGCGGTAAAGGTCTACTCCCTATCGGATTTTCCCGAGCGCTTTGAAATTCCTGGGCGGCGGTGGTTACGGCGATCGCCCGATGGCGAACCCCTGCCCTTGGATCTGGTGCACGGCTGCGCCGTGGCAGCTAAGCCCCAGATGTTTCTGGTGCAGTGGGCCGGGATAGAAACCCGCACAGCCGCGGAGGCCCTGGTGGGTGCCGAGGTTTTGGTGGCCGACGACGATCGCCCTCCCCTGGCAGCCGATGAATACTACGTACCGGATCTGATCGGCTGCACCGTCTGGCATCAGCGCTCCGGGGTGGTGGTGGGGGT
>DBAX01000061.1 GCA_002291895.1 Cyanobacteria bacterium UBA999
GGTGGGCAGACAACTGCTGGGCGATCGCCGGGGCTCCAGCGTTATTAAACCCCATGCGGTTGAGGATCGCCCGATCTTCGACCAGTCGAAACAGCCGGGGGCGCGGGTTCCCGGGTTGTCCTAGGGCCGTAACCGTGCCAATTTCCACAAAGCCAAAGCCGAAGCAGGGCCAGGCAGCGATCGCTGCGCCATTTTTATCAAAGCCCGCCGCGAGCCCCAAAGGATTGGCAAAGGTGAGCCCCCAAAGCTCCTGGGTCAGGCGATCGCCCCCATAGCCGAACTGCTGCCGACACCAGCGCTGCTGCCACGGAGAACGCTGCACCTGCTGCCCCAGGGCGATCGCCAGGGTATGGGCTCGTTCGGGATTTAGCTGAAAGACGAGGGGACGGAGGGTATGCCACAGGGAACTCATGGAACTGCTCAAGCACGAAAGTACGGGCGATGCCCCTATCATAGGAGCACAACGCCCCCGTGAACCCCCATGCTTTGGCAACTACTCACTGCCCCCGTTAGCGGACTGTTTTGGATCGCCGAACAGATCGAGGAGCGGGCTACCGATCAACTGGCGGAGCAGCAAAATTTGCAACGCCGCCTGACCAAACTGCAAGTGCAACTAGATTTGGGCGACATTTCCGAGGCCGAATACGCATCCCAGGAGGCGGAGATTTTGGCCCTCATGGCCGCCGAAGAATCCGACCCCGCCTAAGCACCCATCAGGTAATCACCGTCGGGGCTGTGCGTCCCGTAAGCGGTGTGATTTGGGCCACTTCCTGGGCGATCGCAATCAAATCCTGCAGCGCCACCTGGGGATCCAGCCCATGGAGGGCAATGTTCGGCTCGTAGCGTTCCAGGTAGACCCGCAGGGTAGCCCCCTCCGTGCCCGTCCCCGACAGCCGAAAGATCAGCCGCGACCCATCTTCAAACACCAACCGTACCCCCTGCCCCGCACTGATGCTGCCATCGATGGGGTCGGTGTAGCAAAAGTCATCGGCAAGGTGGACGCGGTAGCTGCCAAACTGTCGTCCCGCTAGGGCCGGCAAGCCCTGCCGCAACTGGGTCATTAGGGTTTCTGCCCGCTCGGTTTCCACCCCCTCATAGTCGTGGCGGGCATAGTAGTTGCGCCCAAACTGCTGCCAGTGCTCCCGCACGATCGCCTCAACGGACTGCTGCCGCACCGCCAAAATATTCAACCAAAACAGTACAGCCCACAGCCCATCCTTTTCCCGCACGTGGTTGGAACCGGTGCCGAAACTTTCTTCACCGCACAGGGTGATCTTGCCCGCATCCAGCAAATTGCCAAAAAACTTCCAGCCCGTCGGGGTTTCGTAGCATTCCACACCCAAGCGCGCCGCCACCCGATCGGCAGCGCCACTGGTGGGCATCGATCGCGCAATGCCGGCCAGCCCGCCCCGATAGGCCGGCACCAAGGTGGCATGGGCGGCCAGCACCGCCAAGCTATCGCTAGGGGTAACAAAAAAGCGCCGACCCATGATCATGTTGCGATCGCCATCCCCATCGGAAGCCGCACCAAAGTCCGGGGCCGCTGCCGCCAACATCTTGGCCACGAGGTCATGGGCATAGACCAAATTGGGATCGGGATGCCCGCCGCCAAAATCCTCCAGGGGCACGCAATTTTGCAAGGAATCCATCGGGGCCCCCAGGCGATCGCCCAGGATCTTTACCCCATAGCCCCCAGTAACGGCATGGAGCGCGTCGTAGCACAGGCGAAACGCCCCACCAGTCAGCATTTGCCGAATGCGGTCAAAGTCAAACAGCGACTCCATCAGCGCCCCATAGTCGGCGACGGCATCGATCACCTCCACCACCATCGTGCCAACCCGCTGCTCCCCAAGGCGATCGAGATCCACATCCGCCGCTGCCACGATGCGATAGCTAACCAATTCCCGGCTGCGGGCGAAAATGGCATTGGTCACTTTTTCCGGTGCCGGGCCGCCATTTTGGGTGTTGTACTTAATACCAAAATCCCCCTCCGGGCCACCGGGGTTATGGCTCGCCGACAGAATGATGCCGCCAAAGGCCCCATAGCGCCGAATTACGCAGGAAGCCGCCGGGGTGGATAAAATACCGCCCTGCCCCACCAGAACCCGCCCAAAGCCGTTGGCAGCCGCCATTTTCAGGATCACCTGGATCGCCTGCCGGTTGTAGTAGCGCCCATCGCCGCCCACCACCAAGGTGTGCCCGCCATAGCCTTCTAGGGAATCAAAAATCGCCTGGACAAAGTTCTCTAAATAATGGGGCTGCTGAAAAACCGTTACCTTCTTCCGCAAGCCAGAAGTGCCGGGCTTCTGATCCGTAAAGGGCGCTGTGGCAATGGTGCGAAGTTCTGTCATGGGTGCTTAAAGCTAAAGAATTTTAGCTGGCTTTTTTTCCCATTGTCCTTGAATTGGGCCCCGCCCAAAAACAAAATCAAACCAAACAATGACGCTTATAATACCTATGAGACTTAACTTAATAGCAGTCTTCTTTTCACCCTCCACCGCCCTATGTATCTTTCTCCCCGCATGGCCCGCACCCGCAATATTGGCACCGCCGTGGTCAATGGCAGCATCACCCTCATTATTTTGCTGATCGCTCCCATCGGTCTGGCGGCGGTAATCACCAATACCCTGCTGGTCGCAGCGGCGACCTACGGCACGGGTACCATGGCCGATCGCCTGATGCGCTACCTCCAGAGCCCCCCAGAACGCAGTTCAGCCCTGCGCCGCCGCGATGATGACGATCTATGACCTCCCGTGAATACCCTTTACGTTTCCCAGCAGGGGAGCACCGTTGCCCTCCAGCAGGAGCATCTCGTCATCAAAAAGGGATCCGACCTTTTTGGCACCGTGGGGTTGCCCACCCTAGAGCAGGTGCTGATCTTTGGCAATTCCCAAATCACGACCCCGGCGATCCGTGCTTGCCTCAGCCGCAACGTTCCGGTCGTTTTTTTGTCCCGCCTTGGCTTTTGCTACGGCCGCATCCTGGCAATTGAGCGGGGCTACCGCCAGCTATCTCGCTATCAGCAGGAGCTAACCCTAGGCGATCGCCTTCCGGTGGTGCACAGCATTCTCCGCAGCAAAATTCAAAATGGACGGGTGTTGTTGCTGCGCCATCAGCGGCGGCGGGAGACCAATATATTTGGCGAGGCACTGGCTACCCTGACCGGCTACCTCGACCAGATTTCTTGCACCTACGACCTAGACCAGTTGCGGGGGCTCGAAGGGGCGGCGGCAGCGACCTATTTTCGGGCGTTTGGTGCCTGCCTCAACCATCCTGATTTTGCGTTTGAGGGGCGATCGCGCCGTCCACCGGCCAATCCGGTTAATGCCATGCTCAGCTTTGGCTATCAGGTGCTTTGGAACCACCTGCTTACGCTCATCGAAGTGCACGATCTCGATCCCTACTTTGCCTGCCTCCACGAGGGGGGGGCGCGCCATCCTGCCCTAGCGTCGGATCTCATTGAGGAGTTTCGCGCTCCGATAGTTGATTCTTTGGTGCTGGCGGCGATTAATGGCGGTCAGATGAACCGAGATTTAGATTTTGAATACCGCGATGGGGGGTGTTTCCTC
>DBAX01000108.1 GCA_002291895.1 Cyanobacteria bacterium UBA999
ACCCCCGAGAGTTCCCCAACTACGAAACCTATCGCCACGTGGTTCAGCACCAGCAAACTGAATCCCTGGCACGGGATGTTTCTGAAACGCTGCGATCGCTCCGGGAACTCAACCTCAACGTGCAGGGAGGCGAAAGTACGCCCGTGGTCCTTGTGGAAGGCAACGCCGCCGACTTGGTGAAATCCCTCGAATTGCGGGGGGTACTCCAGGCGCGCAGCAACGCCTCCCTGCAGCTCCTCGCTGCGCCCAATCCCCTAGCTGAAGAGCCAAACCCAGATTGGCAGGGTTAACAGCAGCCCCACGCTGCCCAAGGCCAGGGTAGTTACTGCCAGTTCCTGATCGAGGTTGTAGGCCTGGGCGATGACCAATGTGGCAAATGCCGGCGGCATCGCCATCTGCAGCACCATCGCTAGGCGCGGCGGCCCGGTGATGTTGAAAAACATCAGCGCCGTGCCCACCACCAACGGCACCAGCAGCATCTTGATGGTGAGGCAGGTCAAGGATCGCCCAATCCGTCGCAGGGAAGGTAACTGACTCAACTGCAGCCCAATCATCACCAGAGACAGGGGCACAATTGGGGCGGCGATCGCCCGAAACGGCTCCACCACCTCCGCGGGAAGCGGCAACCGCAACAAGCCCAGGGACAGCCCCAACAGCAAGCTCCACAGGGCCGGGTTTCGCAGCAGCGCCCGCACTAGGTTGCTGTACCAAGGACGCTCCGATTGCAAATCACCGTAGTAGGAAGCGAGCGCCACCCCAAGGCCGTAGGCCCCCAGGGTCGAACCCAACAGGTCGTAGAATACCGCCCAGGCAAAGTAGTCTTGCCCCACAAGGGTAAGAATAACGGGGTAGCCCATGTACCCCGTGTTGCCAACCATCATCGCCAGTAAAAAGCTGCCCTGGGTGCGTTTCGCCCAGGAGGACTCCGCCACCCCTCCGCCGGAGAGGGAGTAAGCCTTAAGCCGTTCGTCCGTTCTGCCCAAGTCGATCCAGATCCAGGCAAAGGAAGCTCCCACAAGCAGCGCCACCCAGGCGGTTACCGGAGCCACCAGCACCCCCCCCGACAGGTCTCGCCCAATGAGGGAAGACAGGATCAGAAGGGGAACCCCAATCCAAAACAAAAACAGACCGAGATATTTGGATGGTTGGGGCGGCAATGCCGACAAACCGAAGCGCGATCGCCCCCATCGGTAGGCATAGCCTGCCACAATGCCCACTACCACCCAGCCGACCAGGGTTCCGTACAGAGGTACGAGGCGCTCCAGTAACTTTTCCATCAGCCCACCGCCGCTAACACATCAGGATACTGATCGAAGAGAGGCAGGTTATCGTCGGCATCAAAGCAGAGCGATCGCGGCTCAGAGATCAGGGTGATGTCCGGTCGATGGCGCGCCAAATCCCGATAGGCGATCGAAGCTTCCACCTGCCCCAGTTGCAGGGTGTTTTTGATCCACAGCACCTTGGCATCCGCTGGAGCCTTAAGTCCCAAACTGCGGAAAGCAGCATCCAAAATCTGGCGATCATTGTCCATAAAAATTGGCAGCTTGGCCCCGCGCAAATTCATCCCCGTAATCGCGTTGGTATAGGTAGCGGCAAAATCCACCTTATCCACCAGCCGCCGAGTCGTGAAATCAGCTAAGCCCAGCCCCATAGCATTGCCCTTGGTTCCTAGACTGAGATCACGCACAAAAATCTTATCGACAAAGGGCGGCGAAAAGGACAGTTCCTTGACAAAAATTTTCTTTAACCCTGTCACGTTGGTGTCCATACCCGCGCCGCTGATGTCCTTACCAATTTCATCAATGATGAGCAAATCCACTTGCTCGAAGGGCAGCTTGGGGCACCACGCCCGAGCCCGGTGCAGCAGTTCGCTTTCCACCGTTTCAATTTCAGCCATGGGAATGGCATGGAGTTCGGCGGTTTGCTGGTAGCCGTTCTCGATGACAGCCACCCCAAAGGCCACGGGAGTCTGCCGGGAGACAACTTGGTAAATGGCGCGCACCACCATATCGAAGGAGTAGTGGGCAAAAAATTTGTGGTACGTGGCCGCACCGGTTTTCTTGCCCAGTCCGATCGCCATCATTTTCATCAACCCACTCTCGATCACCCCAGAAAAGCGGGTATGGGGCTTAATACGATTGATCAGCACCACTCGGTCGGCTTGGGCAGCATGGTGGTCGAAGTAAACGGGCATGCCAAATTCGGTGCGCCCCAATTCCACCACCTCCATCCCCGAGCGCACCGGCACCCCCATTGCGTCCTCGGATATACCATAGTCCGCCAGGATTTGGGCCTGGGCTACGGCTGTTCCCCCACCATGGCTGCCCATGGCAGGCACAATATAGGGCAGGGCCCCCAAGCGCCTTAGCTCGTCTACAACCGTTTTGACAATCACATGGTGGCGGTCAATGCCGCGGCTGCCCACCGCCACCGCCACTGTTTGCCCGGGAAGAATGAGGTGCTCTGGCGCTAGTTTATGAATCTCAGACTGGAGCGTTGTGGGAATATCAGAAATTCGCCGCTCTTCAAACTGCACACCGAGGCGAAAAAACTTCGGAAATTCCATAACCCCCTCATAACGTAGTAATGAAATGAATCAGTTCCCAACCCTAATGTTACAAATGTTCGCGCAGATTTGACTGCGGGTCTTGCGACAATTGACTGAAGTTGGAAAGGTTGGAGTTTGATACAGTGATGCCAGTCGCCAGAATGAATACCATGCGTCCCCGTCTCGTTGTTCTCTGCATTTGCCTGTTTTTTATGGCATGGACGTTGACTGCCTGCACCGAGACCAGTCTTTTTCTGAACGAGGTGACGCCCGATCGCAGCTTTCGCATTTGGTGGAATGAAGGCTACTTTCCAGAGGAAACCGCAGCCGTGCGCCGGTTTGTGGAGCAGTGGGCAAAAACGAGTAAAAATGAAGTTAAGCTCACCTTTTTTAGCGAAAAAGATCTGGCTCGGGAGATCACTAATGCGATCGCCCGGAACAACCCCCCCGACATCCTATACAGCTACAGTGCCGACCTCAATCTCATTCCTCGGCTAGCTTGGGAGGGCAAACTGGCGGATGTTTCTGACGTTGTTAGTCCCGTTGCGCAACAATTCACCAAAACCGCCCTGAGCGGCGTTACCTACACGGACAATACATCCAAGAAAAAAGCCTACTTCGCAGTACCCATTTCCCAGAGCGGCATTTACCTGCACTATTGGCGCAACCTGCTGCAGCAGACAGGGGTCAACGAACGCACCATTCCCCAAGACTGGGAAGGATTTTGGGGTTGGTGGCGGCAGGTGCATCGCGCCCTAAGTCAAAGAAAAGGGGCAGCACAGTCCGACAACCTCTACACCATCGGACTTCCTGTGTCTCCATCTGCCAGCGATACCTTCTATGCCTTTGAGCTTTTTCTGGAAGCCTACAATGTGGAAATTCTCGATAGCCAAGGTCAATTAAGAATTTCCGATCCCCAAGTGCGCAACGGCATCCTCCGCGCTGTCACGGAATACACCAAATTTTACCGCGAGAAGCTGGTGCCCCCCTCCGCAACCGAGTGGGGGGATCCGGACAACAACGAACGTTTTCTCAACAGTGAAATGGTGATGACCGCCAACCCCACCCTGTCCATTCCCGGCTCCCAGCGCTCCGACGAGCAGCGCTACTTCGACCAGATGGTCACCATTCCCTGGCCGCGCAAACCCGATGGTAGCCCCCTGCGCAACCTAGTGGCGACCAAACAGGCCTGCCTGTTTGCCAATTCCCCGAATCAAAAGATCGCCAAGGATTTTTTTCGCTACCTGTTGCAACCGGAGAACCTAGACGTGTTTGTTAAGGGTTCCCGTGGGCGTTTCGCCCCCGTGATGCCCAAGTTACTGGGCGATCCCTTTTGGCGCAATCCCCGCGATACCCACATCTCCAACTCAGTGAAGACCCTGGAAAATACGCGCCCCCTATACCAAGTGCTTAATCCAGCGTACACTGAGGTGCAAGCCCGTAATGTCTGGGGTTCGGTGTTGCAGCAAGTCGCACTTGGGAAGCTCACGCCGGAGGCAGCTACGGATCGGGCGATCGCCGAAATTCAGGTCATTTTTGAGAATTGGCAATCCTAGGGGGGCATTGGGGTGAACCTATTCAAGTTTAAGCTGAATCAAAGTCTGCTGTTTAAGCTGGTCGGCACCTTTTTCCTTCTCTCTGGAGTCACGGTCGGCGTCGTGGCGATCAGTACCAACATTCGCGGTCGCCAAGCCCTGAGGGATTCGGTTTTTGACCGATTATCGGTGGCGTCCTCCCTCAAGGAGTACCAAGTGTCGCAGTGGTTTCGGCAGCGCCGGAATGATGTGATCCTCATCAGCGAACTGCGGGAAGTAGAGACCGGGACTACCCAACTCCTGGGAAGATCGACTCCCCAGACCCAGCGTCAGATTCGCAACCTCCAGTCCAGTTTGGTGGAGATCACCAATCTGCGTGCCCAAATTGACCATATTTCTATCGTTAGCAACACCGGCAAGGTTCTGCTCTCCACGGATACCAAGCGGGTGGGGCGCTACGTACTCTTGGGCAATACCACTACGAGCCTATCCAAGCGGGCCGATGCCGTGCAGGTCACCCCCAACTTTTACATCTCCAACCAAACCGGCAAGCCCATCGTATCCTATGCCACTCCCATTGGTCGCGGCGAAGATCCGCCCTTTTTAGCCGTGGATCTCAACCTCGATGACATTGACCGTCTCATTCGCGAGCGCACCGGTTTGGGGCAAAGTGGGCAGACGTACTTGATCGGTATTTTGCGCCGCCGCAGTTCGTTTATCTCTGGCAGCGGTCAGGATGACCCGGCTTACCGCGATGGGGTGCGTAGCGAAGGTATCGATCTTGCGCTGCGGGGCGAAGAGGGCTCAGGACTCTATACCAACTATGCGGGCGTTCCCGTAATCGGGCGCTTTGACTGGATTGAATCCCTGGGTTTAGCCGTGATTTCGGAGATGAGTCAGTCCGAAGCCTTTGAGCCAGCCGATCGCCTCAGCCGGGAAATTTTACTCCTCGGCTTGAGTTCCATTTCCATGCTGCTGGTGGCGGTTTATTTGCTTTCCCGCCGGATTACCCAGCCCATATTGGCGATCGCCGACACCGCCGTATTTGTGGCCCAGGGCAACCTCGAACATCAAGCTCCCATCCTTACCGAGGACGAAATTGGGGCCCTGGCCCGGGCATTCAACAAAATGACCGCCCAGCTTGCCGACAACAGCCGTACCCTTGAGGAGCGCGTCCAACAGCGCACCAGCGAATTACGGGCCGTTATTGACACCATGGTTGATGGGTTGACCGTCATCGATGCTGCCGGGCAGATTAGCCAGTGCAACCCCTCCCTGCGCGGCATGTTCAACCTCCACGATCAGGATATAGTTGGCATGGATTTCCGCGAGGTCTTTCCCGCCGAAGCTGTTAAACGCATTCAGAAGCTCATGCAGCATGGTAAGGAGCGTTGCCAGGAGGTGTTTACCGAGGAATTTACGCTGCCCAACAGCATTTACGGCAAAGCTGTGGCTACCGCTCTGGTCAAAAACCTACCCGATGGCAGCGTTGACTACCTTGGCTCCGTCATTCTCATCCGCGACATTACGGCCGAGAAGGAAGTGGATCGGATGAAAACCGATTTTATTTCTACGGTCTCCCACGAACTGCGCACGCCCCTAACCTCCGTGCTTGGGTTTGCCAAATTGATCCAGAAAAAGCTGGACGATACGATTTTTCCCCACGTCACTGCTGACGACAAAAGGGTACAGCGGGCGGTACGGCAAGTCGGAGAAAACATCGAAATTATTGTCTCCGAAGGCATGCGCCTCACCAAATTGATCAACGAGGTGTTGGACATTGCCAAAATGGAAGCCGGCAAACTGGAATGGCACATGGAGCAATTGGATGTTATTGAAGTAATAGATCGGGCACTGGCCGCTACTTCGGCACTGTTCCTGCAAAAGGGGCTTGAGCCCGTCCGCGATGTTCCCGACAGCCTGCCACCGGTCATGGGCGATCGCGATCGCCTGATTCAAGTGGCAATCAACCTCATTTCCAACGCCGTGAAGTTTCAGGCCGAGGGCAGCGTCACCTGCCGGGTGCGTCAACTTGACGATGTGCTGGTCGTCAGCGTGGTGGATCAGGGTATTGGCATTGCTCCTGAGGATTGTCCTAAGGTGTTTGAAAAATTCAAGCAGGTGGGCAACACCCTCACCGACAAACCGAAGGGAACGGGTCTGGGGCTACCGATTTCCAAGGAGATTGTCGAGCACCACGGCGGTAAAATCTGGGTTGAAAGTCAGATTGGTGTGGGCAGTAAGTTTAGCTTCACCCTCCCCCTGCGCCCAGCCCAAGTGGCCGAGCTGCCCCAACTGCCGCCGATCACCAGCATCAACATGGAAGTCCTGCTGCGCCAACTCCAACAGCCCATTCAGGAGAGCGCCCACCGCGATCGCGATTTTGGTCGTCGCAAAACGGTTCTTGTCGTCGATGACGACGTTAATATTCGCCGCCTGCTGCGCCAGGAACTGGAATCCCAAAACTACTTTGTCCGCGAGGCCGGCAACGGAGAGGAGGCTCTCGGGCAACTCCTGGCAGCCAAACCGGATTTGATCACCCTCGACGTGCTGATGCCCGACATCAACGGCTATGAACTCGCCGCCCGGATCAAGCGCGACCCTGCCACCATGGGCATTCCCATTATGATCATCTCCGTACTCGATGGTGCCGAACGGGGCTACCACCTTGGCGTAGATCGCTACATCACCAAACCCATCAACGTCGATTTATTCCTGGCCGAAGTTGAGACGCTCCTCCAGGAGGCAGGACAACTGCGCCAAGTGCTCGTCGTCGATGACAACCTCTCCACAGTTTCGGCCCTGTCGGAAATTCTCCAATCCCGGGGCTATCGCGTGATCAAAGCCCTCAGTGGCGATGAATTTCTCGAAAAGGCGATCGCCACCAAACCCGATGTCATTATTGCCAGTTCAAAATTCACCCAGCAACAGATGGACATCCACCGCACCAAGGGACTAGAAAAAGTCGTGTCCTTCCTGATCGGTGATGAACCCATGGCCGTGGGCTCCTAGGTGATTTTACGAATCCTTAACATGCACTGGCGACTGTTCTGTATAATTGATTAAGTTTTGGGCTAGCACGAACCGAAGCGGGATTTCGGCAGCCCAAGCGGTGCCTTAGGTCACGCGTGTTCTTTTCGAATGCTGGAATAGGTTGAACTATGTCTATACAAACGATTGAGCGCCCGGTCACTGGCTCGAGTGCCAAGCTTGCACCGCGCTATCGCGTTTTGCTCCACAACGACGACTTCAACACCATGGAATACGTGGTTCAGTCGCTGATGCAGGTGGTTAATGGCTTGACCCAACCCCAGGCCGTGGACATTATGATGGAAGCCCATTCGGCTGGGGTAGCCCTCGTGATTACCTGCGTCCAAGAGCATGCCGAATTCTACTGCGATGGACTGAAAAGCAAGGGTTTGACCAGCACCATTGAGCCGGACGAGTAGGTTGGGACGCTTGCTGGGTGCATGGGGGCGCAGGCTGTATCGCGTGCCCTGGGCGGCTCCCTACGGCCGCCTGTGCTGGTTTGTTGTGGTTTTGGTTGGCTTGTTTGCCCCCGTCGCCGCGGTATCCTATGCCCTAGGTGGGGAACAGGCTGTTCCCTATCTGGGAGTTGGGCTCTATGCCCTCTTTGGTATCCATCTTTGGGCATGGGGCTACTACGTTGTCCCGACCCGCCAGCCCTTCGCCGATTACGGTCTGCCGCGGCACAGGCAACTGTTGCGGGAGTTCCTTTGGGGCTGGCTTTTGGGGGCCGCTAGCCTTGCCGGGCTTTTGGGGATGCACCTGCTTTTGGGATGGCAGGCAGTCCAGAACGTATCAGCGATGCAGGTGGGACAGGGGGCGATCGCGGGATTGGGCACCGGTCTGGCGGTCGCGGTGATTGAGGAACTCCTCTTCCGTGGCTGGTTGCTGGCGGAGTTGACTTGGGTGGGTTCGCCGACGGCAGCCATTTGGTGGAGTAGCGCCATTTTTGCCGTGCTGCACTTCCTCAAGCCCCTAGAGGTGATTCTGGCAACGTGGGTGCAGTTTCCTGGGTTGTTGCTCCTAGGTCTGGCCCTTGCCTGGTCGAAGCGGGCCAGCGCCGGACGTCTGGGCTGGGCAATCGGACTGCATGGCGGTCTGGTGTGGGTCTACTACATTGCGAACACTACGGATTGGTTGGTGCCGACGGGGGCGGTACCCCAGTGGATCACCGGGATCGGTGGCAATCCCCTAGCTGGGGTAACGGGACTGATGGCTTTGGGGGCGATCGCCGCGTTTTTTCGCCAAGGGCCTTACAATAGGTCGCACCGTTTGGGATAGGGTACGAACTGCCATGGCGCTTCTCCGCGTGGAATCCTTGGTGGCTGGGTATGTGCCCGGCGTTGACATTCTCCGGGGAACGAATATGAGCCTGGAGTCTGGCAGCCTTGTGGCGGTGATTGGAGCCAATGGCGCGGGTAAGTCTACCCTGGCCCGGACGATCTTTGGCTTGGTGCCAGTGCGATCGGGGGCGGTGTTTTTCCAGGAACAAAATATTACCGGTCAGCCCCCCGAGCACCTGGTTCGTCTCGGGGTGAGCTACGTTCCCCAAACCGCAAATGTTTTTCCTTCCCTGACGATCGCCGAAAACTTAGAAATGGGTGCCTTCCGGGATAGCCGCAACCTCGACCGGCGACGGCGGCGAATCTACGATTTGTTTCCCAGTTTGGGCAAACGGCAACGGCAGTCCGCAGGAACGCTTTCCGGTGGGGAGCGGCAGATGTTGGCCATGGGCAAGGCCCTCATGATGGAGCCCCAACTCCTGATTTTGGACGAACCCTCCGCCGCCCTCTCGCCCATTTTGGTGCAGGATATTTTTCGGTTGATTCAGCAGATCCATGCCCAAGGCACCACGATTTTGTTGGTGGAGCAAAACGCCCGCAAAGCCCTGGCGATCGCCCAAAAGGGATACGTTATGGATGGGGGCCAGGAGCACTTTTCTGGCACGGGCATCGAGTTGCTGCACCACCCCGAGGTTGTGGCCCTATATCTGGGCAAGAAGGGTTAATCCGAGCCGCCCGATTGCTCCTTGGCAAGCTGGTAGCGGCGCTTAAATTCCTGTTGCTGCCGGCTGTGGTCAACGAGGGGACGGGGATAGTTTGGTCGCCACAGATCCCCAGCAAATAGCTCCGCCGCCGTCTGCCCCCGCAGTTCGGGAATCCACTGGCGAATGTAGTCCCCCTCAGGATCGAACTTCTTCGCCTGGGTATGGGGGTTAAAAATCCGCAGGGGCTTAGGATCCATCCCACTGGAGGCACTCCACTGCCAGCCGCCGTTGTTGGCGGCTAGATCGCCATCAATGAGTTGATGCATAAAGTACCACTCGCCCCACTGCCAAGAGAGCAGCAAGTCCTTGGTAAGAAAGCTGGCCACCACCATGCGACAGCGGTTGTGCATCCAGCCCGTGGCATTGAGTTGCCGCATAGCCGCATCCACGAGCACGTAACCCGTCTGCCCCCGACACCAAGCCTCAAATTTTTCCCAGTCCCGATCCCAAACAAAGCACTGCATCTGGGGGCGGTAGGCTCCCGTGGCCAGTTGCGGAAAAAAGTAAAGCACATGCTGGTAAAACTCCCGCCAAGCCAGTTCCTGCCGCCATGTCGTGATGCCGCGCCGCTCCTCGTCGCTGCGGGTGCGTTCTTCGGCCAGCACCGTCTGCTGCCAAACCTGGCGAATGCCCACCGTACCAAACCGCAGGTGAGGGCTCAATTGGGAGGTGCCGCCCACGGCAGCCGGAAATTCCCGTCCGTGGTCATAGTTGCGCAGGCGATCGCCCCCACAGAAGGACTCCAGCAGCCGCTGCCCCGCCGCTGCCCCGGCCGGGGGTACATCCATATCATGGGCAAACCCCAGTCCTGCTAAGGAGGGCAGATAGCAAAGATCGGATACTGCGGCTAAAGTCTGGGGATCGATTTCCGTCAGGTGCGTTGGCGTGGGAACTGGCGCTGGTTTCGGTCGCGCTGCCCAGTTGCGCCAGTAGGGGGTAAAAACTTTGTAGGGTTCCTGGCTTTTGGTAACAATTTCCGCCGGCGGATGGAGCCCCAAATCGTCAAACCAGTGTACCGTCACCCCCAGTGCTGTCAGTCGCTGCGTCACCGTACGATCGCGGGCGATCGCCCCCGGCTCCCCATCCCGATGGGCGTGGAGATGGGTAAGGGCCAGGCGTTGCGCCAACTGAGGAAGCAGTTCTAGGGGGTCGCCATACACCAAAAGCAGCGTACTCCCCAACGCCCGATAGCGCTGCTGCAGTTCCTCCAGGCAGCCCAGCATAAACGCCACTTTGCCACCACCGTGCACCCGCAGCGATCGCCCGGCCAGCACCTGTTCGGCATAGAGAATCTCGGGGTCGAAGACAAATACGCTCACCACCGCCCCCACCACCGCCGCCAAGGCCGGATGATCTTCCACGCGCAAATCCCGACGGTGCCACACA
>DBAX01000033.1 GCA_002291895.1 Cyanobacteria bacterium UBA999
CACCGATTGCAGCACTATTACCAGTTCCAGGTACAGCTGAAACCCTCGCCAGCTGACGTGCTGCAGCAGTACCTAGACAGCCTGAAGTACTTAGGCATCGATCCGGCGGATCACGATGTGCGCTTCGTCGAGGACGATTGGGAATCACCCACCCTAGGGGCTTGGGGTGTGGGTTGGGAAGTCTGGCTCGATGGCATGGAAGTTACCCAGTTCACCTACTTTCAGCAGGTGGGCGGTATCGACTGTCGGCCCGTGTCCGCAGAGATTACCTACGGCTTGGAGCGGCTGGTGATGTACTTGCAGGGGGTCAATTCCATCTTCGACATCCGCTGGCAGGGTGAGGTAACCTACGGCCAGGTGCACCACCAAGGAGAAGTGGAGCACAGCACCTACAATTTTGGTACCAAGGGACAGAACACGGACTTTTTATTCCAATGTTTCGGGCAATACGAGGCTGAAGCGGGGGAATTGGTGGCCGCGGAACTGGTTCTGCCGGCCTTTGACTACGTGCTGAAGTGCTCCCACACCTTTAATTTGCTCGATGCCCGGGGTGCCATTTCCGTAACAGAGCGGGTGCGTTACATCGCCCGCATTCGCACCCTGGCACGACAGGTGGCTAAGCTTTACCTAGCCCAGCGGGAGTCTTTGCAGTTCCCCCTGCTATCTTCCTAGGGTTCTGTCCTTACCCTTTATCCCCTCGAATCTATGGTTCATCCCCTATGGCGTTTGTGGCAGTACGGCCACCGATATCGCGGATCTATTGCCTATGCCTCCACCTGTTCGGTTCTCAATAAGCTGTTTGATTTGGCACCGCCGGCTCTGATTGGCCTAGCCCTAGAGATTGTCTCCCGCCCCGAAGGAACCTGGTTCCGGGGCTTCGGCGGCATTGCCCCCCAACTTTTGGTGCTCTCGCTCATCAGTGCCGTGATTTGGGCTTTGGAGTCTTTGTTTGAGTACGCCTATGGGCGGGGGTGGCGCAACCTAGCCCAAGCTGTGCAGCACGATCTGCGCCTGGATGCCTACGGTCACCTGCAACAACTGGAGATGGCATTTTTTGAGGAACGGAGCTCCGGCGGGCTGATGGCTATTCTCAACGACGATGTCAATCAACTGGAGCGCTTTCTCGACGGGGGTGCCAATGAGGTGCTCCAAGTTCTGGTCACAGCCCTCGCTATTGGTGGCGCTTTTTTCTACCTGGCACCGGGGGTGGCCTGGCTGGCGGTTTTACCGATTCCCTTTATTCTGTGGGGGTCGATCGCCTTTCAAAATTTTTTGGCCCCCCGCTATGCCGCTGTGCGGGAACAGGTGGGGCTCCTCAACGGGCAGTTGGCGGGCAGCCTGTCGGGGATTATGACCATCAAGGCCTTCGGTACTGAGGGGTACGAGCGCAAGCGGATTGAGCGGGAAAGTACTATCTATCAACAGCGCAACCGCCGGGCGATCGCCTACAGTGCTGCGTTTATCCCCCTGATCCGCATTGCCGTATTTGCTGGTTTTATTGCCATTTTGTACCTCGGCGGACTGGAGGCGGGGGCGGGCACCCTGTCCCTCGGGGCCTACAGCACCATGGTGTTTCTCACCCAGCGGCTGCTTTGGCCCCTGACCCGCCTCGGTGAAACCCTCGATCAGTACCAACGGGCCATGGCCTCCACCCAGCGGGTTTTTCAGCTCCTGGATCAACCGCTCCCCGCAGCTGCACGGTCGCCCGTCCTAGCCCCAGACAACCTACCCGTGCGGGGGCACATCCGCTTCGAGTCCGTGACCTTTACCTATCGGGAGCGGCAGCCCCTTTTAAACCACCTCTCCCTAGAAATTCTGCCGGGGCAACTTACGGGCATTGTCGGCGCTACGGGTTCGGGTAAGAGCACCCTTGTGAAGCTGCTGCTGCGGCTCTATGAGGTAGAGGGAGGACAGATCACCCTCGATGGGCGGGAACTGCGGGATTGGCCCGTAGATACCCTGCGATCGCAAATGGGCTGGGTCAGCCAGGAGGTGTTTTTGTTCCACGGCACGGTGCTGGAAAACATTACCTATGGCAGCTTTGGTGCTTCGGTGGAGGCGATCGAACATGCTGCCCGCATCGCCGAAGCCCATGATTTCATTCAGGAATTACCCCAGGGCTATGACACCATTATCGGAGAGCGGGGACAAAAGCTCTCGGGAGGGCAGCGGCAACGGTTGGCGATCGCCCGCGCTATTCTCCGCAATCCGCCCATCTTGATTCTGGATGAGGCCACTTCCGCCGTGGATAACGAAACGGAAGCCGCGATCCAAAAATCCCTGAACACGATCATTCAAAACCGCACCACCATTGCGATCGCCCATCGTCTCTCCACCATTCGCCATGCCGACCGCATTTACGTCATGGATCGGGGCAAAGTAGTTGCCATGGGCACCCACAAGGAACTCCTGCTCCAGGGCGGAATCTATAGCGGGTTGTGGCAGCTACAAACCGGCGGCGGTGAATTCTGTCACCTGCCCACCCAACCCTAGGGTGATGGCGCGGGTATTGGACACCATCATAGTGATATAACTATCGCCGGGACTCCCGAGCGCACCGATGGAATCGGAATAGAGCTCCTGGGGCGAAACCTCAACCCCTGCCTCCTGGGCGATCGTTCGGATCAGTTGGGGATTGAGGGTCGTCTCCGTGAAAATCGTCGGAATCTTTTGCTCCCTAATGGATTGGGCCAGATTTTTGGCCGTCTGGGCGCTGGGCTGCTCCTCGGTGCTCAGCCCAATGAGGGTGCCGGGCACGGTCAATCCATAGGTTTGGGCGTAGTATTGAAAGGCATCGTGGGTGGTGACCAAACGCCGTTGGGTCGGCGGAATTGTGGCAATCTGGGCACGAATCCAAGCGTCGAGGCGCTGCAATTGGGCCTGGTAGGCCTCAGCATTTTGGGTGAACGTGGATCGATCCTGCGGTTGCAGATCGCCGAGGGCCGTAGCGATATGTCCCACCATGGTGCGCACCCGCTGCACATCGCCCCACACGTGGGGATCGGGTTCCTTACCGGCAATGAGGGGTGGCACTTTTTCCCCTAGGGGCACCCGCCTTACTCCTTCCCCCGCGGACTCGATCAGCCTAATCAGGGCGGGTTCTAAATTGTAGCCGTTGTAAAAGATCAGCGCTGCCGTCTCAATTGTCTTGAGATCCTGGGGCACGGGTTCGTAGAGGTGGGGATCGCTGCCCGGTTGGAGAATGCCTACCACCGGCAGGCGATCGCCCGCGACTTGCCGCACCCAATCGGTAATCATGGTGCTGGTGGTAACCACGGTCGGCTGTGCGGTTGGGGTTGACGGGGTTGTGGTTGCGCCCTGCTGACAAGCGGCAATCAGCAACGCCAAGAGCAGGCTGCACCAAATCAAGCCAAGGCGGCGTACCCGCCCCCAGGAAGAATGCCTAAAAAATTGAGACCGTGTCATGATTTTCATAATCGTTTCATTTTTTCATTATTTCATAGTCGTTTCATTTTTGGTATGATTTCACAGTGCTTTCATATTCCCGGTGGCCCCAGCCATGACAACCCTAAGCGTCTCCCATTTGACCGTCAACTACCAGCAGGTACCTGCCCTGCGCAACGTGTCGTTCACCCTCGCGCCAGCCCAAGTGGTGGGTGTCATCGGGCCCAACGGTGCCGGCAAAAGCACCCTCATGAAAGCCCTGCTAGGACTTATTCCCGTGGTTACTGGAACCCTTACCTACGGCGATCGCCCCCTGAGTCAGCAACGGCAGCGGGTGGCCTACGTCCCCCAGCGTTCCCACTTGGACTGGACCTTTCCCACCACGGTTTGGGATGTGGTGCTCATGGGTCGGGTGGTGTCTACCGGTTGGCTGCGGCAGTTTTCGACCGCCAGTAAGCGCCTGGCAATGGCTGCCCTAGAGCGGGTGGGCATGGCCGATCTCCGCGATCGCCCCATCGGACAACTCTCCGGCGGACAGCAGCAGCGGGTGTTTCTGGCCCGGGCCCTTGTGCAGCAAGCCGATCTGTTTTTGCTCGATGAGCCCTTTACCGGGGTTGACCAAAAAACCGAGACCCTCCTGTTTGAGGTATTCCATGAACTTGCTGCCGCTGGCAAATTGGTCATGGTGATTCACCACGACCTCGGGGCGGTCGTCAAGGAATTTGACCGGCTCATTCTGCTCAACAAAGAACTGATTGCCACGGGCGATCGCCGCCAAGTAATGACCGCCGATAACCTGCTGCGGGCCTACGGTGGGCTGGCCCATTTCGGACAGGCTGCCTAATTCCATGCTCTCCTGGATCCTCGAACCCCTGCAGTTTGCCTTTATGCAGCGATCGCTGGCCATCGCCGTGGCCGTCGGTATTATCTGCGCTGCCGTAGGGTGCTACCTCATGGTGCAGCGGCTGGCCCTCCTGGGCGATGCCCTCAGTCATTCCCTCCTGCCAGGGCTGGCGATCGCCTACATTATCCGCATTCACCTCTACGTGGGGGCCTTCATTGCTGCCCTAGTCAGCACCTACCTCATTTCCCTCATCCATCGGCGATCGCCCGTCAAAGAAGATGCCGCCATGGGCGTCGTTCTCTCGGGATTTTTTGCCGCTGGGATCACCCTGATCACCGTTATTCAAAAAGATAACAAGATCGACCTAGCCCATTTTCTCTTTGGTAACCTCCTGGCAGTCACCGCCGATGAAGTGCGGGATACGGCTCTGATTGCCCTAGTGGTGGTGGTCAGCATCATCCTGCTTTACAAGGAATTGCTCTTTTTTAGCTTCGATCCCCAGGGTGCCGAAGCCGCCGGCCTGCCCACCCAAAGGCTCCACCTCGGACTGATGATGCTGGTGGCCCTCACCGTTGTGGCTAGCATGAAAGCCGTCGGGGTGATCTTGGTTTTGGCTATGCTCATTACCCCAGCCGTAACCGCCTACCTCCTTGTCCCCCGGTTTCACCACGTCATGCTCGCCAGCGTGGTTTGCGGAGTTTGCAGCAGCATCGCGGGGCTCTACCTCAGCTACTATTTCAACCTCCCCTCGGGACCGGCGATTGTTCTCGTGCTGTCAGGAATCTTTGCGATCGCCTTTGCCTGGCACCAGTGGCAAAAGACAAGGGCGCCTAGTGCTACAATCTTCTAACCTTGGAGAGGTGGCAGAGTGGTCGAATGCGCCTGACTCGAAATCAGGTATGGTGCGAGCCATCGGGGGTTCGAATCCCCCCCTCTCCGGGGGAACTTCAAAGGAGCACCCATGGCAGTTAAAGTTTTAATCCCTACTCCTCTTCAAACCCTCACCCGCAACCAAGCGGTTGTCGAGTGCAGCGCCAACTCTGTCCAAGAAATGCTGGAAGACCTTGAGCGCCACTGTCCGGGTATCAAAGCCCGCATTTGCGACGACCAGGGGAACTTGCGGCGGTTTGTCAATTTTTATGTCAATAGCGAGGATATTCGCTTTCTCGATGGAACCGCAACGCCCCTCAAGGACGGCGATGAGGTAAGCATCATTCCGGCGATCGCAGGCGGCTGATGGACGTGGTCTCGGCGGAGTGGCTCTGGACCGAGATTGCTGCTGGCAGCCCGGTTGTAGTGCTAGATTGCCGCTTCGATCTGAGCAATCCCGCCGCCGGGCAGGCCGCCTACGCTGCCGGGCACCTGCCCCAAGCCCACTATTGCGACCTGGATCGGGATCTGTCTGGGCTGCGGGGACGCTTTGGCGGGCGACACCCCCTACCTGCCCCAGAAATGCTGGCCCAAAAACTTAGACGCATCGGAGTTCGGCAGGGAGTAACCCAGGTGGTTGCCTACGATGCCTCCCGGTTAGCCTTTGCCGCCCGGCTATGGTGGTTGCTGCGGTACCTGGGGCACGATCCTGTAGCAGTGCTCAACGGCGGTTGGCACCGCTGGCAGTCCCTTGGCTATCCGATCACCACCGAGCTTCCTGCCATTCCCCAATCCCCCAGTACATTTGTGCCCAAAGTGCGCCATGACTGGGTGGTGGACTACGCCACCGTGCGCGATCGCCCTGCCCATCGCGTTCTGATTGATGCCCGGGAGGGGGAGCGCTATCGAGGAGAATGGGAACCCATCGACCCCGTAGCTGGGCATATTCCGGGTGCCGTCAACTATTGCTGGCGCGACATCACCGACGATCAAGGCTGTCTGCGGCACGACCACGGCGATCGCTGGCAGTTTCTGTCTGCCCAGCAGCCACCCATGGTTTACTGCGGATCGGGGGTGACGGCCTGCGTGAATCTGCTTTCCCTGCACTTGGCAGGCATCGAGCGGGCCCAACTCTATGCAGGGAGCTGGAGTGACTGGTGTGCCCACCTTGGCTGAACCGCAACCAATTAAGGCCCACCTAGACTTAATTTTGCTGGCGTTGGAGGCGATCGCCGAACTCAACTCCGAAGCCATGCTCCACACCGCCACCCGACTCAACCTATCCGAAATCATTAGCGATCGCCTGACATTGTGGCGACTGCGCCAGGCCAGCCCCCTACGGCGGGGCAAGGGGGGACGAAAGCGGTTAGACGTGGACGAAGCCCGGGCCCTAACCCTAGTCGCCAGCGCCCTAGCCGCCCAACAGCACCACAAAATTCGGCAGGCGGTCATGCATCTGGAAGCCCACGTGCACCAGGGGCGATCGCCCCACCAAGCCCCCCTCGTTGGCGATTACCTAGATCGGTTCTTTCAGCTCTACGAAGAACGCACGGGGGAACGCCCAACCGAAGCCATAGCCCTAAAATTGTTAGTTGACCTTTTGTTTTATAGTGCTCCGACCGGCGATCGCCGCCTGTGGCTCAACCTTCTAGATCGCAGCAACCCTGCCCCATGAATTCCTACCCCATTGCCGAAGGTATTTTAGAAATCGACGCCACGCCCCTAGCCCTATCGGCGGCATTAGGACAGAGGGCGACCAACTGCCTTACCTTCCGCCTGCGCCTGGGCGATCGCACCCTCACTGGCAACCAAACCCAATTTTTACGGCTGACTGAGGCGATCGCGACCGCTATGGACGCCTTCCTCAGCCAAGATACCTACAGCACCCTTAGCCACCGCCTCCCCTTCCAGCCACCGCTGCACCTCTCCACCATGGAGCTCTTCGATTTGGCCAATGCGATCGACGCCTGGGCAACCACATGGCTCTTGGTTCCCCTCCTACCTCCCCCGCGTCGGTTCCATCCCCTGTGGTTCCTGGTGGTAGCTGCCGCCGCCATCGGCGTTGCCGGTTTGCTCCGCCCCCAACCTACTCCAGAACTGGTGCCGCCACCCCAGGTCTCCCTCCGGGAAGAGTCCGCCCCACCCCAGCCCGTCCCCGACC
>DBAX01000051.1 GCA_002291895.1 Cyanobacteria bacterium UBA999
CTCTTCCGATCTCCCCAGATCGTTCCGGCGGTGGTGGCGGCACCCCCACTCCCCCCACCGCCCGCCGCACCTAGCCGAGAAGAAATCGTAGCGGCCCTAAATGCATTGAGTACCTTTGCCACCCAATACCTGGGCAAAATGGTGGTGATCAACTATTGGAAGGTAACCCGTCCCGATGCCCGGAGTTTGGAGGGGCTAAGCATCGATCGCGCAGCCCAGTTTACCCTCACCGCCGGAAGCAGCATCGAGGGGCTCGAAGATGACCTGCGGACGTGGGTGCAAGCCTTTATCCGCAAAGCTAAAACGGTAATCAAAAACTTTGACACCATGGCACAGAGCAGTTGCGGTACGTCAGAGCAGCGCCGCTGTCTGGGGCTGGCGGTCTAGGGGCTCGCCTGGATGGTAAAAGTACCCCGGCACGCCAAGGCCCCGGAAGCGAGGTCGAGGTGGGTGAGGGCAAAGTCGGGGCCAAGATGATCACAAAACTTTTGCAGCACCACCAAACGGCTAGCGTCATCCGCAGCGGCCACAGCCAGGGCATGGAGTTCCGGGGGCAGGGCGGAATGGAAGAGGGGCGACTGCCAACAATGGCCGAAGTCTTCGGGGGAGAGGTTGGCCTCTAGAGAAACGATAATTGGTTCCAGAAGGCGCAGGGGCTGCCCCTTAAGAATTTGACCGACATTGAGGTGGATCGAGGTGGCCCGCAGTTCGAGGGCGGTAAGGTGCAAGCCCTGATAGATCACCCCCGTGGCACTCACCGTGGCGTCGGGAATGTGCCCCTGCCACAGTTGGCGGAGGCTGCCGCCGATATGAATGTCTAGGCTGGCGATCTGTTCTACCTGCGATCGCAGCCACAGTTTCAACAACGGGATTAAAGCCGATAAAAGCGACAGCGCCATGGGGTGCATCGGTGACAGTAGGGCTAGAATACGTCATCTTGCGGTGCGATCGCCCTCCGTGGGGTGGCATAATGGAGCCAATTTTTCAAGCAAGTTCCATGTCTAGCCGCTTCCTGCTATCCCTTTGTCTGTTCCCCTGCCTCTGGCATGGCGGAGCGGCCATGGCGCAAATTTTTGACCCCATTCCCAGCCAAGAAACGCGATCGCCGGAAACCCCCAGCGTCAGTCAACCCATCCATGCCCTAGAACTGATTGCCATGCGCCAGGAGCTCCAGGATCTGGTGGGGCGGGTGGAAAATGCCCTGACTGCGGCTAGGATTCGCCAGGGACAGGGGAATACCCTCCAACTACCGGCGATCGCCGCCGCCCGCACCGTGCTGAAGCAGTTGCCCCAGTGGGTTGCTGCCCGCCAATACCAAGAAGCGCGGCAGCAATGGGAGCAGGCGCGGCAGAACCTGTGGCGCGATTATCCTCCGGAAGCCTTCGTGCCCGTGCCCGAGGTGCGGGCCATCTGGCTCGATCGGGGCACCATCGTGGCCGCTGGCTCCGAGGAACGCCTGGCCGTGGTTTTTGACCGCCTCCAAGCCGCGGGTGTCAATACGGTGTTTCTGGAGGTTGTCAATGCTGGTTACCCGATCTACCCCAGCCGGGTAGCTCCGGAGCAGAACCCTTTGATCCGCCGAAATTGGGATCCCCTCGCCTCCGCCGTGCGGTTGGCCCGGGCCCGCCGCATGGAACTGCACGCCTGGGTTTGGGTGTTTTCGGTGGGTAATCGGCGGCACAATGCCCTCGTTGGCAAGCCTGCCTCCTACCCCGGCCCGGTTTTAAGCCGCTATCCCCAGTGGGCCAATCGCGATCAGGATGGCAATATCTTTGCCCCCGAAGGAAAAACCTTTCTCGATCCGTCCCATCCGGAGGTGCAGCAGTACCTTCTGAGCCTCTACCGCGAAATTGTCACCCAATACGCTGTGGATGGTATCCACTTGGACTACATTCGCCAACCCCGCAACGAGCGGGGGATCACCTTGGGCTACGGCACAGCGGCCCGCAGCCAGTTTGCCCAAAAAACGGGGATCGATCCTATTGACCTGACGGAACGGGATGCTTCCCTGTGGTGGATGTGGACGGAGTTTCGCGCTCTGGCGATCAATGGATTTGTGGCTAAGACCGCCAAGGAACTGCGCCAACTGCGCCCCCAACTAACGATTTCGGCAGCGGTGTTTCCCTGGAGTTATAACGATCGCATTCAACGCCTGCAGCAAAACTGGGAAACTTGGGTCAGCCGGGGCGATATTGACCTGTTGATGCCCATGACCTACGTGCCCAATACCAACCGGTTCGTGCGCCAGGAGGTGCTGCCCGTCGTCGAGGCGATCGCCGAATCGCCGGTGCTCTTGCTACCGGGAGTGATGCTGCGAGGATTGCCCGACATGGAGGTGGTGGATCAACTGCAGGCGGTGCGCGATTTACCTTCCGGTGGCTATGCCCTTTTTGCCTCGGAACATTTTCGTCCTAGCTTTGGCAAGCTGCTGCAGCAGTCCCCCGTCTCCGATGAAGCCCGGGTTTTGCCCCACCGCCGCCCCTTTCGGGTAGCCTACCTTCGCTTTAATGACCTGCGCAAAGAATGGCAAAACCTTGTCGCCAGCGATCGCCTTTGGATCCGAGAAGATCACCGGCTGCAATGGGAGCGGCAGTCCCAAGCGCTTTACCGATCCTTGGATTTGGTATCGCAGCAACCTAGCCCGGCAAACATCAGCCAAGCCCGCAAAAATCTCACCATCATGGCTGAAAATCTGCCCCAGTGGATGCGCCTAGAGGGGATTGAGCGCCCCTATCGCGTTGCCACTTGGCGCAATCGTCTGGAGTCCATCGAGGCCCTGCTGCGCTACGGGGAACCCCGCCTGCGGAAAATCAACGCCAGCCTTTCGACCAGCCAGGTACCCTAGTCGCGGCCATTGGCAAGACCGAGGGGCTAGGATCGTCCCAGGACTTTGCCTGAATCAACATGCCCCCTTTCGATCCCGTTACCCCCCTCAAAGGACTCCTTGTCCTGCTTTTGGTGTTTCTTCCCATCGAATTCCTAGCAGGGAGATGGCTGGCCCTGGGACGGGCGGGGGCGGCTACGGATCTTTGGCACTATGGGGTGGGCTATGGGCTGGGGCGCGGGGTTACGGATGCCCTGGTCTTGCTGCTGCCCCCTACCGAAACCGCGATCGCCCGTTGGCCCCTAGGGGTACAAGTAGTTGTGGCGCTGCTGCTCGGTGATCTGATGTACTATCAGCTCCATCGATTGCTGCATCGGGTACCGTGGCTGTGGCAGTTCCATGCTATCCACCACAGTTCCCCCCACGTGGACTGGCTCGCAACGGTGCGCCTGCACCCCCTAGAAGTTGTCCTCACCAAAATCGTGCAGATGGGACCCCTCTACCTGCTGGGATTTTCCCAGGCTGCCCTGGTCACCTATACCTTAGTAGCGGCGGCCTTTGCCTTTGGTATCCACGCCCGGGTGCCGTGGCGCTTCCCCCTCCTGCGCTGGCTGGTTGCAACGCCAGAATTTCACCATTGGCACCATGCCCGGGAGCCTCGCCGCAACCAGCAGAATCTTGCAGCGCAGTTTCCCCTCTGGGACTGGTTGGGGGGAACCTTATACCTCCCCCGTGGCGATCGCCCCCAGCGCTATGGCATCGGGCTCCCTGTGCCCGAAGGTTACGTTGCCCAAGTGTGGTTTCCGTTCCATCGCCTGGGTCTGGGCAAAGGAAAACGGACGCACTAGGAACCCCACTCCCTCCCAAGAAGCCGCTAGTGGGGCAGGGCACCGCAAAAAAACGGGATGGAGAACTACTCCACCCCGTACTAACTATCCGTGAACTAGGTCTGGCGTTCTCGGGGAACTAGACCGGCGAGCGGCTAAAGGTTGCCGAAATCACCACGTCGTTGTAGTCCAAGTCACCACCACGGGGCTGATCCTCAATGCCCCAGGTATTGGTGCCGAGAATGCGGAAGTGGTCGGCACGACCGGGATTGGCTTCGAGGTAGGCGAAGTAGACCCCAGCACCGCTGCCTAGGGTGTTGTTTTGCACCTGCTCGACCGTGCCACCGTTGGTGATGATGTAGGGGGCAAAGATCGATCCGCCGCTGAAGGCAACGTTGTTGAACGTCGATCGCCCTTGATTGGGAGCCGACACCTCAGCTCCGACCCGCTGCCGCACGGCTGCCTGGGCATAACCTGCCTGACCGGGGGCAATGTTGCGGTTGCTGACGGGGTCAAAGACCGTGCCGAGCTCATCCACTACCCGGTAGAAGCCCACCCGATTGTTAAAGAAGGCTTCGCGGTTGACGGTAAAGTTGGCAAACACCTGACCGGTGAGTTCACGCAGATCCAACACTTCCCCTTCCTGGCGGCTCTGGAGCTTGGCGATCGCCAAGGGCAGATTTTCCGTAGCGGTCACCCGAACGGTTTCCGTTTGGATGGTGGTACCACCAAAGTTGATGTTGAAACTGCCCTGGGTACCGGGTTGCACCGTAGCGGCGGAGCCGATGGAGAACCGCACCTGGGGTAGGTTGGTGGTAACCCCACGGCTGAGGGAGTCAATCACCGTGGCGATCGTGCTGTTTTGTACTTCCAGGAAAGCAACGCGGCTGTCGCGGGTTAGTCCCGATAGCATTGCGCTACGCTGACCGTCAAAGCCCTGGGGTCGGTTGCTCAGCTCCGACAGCAGAACGCGAGAGCGTGCCAAGGCCAGAGGCAAGTAGGCCGGGCTATCGGGAGCAATGCCACCAATACGACCCTGTTCGTCATCCACAAAATAGGCCCCGATCTCGTTAACACCGCTGCCGGAGCGGGAAGCTACCTGCACCTTCAAGAAGCCATCTTCCAAGCCACCCGTGACATTGAGCACCTTGGCATTGGTCGTGCGCTGCTGCAAGACCGCCCGATCCGTGCCTGCATCCGTGCCAAAGAGGGTGCGGTAGGCCAGGCGATAGATATCCTCGGCTTCGAAGGTCTCGTTGAGCAACCCAGCATTTTTACCAAAGGTCTTAACGTGCATGGATCCGGCAAAGTCCGGGGTGCCGGCCCAGGCGATACCGAAGTTTTGCCGCAGTTGGGCGGGGTCATCCAGCACCGGCTTGCCGGCGGTGAAGGGCACGATCACATCCGGGGTGGCGGGGTTGCCGTCGTTGTCGCTGGGGTTGCTACCAAAAACCCCATCTAAGGGATTTTGATTGGTAACTGTGCCGTTGGAGTTCACCGGAACCCGGAACTGAGCGGGGTTGGTGATGGTATTGGGGAATGCCGGAGCAAAGGGAACGGGTTGGAAGACTTGCAGCCCCCCCGCTTCGCTATCGGCCGTGGTCATCAGCAGGGTGTTGGGGTCGGTGCGGGTAATGAAGTCCATGACGACACCAAAGGCCTCATCCGTCCGCCGCAAAGCCTCAAAAACGCCGGCAGAGTTATTGTTGTTGCCAAAGTTATCAGAGCCTTCCTCCTCGGCAACGATCATGAAGCCGTCGGGATCGGCAGACATCAGGCGCAGGGTTTCGCGCATCATGTCGGCAATGGTTGGCGGCTTGACCGCAGAAATGGTTGCTGGGGTTAAACCACTGGTGCCATCTACCCGATAAAGGCGATCGCGTACTTCTTGGGGCGTAAGGTTAGCCGTTAGACCGAGGCGATCCTCGTTGGTGTCGTTGTAGGTGTCTTCTGCGGCAAAGACCCCCAAGACCCGCTGGGCGGTAGTGGGGACGTTTTGCAATTCCTGCAGCGTGTAGACCACTGTGTAGCCCAAACTCCTGGCTAGGGCAATCAAATCTGTAGTGGGGCGGCGGTTGGCTCCGGTGTTGGCAGTATCAAGCTCCGGCGTCACGTAGCGGGCATTGGTGTTGTTGGAGGTGTTTTGCCCCTGGGGAAGCATATTCAACTCCCCACCGCCCAGGATCACAATTTTGGAGTTGCCGACCAAAGTCGCGCCCGAACGGATCATTTGCTCGGTGATTTGGGCGGCTTGTCCGCGATCGGGCGACTCGGCCAAAAAGGCTCCCGTGCCCGGCTCAGCAATAACCCCCGAATTGATCACCGCAATAGACTTGCCAGCATCCCGTGCTTCTTCAAGAATGGTGGTGCCGAGCTTGCCGGATAGAGAGGTGTATCGATTCCCCTGGGGATCGAGCCCGAAGGCATCATCAAAGGCCTTAATACCAAGGGCATGGCTGGTGGCGTTACCGTCGGAGCTACCAGTGATACGGTCAATCAGGTTGCCTTCATAAATCGCTGTATTGGAGAACTGATCCCAATTGGTGCGCCCATCGGTACCCAATTCCAAAATCCGGTAGGCATTCCAGTGGGCAAAGCCAGCGCCGTCGGGATGGAAGAACACCACATTACCGGTGTCCTTGGTGGACGGCGGCGCAGGGGGACGCAGGGCGTTGGAAGTACGGGCCGCAGGAAGTTCGCCGCGCTCGGGGAAGAGCGTTTCGTACATCACCCGATAGATGTCGGTGTTGTCGGCGGTTTCCGGCAGCTTATTGGCATTCAGCCCAGTAGTTTTGGTAACGATGCCGCCCACAAAGTCGGGGGTGCCGGCCCAAGAAATACTGAAAGGAAGGCGGGTGCCCCGGCGATCGGGCTGAGCCACAAAGGGTGCAGTGTTGACACCATCGATGCCATCGGTCGGGAGGGATAGACCCTGGACAGGGCGGCCGGTGACCGAGGGGTTGGCGGTGACATTGGTGGTGCGCGGTGGCGTGCCTGATGCAGCGCCAGGATCGCGGAGCTGCAACCCGCCGCCGGCACTGTCAGCAGCAGTGATGACTAGGGTGTTGGGATAGAGGTCAACAAACGAGCGGGCAACACCGATCGCCTGATCTGCCCGAAATGTCGCCTCCAACATGCCGGAGGCATTGTTGATGTTGCCGAAGTTGTCAGTGCCCTCTTCCTCTTGAATCACGATGGAGCCATTGTGGAATTTGGGGCTGCGCACTAACACTGCCTGATAGGCAGCCAACATCTCCGCAGCCGTTGGCGCCGAAGGAACGTAGTTGGGGAGGTTATTGGCGCGGAGAACTTCTTCAACGCCAGTGACATTGCCGGTCAAGCCAGTCGGCCTTCCATCAACGGGGCTAAAGGAACGGACATTATCAATAAAAGTATCTTCGGCTGCAAAAATGCCGAGAATTTTGAGCACGCTGGGGTTGGCGGCAGCGGCGGCCAGCTCATTCCGAGAATAGACTACGGTATAGCCTAGGGCCTGTGCCCGTGCAATCAGGTTGGTGCTGGGGCGCTGCCCAGAAGACGTGGCAATGGCATCCAGCTGGGCTGCAGTGGTAATGCCAAAGGCAGCAGCTCCGGCGGGCGGCGGGGTGCCAGCGGGCAGGTAGTTAACCAAACCGCCCCCGAGGATCACATCTACGCCCGACTCCACCACTTGGCGGGTGATTTCGCCAAACTGGGCGCGGGGGAAGCGGTCAAAAGATGTAGGTGAAACTCCGGCAGGGATATTGGCATAGCCTACTTGGGAGGCAAAGGCTCCCGTTCCGGGCTCAGCAATGGCACCGGAGTTGATCAGTCCGGTGAATTTGTTGGCTTTGACAGCCTCTTGGATAATGGTTTGATTGCTCTGCCCAGACAGGGAAACCAGGGGCCTGTCTACAAAGCGGGTGACGCCATTGGCATCGATCGTAACAATCGGTGTGCCATCGGGATTGATTTGGCGATCCAATCCAAAAGATTCTGCAAAAACCTTGACACCGGTGGCATGGGTTACTGCGCCACCGTTGGAAGTGCCCGCCAACTGATCTTGCATGTGCCCAAGATAGTTCACCGAATTGGTCAAGAGGTCATAGTTGGAGCGGTTATCGGGACCGTAGTAGAGGGCACGCATCGCAGTAAAAGTCGATACATCCGTGCCATCGGGGTGAATAAAAATAACGTGATTGCCAGTAGTCAATGCCTTATCCTCAACGGGGACTCAACGGAAAGCAAGAAGGAAATACACCGGGGTTATCGAGTCTTCAAGCCGCAATTCATCCTCCCACTCCAAGGTTAAGCTTCCATGCTTCTGCGATTAATAAATGGTTAAGCAACCTGTTAAAATTTATATCTTCAATAGATTGCCCGCTCAAAACTTCATGAAGATATATAGATTAAAATATATGCAACAAAGTTTTATGCTTCATTTTTCTGCAAATTCTCTACAAAACACTGCAAAGAAAAAATACAAAACCTCTAAGTTCTATGGGATTTAAAGCTTTTTTAGGCTCTTTTGACAAACCTATAGCCTTCCTAAGCTTGCGCGATCGCCCTACGAAACCTCAACCGTGACCTTTTATTGAGCATTGATGAAGTTTCAAGGTGGAGCGAACATCTCCGGTGCTGCGGAGCGATCGCCTTTAGAAACCTAACCTTGACGTTTGAAACCTCAATCAAGACGTTTTTTAGGGCACCATATCATCTCAAGATGTGTCTGTTCTGACAAGCCTAATGCCTCACCCTAACCTAATGAGTGCTAGGCACATTCATAAACCATTCCTGACCACAGACTTGGGGATGTTATCTTGCACTATGCACCATAAAATGCGGTCAAGGGATAATATCTAGATTTTTGCAAGATACTAGCCAAAAAATTGCGTAATACTTGCAAGTTATACGATAATCACCCCATAAAGAACGTTATCAAGACAAAGCTGCCAATGCCTCTCAAAATTCATAACTACATTTGGAGTGAAGAACGCGCTTTGTGCGAATTGAGAGTCAACCCAGTCATGTTGATGGTGTGCTAGATGAAATTCAAAATGCACGAAGAAGCTCTAATCTGGACTGGGAAGATATCTATTCCGCTTATTACAAGTGTGAAGAAGATAGCACAATTACTTTCTATGAAGGTGAAGGTGCAGAAGCGGGTAATCCGGGGGTATGGACTTATGTAGTGTATGACTATCCTGAAGCTAGTGAGGAGGTTGTTCCTAATCCCACCATTGATGTTTTAGCTGCCTTGTCAAAAGTTAAACGCGGTATCCAAGAGAGGAAAAATAGTAGAACAAATCTGCTGCCATACTCGGAGAATGCAGTAGTCGATATCCGTAAACTGCGCGACTATTGCCTTAATCCAGAGCATGATGATGGAAAGCATAAAGCTCGTTTATTTTTGTCGAGTTTAGGCATGACTGCCGACCATGCCGAGGAGTTGCAGCAAATTCTGCTAGAAGTTGTCAAAACTGGTGAAGTTCGCTTGGGGAGACAGGATGCATTTGGGCAACGCTACACTTTGGATTTTTCACTTGAATGGCAAAATAGAAGTGCAGCCCTTCGGAGTGGATGGATTACCGAGCATGGCTCAACGATTCCGAGATTAACGACCTGTTATCCGTTGTAGTTACTGGAGGCAAGAAAAATGACAGCCCATTCAATCAAGTTATTAGATGTTGTGGCATTGACGGTTGATTTACCAGACTACAACTTGTGGCGTGGACAAGTTGGCACAGTGGTTGAGACTTTGGCAAATGGCACAGCGTTTGAAGTTGAATTCAGCGACCGTGATGGACGAGCGTTTGAATCTCTCGGGTTGCGCCCAGATCAAATTATGGTGTTGCATTTTGAGCCAGTATCACCTGACTTAAAGCCTGAAGTGGTTACAGTTTAGCGCAGCTAAACAACGCTGTTGCAGCGGACTGAAAGGGTAGTCGGTGTTGTGTCGAAGGTTATGGGCAGCAGCTGAACAGCAACGTTATACCAAAAGCGATCGCACCTGCCCAAAACTCCTTCTACCTCCGACTAGCGCGCTTGGGCAACCAATTTCTCAATCAGCGATCGCCCAGGAAGTATCAGCTTGGCTGCTTCTAGCCCACCGCGGTTTTGCACCATCGCCAGAACGCCGTAATATCCCTTTTGGCGGTCGATCCAGGGGAAAAAACCGAAGGCCCCCAAACTGGAATTGATGCCGCGATCGCACCTGCCCTCTGGACATTCCACCCAGTTGCCCAGGCCGTATTCCATTTTGTAGGGATACCCGGCGGCGGGAGAAAATCTGACTTGGGTTCGGGGGCTAAACTGGCTCCGTTCCATCAGGGCGACTAGCTCGGGACGAATCACCTGGCGATCGCCTACCTTGCCGTTGTTGTAGATCATCCGTAAAAAGATCCCGTAATCGTTGGTGCTAATGCGCAGTCCGCCATCGAGCCGTGGGTTGTGCGTTGCCATGGTCAGAATGCGGCGATTGGCAACGGTGCCGCCGCCATAGCGCGTATCCGGGGACAGTCCTAGGGGTTGGCGCAGGTAGGTTTCAAAGAGTTGATCCCAGGTTTTTTTGCTCGCCACTTCAGCAATGCGCCCCGCTACGGTCATGTGGGTGCCGCCATAGTCAAAGAAGCGCTGCGGTTGGACGTTCCGGCTGGCGTTGTAGACCTGATTGGTGCACCGTTCCAGGCTACTGCGGTGATCCCCAAGGCAGAGCACCCTTTGGTTGAGCCCCGACGTAAAGGAAAGTAGGTGCTGCAGGGTGATGGTGCCGGCCGTCCCCCGCCAACCGAGCCACTTGCCGGTCGTGTCGGTGGGTTGCAGTACCCCGTCGCTGGCCATGGCCATCAGCACAGCACCGGTTACCCATTTGGAAGCAGAAGCAACCGCCAAGGTCTGCCGCGGATCGAAGTCCCCCTTGCGGTAGGTAAATAGGAGGCGATCGCTGGCACCGTCATAGATGCTCAATTGCAATGCGGGAATCGGCGCAGCATCGAGATAGCGCTGGATTTCGGCAGCCCCACTCCTGCTCTGGGCGAGGGGATAGCCTAAAATTTGACCAAAAACAGCATGCACACTTAGGGTGGCGATCGTGGCGATCGCCATCAAACCAGCCCACCAAAAACGGATTGCCATGGCCTTTTTCTCCTGAGAACCGCGTCCTCACCATACCAGCGAAGCGATCGCCAAGGTGAAGTAGTCGTAGGGGAGGAATGGCTGAACGGGCATCTGCATCAAGTTCAGCCTGCCGCTACGATACGCTAGGTGGTCAATTAAGATGTGCTCGCAGAAATTGTGTTGACATTGTATATACGAAGCTTTTATATTGGAAAAGTGTCGTATTAAAGTTGTATTCAAGAGGTAAGTGCTATGTCCGCCTCAGCCAATGAGGGGTCTGCTAGCCAGACCCGTGATGTCACAATCAATATTCGAGCTAAACAAAACCAACGCGATGTAATCGACAGTGCGGCTGAGGTGCTGGGCAAGAGCCGTTCAGAGTTTATGCTCGAGGCATCCTATCTGAGGGCACGAGATGTTCTCATAGACCGGAGCTTCTTCGGGTTAGATGAACTTAAGTTCAAGCAATTTGTCGCATTGCTCGATGCACCACCCACGCAGGATGAGAAGCTGCACGCACTGCTATCAACCAAAGCTCCGTGGGACTAGATCGAGATCAGCTTCACCCACCAGAAAAACTGAATCCGTCCCATCAGATCGATGGCTTTAACTCAGGAAACAGTCATCTAGGCGACTGGCTGAAGCGCCGCGCCCGGAAAAATGAGTTAGAGGGAGCTTCCCGTACGTACGTGCTCTGCACTGGCAAGGTAGTTATTGCGTACTACTGTCTTGCCAGCGGAGCCGTGGCACAAGCTGCCGCGACAGGTAGAATTCGCCGTAACATGCCCGATCCGATTCCAGTCATGGTGATTGGACGACTAGCAGTTGACAGCCGCTGGCAAGGTCAAGGTATTGGGCGTGCCTTGCTGAGAGATGCAATTCTTCGTACTCTAAGCGCCGCTGAAATTGCTGGAATAAGTGCAATTTTGGTGCGCGCCATCTCGGAGGAGGCAAAGCAGTTTTATGAGAAGTTTGGCTTTACACCTTCACCCCCTGACGCAATGACCCTGATGGTGAAAATTAGCGATGCTCGTGCTGCACTTGGCTTGCAAGCCTGACAGTTTTTTATGTTTCAGACATCTGACTGATTGTTGCGTGTTCGAGCGCAAGTCAAAAAATCGCCGGATCGGAACAGATTAACGTTCCCCCGGTAGGCAAAACATTATCGCTTTGCCCAGGAGAAAGGGTCTTTAGTCCCTATCTAACCGTTCTAGGGCCCGATCGAGCAGGTCAAGCCCTTCGACGAGGTTCTCAATGCGGCAGAGGCGATCGCGCAGGGTAGCGGCATCGGCAAATCCCTTGGCGTACCACGTCATGTGCTTGCGGGCTTGGCGAATTCCGCGATCGCCTTTGTAGGCATACATGCCCAAAAGGTGCTCTCGGGCCACCCGGAGGCGGGTGTGGGCACTGGGGGGCGGCAACAGTTCCCCCGTACGTAAATAGTGATCCACTTCGCCCACCAAAAAGGGGTACCCCATGGTGCCTCGGGAACACATCACCCCATCGGCGCCGGTTTGCTCCAGGCAAGCTCGGGCGGACTGGGGCGAAAAGATATCCCCGTTGGCAATGACGGGAATGGAAAGCACTTCCTTTACCCGGCGAATCCAATCCCACTTGGCCGGGCCGTTGTAGCCCTGGGCGCGGGTGCGTCCGTGCACCGTGATCATTTGGGCCCCGGCATCTTCCATCCGTCGGGCAAAATCTAGGATCGTAATTTCGCGATCGCACCAACCGAGGCGGGTTTTGACCGTCACCGGCACCGACACTGCCGCCACCACCGCCCGCACGATGGCCGCCGCCACCTCGGGCTGACGCAGCAGGGAAGAGCCCCCACCATTTTTGGTGATTTTATTCACCGGACACCCCATATTGATGTCTACGGTATCCGCACCTTCGGCTACGGCCCGCTGGGCGGCTTCGGCGAGAAATTCTGGGCGGCAGTCAAACAACTGAATGCTAATGGGGGTCTCTGCCCGCTCCACCTCCATAATTTTGGGCAATTCTTGAACGTAATGCAACCCCGTAGCATTGACCATCTCGGTGTAGAGCATCGATTGGGGGGCATAGCGCCGCACCAACCGCCGAAACACCAAATCTGTCACCCCCGACAGGGGCGATTGCAGCACCCGGCTATGCAGTTCCACGCTGCCAATTTTGAGGGGCGTTGCCCAGTTTGTCACCATGCCTTCCCTGTCCCCAGAGGATCTACAGTTCCTAGAATAGCGACTCCTGGGAGGTTAGGGAGATGGCTTGGAGGGTTGGTTGGTTGTGCAACACCATCGTCGTCGAAGTGTTTTCGACAAAGCCAATCCGTTCATAAAACACCTGCTGGTGGGTGGTCATCAGGTATACCCGCTCAGCACGGCACACCTTGGGATGGGACAAAATGGTCTGCACCAGCTTCCGCCCCAATCCTCGACCTTGGTAATCGGGATGGATCACCACATCCCAGATGGTGGCCCGGTAGATGCCGTCGCTGGTGGCGCGCCCATGGCCGATGAGTTGCCCCCGATCCCAAACTGTAATCACCGGCTCCGAATTGGCAACCATCACGGCAAGATCCTCCACCCGCCGCTCCCTGGCCCAAAATGCCCCCAGGTCAAACAGGGAAGCCAAGTCCTCAAGGTTGATCGCTTCCGGGCGATCGCAAAAATAAATATCCCGATTGTCCATAGCCCTCCTTCGCGCCCCACCGCCTGATCCCTAAAACAGAAAGTGGTGGGCCATGCCCACCACTAGCATTATCTGAAACCTCCGCATTCGCGGTTCGCTATTTCTGAACAGTCTGGGCAGTTAGTTGCCACGGCTCAGGCAAGTAGAGCTTCTTGACCCAACCCAGCTTTTGGAATAGGACAATCACCCACCACGTGGCATCCACTTCCCACCAGTGCAGGCCCGCCTTAGCCGCTTTGGGATAGGCATGGTGGTTGTTGTGCCAGCCTTCGCCATAGGTCAATAGGGCTGCCCACCATAGGTTAGAAGAATGATCTTGGGAATCCTCAAAATTGCGATAGCCCCACTTATGGCAAGCGGAATTGATCAGCCACGTGCTGTGCCACAAAATTACTGCCCGGACGAATACGCCGTACACCAGAAAAGAAAGCCCCAAGCCTTGGGTAGCACCAAGGGCGTAAATGGCGATCGCCAAGGGAACTTGCAACAGCAGGAAGTATTGATCCAAAAATGCGTAGTAGGGATCGGCTGCCACGTCGGGAGCATAGCGGCGGTAGGTATCCCGATCAAAAAATTCGGGACGGGTATAGATGACCCAAAGCATATGGCTCCACCAAAAGCCGCGGGCCGCCGAATAGGGATCTTTGTTGACATCTTCCGTAAAGCCATGGTGCTGCCGATGGCTACCAGCCCAAAACCCCGGCCCACCCTGCAACGCCAAAGCCCCGATGGTGATCAAAATATATTCTAGCCAGCGCGGCACCTGCAAACTACGATGGCTCAGCATGCGGTGGTAGCCCAAACAAATCCCAATGCTGCCCAGCAACCAGTGCAGGAACACAGCTACAGCCAGCCCTTGCCAGGAAAAGCACCACAGGGCCGAAAGCGCAATCAGATGGACCGAACCAAAGAAGACAACATTAACCCAGTTAATCGGAGGCGTCTGGGGAGCAGCAAGGGAAGTCATGGAAAACGCACCAAAAAATTGAAAGAATCACATTTACACGGTACTCTGTCACTGGGGGTTGTGCAAGTAGCACTTGCAGTAATCCGCAAATCTTTCTACCATTTTTAGGTTTGCTACCCTTTTGGCATGAGTCGCCCCCCTACCCGTCAGCGCATTCTTACCTCTGCCCTCGAGCTATTTAGCCTCCAGGGGATTGCCAATACCACCACCAGACAAATCGCTGACCGGGCGCACATCAACGAAGTTACGCTTTTTCGCCACTTTGGTAGCAAGCATGGGCTGCTCCTCGCCGTCCTCAATGAGTGTTTAGGGCAATACCTCCAGCATACGGATCTCGAACTCCCCCACGATCTGGAATATCTCGAACGGAGTGAGGCCGATCTGCAAGAATTCCTGACTTCCTACATCCTTACCTCCCTGCGCGCCCTCCAGAATGCCCAGGGCTTGCTGCGCTCCCTCATTGGCGAGTCGGCCCAATATCCCCCAGAAAGTCGAGAGGCGATCGCCCAGGGAATTGCCCGCACCAATGCCGCCCTAGCTCGCCGTATCCCCCTTGGAACGGCTAGATTCGTCCATCAGAGCATTCTGGGCTACATCATCCTTTGGCTTACGGCAGATATAACCCCGATTTGGGTTAGCGAAGCGGCGTTTGCCCAAGAGTTGGTGGCGATCGCCCTTGCTAGTCCATCACTTACCAATCCACTTGCTACTCAATCAGGGGTTTCTGAAACGACCGAATGCGCTTCCCCAGAGTCAGGGTGTGGGTAGCCCCATCCCAATCCACCTCATCAAACACTTGCTGCACGATAAACAAACCTCGGCCACATTCGCGATCTCTGGTGCAGGAGTCTTCGCAGGTGCTGAGTAAGGTGGAAAGAATAGTGCTCTGGTCGCTGCCCTGATCGGCGATCGCCCACCAAAACTCGTAGCGTCGCGACCAAAAGGAAACGTGTACCTGTTTGCGGGGGTCGAGTTTGTTTCCATGGCGTGCAGCATTGACAAGCGCTTCCTGCAAACCCAGACGCAACTGCGGACGCCAAGGGTGGGGCACTTCGGCCAAAAGTAGATCCAAAACCGGCAGCAAATAGAGGGTGGAGGCAAAACTAATCATGTTTTTGCTCCGATTGAGAGTGGCAGCTACCATCGATTGACCTGAGAACAGCACACACTCCTATTCTAACCATAGAAATAGGACGAAATACTTTATTTGACACAAAGGGGTCGACGTGTAACAATTTTTATTCACTGAAGAAGTGTAGCCTGCATTTTGTTCAGGATTTTTAAGGGGTTATAGCTCAGTTGGTAGAGCACCTCAATGGCATTGAGGGGGTCAGCGGTTCGAATCCGCTTAGCTCCATGGCATTTCACAATTGCGAACTCCATGGCGGACTTTATGGTTAGCTGCGATGTGGCCCATGGCAAAGATTGCGGTAGGAGCCTTTGGCGGAGGCCAGCACAAAAGCTTTCCTATTTGCCTACTCCATGGGTGCACGCAACAAGTCCACAACAAGGGCTCTTACCCGGCACGCACCTTTCCCGCGGGCTTTGCGCTATCAAGCAATAGAAGAGGCGCGTTGCAAGCCAATTATTTTGTTGCCGCGTGTTAAGGACTGAGTAACTTTTTCCTAACTTTTGCTTCAAGCAAAAAGTAACCAATCCATAACTAGGGCTAGCTGACGGCGGGCGAAGCTTCTTCGATGATGGGACTGTTATGAAATAGCTTTTTGGGAGCTTGTTTATGCGCTGGCAGTTGGGTGGTTTAGTGGCTTTGGGGGCAGCGGCAATGGTGGCACAACCTGCCGCCGCAGGTACGTTGATCAATGGCTGGAATTACAGTGTTGATCCTGGTTTTGATGGCATCGACAACGGCGTTGCCGGCTTAGGTGGCGATTACGAAATCTACGGTTTGGGTATTAAGCAACAGGGAAACCATATTTTTGTAGGCATCAATTCCAACTTGGATCTTGATGGTAAAGTCATTGGCTCCGGTCGCAACGCAAAGCAAGTGGGTTGGGGCGATCTGCTCTTCGATTTTTCGCCGTCTTCTAAGTTTGACACTGGCAAGTTTGAGTATGGCGTGCGCTTTGCACCCAACGATAACAACGTGAACAGTAGCAAAAATGGGGTTTATCAAAACGTCACTACCGCGGCGATCGCTTCGGTGAACTACGGTTTTGCTAGCTTCAATGCCGTTAAAAACACCGTGGATAACTTGCCCGGCAATCCTGTTCCTGGCATGGGTGACTTGGTCTGGAATGATGCCTACTTTGGCAACCGCACCAAGCAGGTGGGGAACGTGATCGGTCAGGGCACCGAAGTTAGTGACGTTGTGACCCTGCTTTCCCAGAATCAGTTGGCAGCTTTGGGCTTCGGCACCATCCCGGCCTTTGGCACCATTGGCAGCAACGTTTTTGGCTTCAAGTTTGAGATCCCCAAGGGTTTTGAAGGCGACTTCTTGGCTACTTTGCTCTTTGAGTGCATCAACGACGGGATCACGCTTAAGGGCACAGCCCGCCCAGTTCCCGTGCCTGGACTTATGGCCGGCATGGCAGTTGCTGGTGCCTATGGGCTGTGGCGGCAAAAGCGTCGCAAAACCGCTGCCGTCTAAGCAACAGCACGTTTCATTTTTCATTTGGATAGGTAAAGCAAAGGCAACTCCCCCAGGTGGGGAGTTTTTTTTGTCGCTAGGCTGTTGCGTCCATCTAGAACGGGGATTTGACCTTCGGTTCTTTGTATTCCAGTTCCTTGAGGCGTTTCAGCAGGCGGCTAAAGTATTCTCGCAGGTAGGTTTCCAGGGTATCGGTTTCCTCAGGGTTCATGCCGAAGGTGGCATAGGTGGCTTCCATGGGGTTGTCGAAGGTCATGCCGCTATCGGACACATCGGCGTAGGCCATGCGCTCAGCGAATCCCCATCCCCATTCAAAGCTCAGGGCAAAATTGCGGGCAAACCGCAGCAGACCCGTAGGCATCTTGGCAGTACGGGCAGTGCGTCCCGACTGGCGCTCGCAAAGCCGCACGATATCCCGGGGCAGCCATGCCTTGGGCCCGGCGATCGCATAGGTTTGGCGTTCCGTCCCACCGATTTGGGTAGCTTTAACGGCAAATTTAGCGATGTCCTGGGTGTTCATGTAGGCAACGGGCGTGGTTTCGCCGCCAATCCAGATGGTTTGCTCTTCCAGGATGGGCAGGGCATATTCATTGATGAGGTTTTGGTAGAACCCACAGGGCTTGAGGATAGTGTAGTTGAGCTTGGTTTCGGCCAGAAAGCGCTCCGTACAGGCTTTGATTTCCATTAGGGGGACTTGGGGAAATTTTTCGGCCATCAGAATCGACAGAAACACCAGCTTGGCGACTTGGGCCCGCTCCATTGCTTGGATTAAGTTCACTTTGCCCTCCCAGTCCACTTCCCGCAGTCGGCGGGAATCATTGGGGCGCGTGGTGGCAGCATCAATAACAGCGTCAACATTTTCTAGGGCAGGAGCTAGGGTTTCGGGACGGCACAGATCCCCCTGCACCAGTTCGGCCCCCCATTGCTTGAGAAAGCTGGAGTTTTTAGCGGAGCGTACCATACAACGCACGCTCATTCCCTGATCGAGGGCATACCGCGCAATTTGACGACCTAGTGTCCCTGTAGCACCGACGATCAGTAGAGATGGCATAGACGAAAACAAGCTTAATAAACTCTTATCAATCTAACAGATTGGGGATCAATCAGACCACATCGGCCAGAAGGTGGCTCAGGGTGGGATAACGGGCGCTCAGTCCGAGGTCTTCGGGGGCGATCGCCCGGTAGGTAAAGTGGCGCTGTTGCAGGCAAAAGTAATCCCAAGGTGCCATCTGGATCCGAAATAGGCGAATGAGGGTATCGATCATCCAGGGGCTGAGATCTAGTTGCCACCCCAGGGAAACCCGACAAAACTGGCAAAACTCGGCGACCAGTTGGTTTACGGTTTGGCGGGGCATACCCAAAACCAATTCCTGGGATGGGGGCGACAGCAGGAGCGGCACCACCATTTGGGCAATGTCGTAGCCGTGGATAAAGTGCAGGCTGCCTTCGGCTTTGACAAAGCGGAGCAGGGGAGCATAGGCCATAACGCCCCTCAGTCCGGCAGAGAGGTGGGAGTAGGGCTGGGTCGGGCTGCCGCCAAAGACCAGGGTGGGAAAGGCCACCGTAGTTTTGTGATAGATGGGGTGCTGGCGCAGTTGGGTCAGGGCCGCGTACTTGGTACGAATGTAGTCGGTGCCCAAGGTGGCAGCTTCGGGAATCAGTTGGTTATGCTGATCCAGCAGGCTGGCCGTGGAAAAGTACAGCAGGCGATCGCACTGTGGCGAGAGCAAATCTACCAGGGTCATGAGCCGTTCTACGTTGACGCGGTACACCTCCGCATCCGTACCGCCCCAGCAGGCCGCCAGGTGGATCCCATAGTGCACCTGCCCTAGAAGAGCGCTGTAGTTTTCTAGGCTATCCAGCCCCCCCAGCAACAGTTCGCCCCGATGGGGGGGGAGCGCTAGGCGCAGTTTGGCAGCATCGCGCAGCAGCAAATACAGATACAAATCGGTTTCCTCTAGGAGGCGCTGCACCACGTAATGCCCTACACAGCCACTTGCCCCGGTAATGAATACTGTTTTTGCCATGGATCCCTGCTTTGAACCTTGGTTATGCTAGCCCATCGGGGGCAGTTGCCATACAATGAGGCATCGTATTTCTGATTGCCCCCTCTATGAATCTGAGCAAGCGCAGCCGCCTCACGACCCAGCCGTTGACGGTGCACCTGCTGCGGGAGGGAATCATGGAGTCGGAGCACATTTGCCAGGCCGCCGTTGTAGATCACAGGGGGCGCACCCTCTCGATGGCGGGGAATAATGCCTTGACCACCTTTGCCCGCTCTTGCCTCAAGCCCATACAGGCGATCGCCCTTTCGGCCACGGGTGCCCTTGATCGTTTCGCCCTGACGGAAGCGGATTTGGCGATTATCTGCGGCTCCCACCAAGGCACCATCAGCCAAGCCCGGCAGGTGTTCCACATTCTTTGGCGCTGCGATGCCGAGCCCAGCTTGCTCCACTGTCCGGTGCCCGCACACCATACTAGTCCTCTCCACCACAACTGCTCTGGCAAACACGCGGGGATGATCGCCGTCTGCCAGCACCAAGGCTGGTTGACCCAGTCCTACTGCGATCGCAACCATCCAGTCCAAGAACTGGTGCTGTCCCTGATGGCAGAATTGCTGCATCTACCGCCAGCGGAATTCATTGCTGCCCACGATGACTGCGGCGCTCCCACCTACTGCCTGGAGCTGGCCCAGCTAGCCCACTTCTACGCCCTCTTGACCTCCGACAGCCACCTGCACCTTACCCGAATTGCCCGCGCCATGGTGCACCACCCCGATCGCGTTGCTGGCGAAGGACAATTTGACACAGTTCTGATGCACCTCACCCAGGGTGCCCTGCTAAGCAAATCCGGGGCCGAGGGGCTGCAATGCATTGGGCGGATGGGGGAGGGTCTAGGACTGGCCATCAAAGTATCGGATGGCACCAAACGGGCCAAACACGCTGCCGCCATTCACCTCCTGCGACAACTGGGCTGGATCACTCCAGCGATCGCCGAGCGGTTGGCAGAGCACTTTACGGTAACGGGTCCCTACACGCGGCTGGATGTGACGGGGGAATTAACCTGGGCCTAAATCAGGACTGGGACACCTTACGAATTTCGGTACAGAAAGAAGCCACATTGGACATACCCACGGTGAGCCCTGCCCGCATGCAGATATTGGGGCGGGGAAACCAGAGTTTCTCTTCGGAGTAGAGGGTGCCATACTCCGTAATCAGGCTCAGCACGCCGTCGTCGCTGAGGTGGTACCGCCCAACAACGGGTGTTTTTTCAGCATAGCCCTGCTGCCGCAGCAACTTGCCCCCCTGGGGGGATTCGGCGATCGCCACGAGAATAGTTGTCCCCTTGTGTTTGCCGGGGTCGTTGTCCCACTCCATGGAGCCATCCCAAGTAACCCGGGCGCTACAGGAAACCGTCGCCGGATCGAAGGCGTGGAGTTCGCAGAGGGCCTGTACTTCGGGCTGCTCCGCTGTGAGGGTTTCGACAGTGATTTCGGACTTTCCCCCTTCCGCTTTTTTGATGATCAGGTGATGGCTGGTGCGCTGGGACATCCAGGTGCCCGCCCGGTGGTGAAAAAACTCTTGAATATTCATACTGGCATTCATGTTTGCAATAGGGTGATGGCTTCTTGATCTTCTTGATTGTAAAGAACCCAGTTCATGAATTGGGATTTGACAGCGGCGGTTTGCTCCAGCATGCCCATGTGACCGCAGTGGGGTAGCTCCACAACCAAACTGGCTCCGGCACGGCTGGCGGGATGGAAACTCGCTAGGTACCGAACATACTGGGGTTCCATGATGCGGTCGCGATCGCCGGCAATGAAGTACGCTGGTTGCCGCAACTGGGAGACGATCTGGGGGAGCTGGTGCACCTCCTCGGCGGTGGTAAATTCCAGCAGCGTGCGCTGGGCTGCCTCCCGCTGGGCCGCCACAAAGTCTATGAGTCGCTGCCGTCCCCAGTCCCTACCCAGGGGGATGTGGGTGCTGTCCCGGCCAAAGGATTCGTACAGCCAAGCAATCCGGGGTAGCCAGGGCGGACGCAGCCGTACCAGTGCCTGACCGGCGCGGCGGAATTTTTCAAAGTCCTGCTGCACGTAGATGCCACCACCGGCATTGAGACAGAGCACGCCAGCAATGCGATCGCCCAAGCTATGGGCCGCCCACAGGGCGATCGTGCCTCCCAGGGAGTGCCCCACCAACCAAACCTGCCGCCCGATTTCTCCCTGCAACTGCTCCAACAATTCCCCAAGATCCGCAGCATAGCCCCGGGGTGAAAAGTCCCGGCGCTCCCCCAGTTGCGATCGCCCAAAGCCCCGCAGGTCGTAGCTGAGGCACTGCACCTGGGGCGACAGCAAGTCAATGAGCGGCTGCCAGTAGGCTTGACTCAAGAGCCAGCCATGGACAAACACTAGGGTGCACTGGGAATCCCGGAGGGAGGTTAGGGAATAGGCGTGGCGGGCACCAGCAAGGAAAAGATAGGGCATAGAACTAGGTACGCTTCTCCCATGGTACTGCGATCTGCGCCTGGAGGGCGCGTTTCAGGCGCTGGGGTTCCCCCTGATCCACCAAACTACCCCGCTCCAGCAAAAAACAGCCATCGGCATAGTCGAGTTCGTTGAGACGGTGGGTCACCCAGAGGGCCGTAAGGGCATGGCGCTTCACCAGCGCCTGCACCGCCTGCACCAGTTCCAGCTGACTGTCACCGTCCAGAAGGGCTGTCGGTTCATCGAGCAGCAGCACCGATGCATTCCGGGCAATCGCCCCCGCCAGGGCCACCCGCTGTTTCTGTCCCCCGCTGAGGGCATAGATGGGACGACGGATCAGGTGCTCAAGATTGACCGCCCGCAGAGCTTCCCCCACGCGATCGCGCGTCTGGGCGTAGGTCAAATTCTCGTGGGCCAGGCCGAAGGCCACATCCGCACCCACCGTCGGCATCACCAATTGGTGATCGGGGTTTTGAAACACAAAGCCAAAGGGATGGGCCAGGGTTACGGTTCCCTCGTCGGGCACCAGAAGTCCCGTAAGAATTTTGAGGAGGGTAGATTTGCCGCTACCGTTGGCCCCCAGCAACATCCAAAATTGCCCTTGGGGCACCTCAAGGCTACACTGGCGCAGCACCGGTAACTGCCGATCCCAGCTAAAAGAAACCCGATCCACAAGAATTCCGGCGGACATGGCCTAGCCTCGGAGAAAACCCGCTCCCATGCTGGTGGCTGCGCCGCTCTTTTCTAGCACCTGCACAGCCGTGATTTCGGTACTGGCGATCGCCACTTTTTTCCCTTCCACCTTGTCGCAGGTGAGGTGCACCACTTGGCAGGAAGGCTGACCGATCAGCGCGGCCAACTGCTGATAGGTGGCCTCTGCCGCCGCCGCATCCTGGCGCTGCACCGACAGGGCGAGGGGGTTGCTCTTGAGCGTAATTTCAATGGTGAACATAGGGGGAACCAGAGACTCCAAATCCGCAGACTAACCCAGCATAGCACCCGTCAACCGCTGCATCCGCTCCATAGCAGCCACCACCTGTTCGCGCCCGTTGAAGGCCGAAATGCGGCAGTAGCCTTCGCCAGCGGCCCCAAACCCCGCGCCGGGGGTGCAGACCACGTGGCAATGGTGCAGCAGCTTGTCGAAAAAGTCCCAGCTCGAAAGACCGGCGGGCGTTTTTACCCACACGTAGGGAGCATTGACCCCGCCATAGACCGTCAGCCCTGCTGCCGTTAGGTGTTCCCGGATGATGCGGGCATTTTCCATGTAAAAGTCCACCAACGATCGCACTTCGGCCTGTCCTTCGGGGCTATACACCGCCTCCGCACCGCGCTGCACGATGTAGGAAACGCCATTAAACTTGGTTGCCTGACGCCGGTTCCACAGTCCCCAGAGGGCGATCGCTTCTCCCGCAGCGCTGCGGCCGTAGAGGGATTTGGGCACCACGGTTAGGGCGCACCGCGTTCCGGTGAATCCGGCATTCTTGGAAAACGAGCGAAATTCTATGGCACACTCCCGCGCCCCCTCAATTTCGTAGATGGAATGGGGCAGGCTGGAATCGGTAATGAATGCTTCGTAGGCGGCATCAAACAGCAGGATAGAACCGTGCTCCCGGGCGTAGGCCACCCATGCCTCTAGGTGCGATCGGGTTGCCGTGGCTCCCGTAGGGTTGTTGGGAAAACACAGGTACACCAAGTCCACCTTTTCCTGGGGAATCGCCGCCGTAAAGCCGTTTTCCGCCGTAATTGGCAAGTACACGAGTCCGTCGTATTCCCCCCGGTCGTTGATTGCACCCCCATGCCCCGCCATCACGTTGGTATCCACGTAGACGGGGTAGACCGGATCGGTGACGGCAATTTTGTTGTCGTCACCAAAAATATCGAGAATGTTGCCGCAATCGCACTTGGAGCCGTCGGAGATAAAGATTTCGCTGGCATCGATGGCACATCCCCGGGACTGAAAATCATGGAGGGCAATTTTTTCCCGCAGCCAACCGTAGCCCTGCTCCGGCCCGTACCCCCGGAAGCTCGCCCGCTCTCCCTGCTCTTCCACGGCCCGCACCATAGCGGCGCGACAGGCTGCCGGTAGCGGCTCGGTAACATCACCGATTCCTAAGCGGATCAGCGCGGCTTCGGGGTGCTCGGCCCCAAAGGCTTGGACGCGCCGGGCAATTTCGGGAAACAGATACCCAGCTTTGAGCTTGAGGTAATGATCGTTAATCGTCGCCATGGGAACCCTACACGTAATGAGTTGCTCTATCTAAAAATGCGGTCAATGTTTCTAAAAAAGGTAATGGCGTTCCCATCGGAGGTGCAACCCCATCCGCGTCTCTCCAAAGCCCGCTAGGCGCGATCACTAGGACTGGAACGCGACATCCACACCCGCCCAGCGAGCAGTGCCATCGCCCCAAATTTCCTTTTTCCAAATGGGAACTTCTAGCTTGAGGCGATCGATTAAGAAGCGGCAGGCTTCAAAGGCCGCGGCCCGATGGGGGGAGCCCACTGCCACCAGCACACTCAACTCGCCGACAAAGAGCCGCCCCAAGCGATGGTGGATCACTGCCCGCTGAATTTCGGGAACCTGCTGCTGGCAGCGTTCGATGAGGTAACGCAGTTGCTGCTCTGCCATGGGTTGGTAGGCTTGGTAGTCGAGGCACTGCACCGCCCGACCCTGGGTTTCTTGACGCACCATGCCACTCATGAGGACAACTGCACCGTTGGCAGGGGCTTCGGCCCGGTGGTAGACCACACCAACATCAAGGGGGCGATCGCCAATCTGCACATCCCAGGAAAAGGACTCCCTAGTCATCGTGATCTTCAAAGGGGTCGCCGAGTTCCCTGCTGGGCGGACCAAAGGAAGTGTAAATCGAAAATGCAGTCAGGCAAATAATTACGGCTGCAAACGTAAGACCAATCGAAGTTGCATTGTCCATGGGGATGACGTAAGTGTTATCTTTACAATTATATTGGTAGAACTTCCTTTAATACCCACAGTCACTATAAGGTTATGGCACAAAGAACTTGGCTGGGCGACATCTTGCGCCCCCTCAACGCAGAGTACGGTAAGGTGGCCCGCGGCTGGGGAACGACCCCGATCATGGCCGTATTTATTGGTTTGTTTTTTGTTTTTCTGCTCATTTTGCTGCAACTGTACAACTCCTCCATCATCCTCGATGGCGTGAACCTGACTTGGGGCGGCTAGGGACGCAGGCTTTTTGATGGTATTTGATGGTGTAGGGAAGCCCCGGCGCAGGTCGGGGTTTCTGTTTGGGAGTTGCTGCTGACGGGCTAGAACAGACCCAGAAAACCTAAATCCGTCCATTCGTGGTGAAATAGGATCCAACGGGATTTAAGGTTTGGGAGCAGGCAATGAATTTTTTTGGCATGGGCTTACCGGAGATGGGCGTTATTTTTGTGGTGGCACTGCTGGTGTTCGGGCCGCGCAAGTTACCGGAAATTGGTCGCAGCCTGGGTAAAACCATGCGCGAGTTTCAGAAAGCTTCTAAGGACACGGTGGCCCTATTTGAGCAGGAACTCAAGTCAGAGCCCGAGTCAGAGGAAGCACCAGCGGGCAACCAATCGGAAGGTTAGGGGGCGGGCTTGATTGCACTGGTGGTCGGTTTGGGCAATCCCGGTAGCGAATACGAACGGACGCGCCACAACGTGGGTTTTATGGTCGCAGATCGCCTCTGCCGCCACAGCGGCTCTTCTTGGCGGCTGGAGAAAAAGTTCCAGGGCTGGGTGGCGGAGGTTGTTTGGGCGGGGCAGCGGCTACGGCTACTGAAACCCAATACCTTTATGAATGCCTCGGGCGAAGCCGTGCGATCACTCTCCGAGTGGTACCGGGTGCCGCCAGAAGGGATTTTGGCGATCTACGACGACCTCGATGTCCCCTTTGGACGGCTGCGGCTGCGGCTGTCGGGATCGGCGGGGGGGCATAACGGCATGAAATCGATCATCAGCCACTTGGGCACCCAGAATTTTCCCCGGTTGCGCCTCGGCATTGGTCGCGGGGCCCGGAGTTCGGTGGTGGGCCATGTGTTGGGGGGCTTTTCCCCAGACGAGCAAAAACTCCTGCCGGAAGTGCTGGATCTCGCAACGGAAATGGTGGAAGGGGCGATCGCCCAGGGGCTGGAAAAAACCATGAGCCTGTACAACAACCGCGAAGTTGGTTCCCGCGCATAGACAGGAAGTCCTTAACAGTGTGTAATTTTACTGATACCGTTCCGCGTTTTTCCGTTGAGGAGCAGCAGCATGAAAGCCATGATTTTGGCCGCCGGTAAAGGCACCCGCATTCGCCCTATTACCAATATCATGCCCAAGCCGATGATTCCCATCATGCAAAAGCCCGTGATGGAATTTTTGGTCGAGCTGTTGCGCCAGCATGGCTTCGATCAAATCATGGTCAACGTGAGCCACCTGTCGGAGGAAATCGAAAACTATTTCCGGGATGGGCAAAAGTTTGGCGTGCAAATGGCCTATTCCTTTGAGGGGTATATCGAAGACGGCAAGCTGGTGGGGGAGGCCCTGGGTTCGGCGGGGGGGCTGAAAAAGATTCAGGATTTCTCGCCTTTTTTTGATGACACCTTTGTGGTGCTGTGTGGCGACGCTCTCATTGATTTAGATCTGACCCATGTCGTGCGCTGGCACCGGGAGAAGGGCTCTTTGGCCACGGTGGTGACCAAGACGGTGCCCCGGGAAGAGGTGTCGAGCTATGGGGTGGTGGTAACCGACGCCGAGGATCGGATCGTGCAGTTTCAGGAGAAGCCCTCGGTGGCGGCGGCCCTAAGCAATCAGATCAATACCGGGATTTACATTTTTGAGCCGGAGGTGCTGGATTTTATCCCCTCCGGTGGGCAATACGACATTGGCAGTCAGTTGTTTCCCCAGTTGGTGGCGGCGGGGGCACCGTTCTATGCGATCGCCATGGATTTTCAGTGGGTGGATATCGGTAAGGTGCCGGACTACTGGCGGGCGATTCAGGGGGTGCTGACGGGGCAGATCAAAAACGTGCGCGTGCCGGGGCAGGAAGTGCGTCCGGGGGTCTTCACGGGCTTGAATGTGTCGGTGAATTGGGATCGGGTGCAGGTGACTGGCCCCGTGTATGTGGGGGGCATGACCCGCATTGAGGATGGGGCAACCCTGATAGGCCCCACGATGATCGGCCCCAACTGTCACATTTGCGATCGCGCCACGATTGAGCGCAGCATTATTTTTGAGTATTCTCGGTTGCAGGACGTGCGGTTGGTGGATAAGTTGGTGTTTGGGCGCTATTGCGTCGATAAATTGGGAACGGCGATTGACCTCCAGGCCGCGGCCTTGGACTGGCTGATCACCGATAGCCGACAACTGAACCATCGCCTTACACCCACCGAAGTTTTGAATTTGCGCGCTTCTGGCTAATGGCTGTATCCCTTCAGGAATCCCTAAAAACATCGATCGTGGCGTTGCAGCGGGCTTCGCGGTTCGATCTTTTGTCCGGGCGATCGCCCGATGAGACCAAGGTGCCCCGTGGCGCCTTGCAGCGTCTCGCCTTCACTTGGCAGGTGCCGGAGGCGATCGCCCACCTGCCTCTGGCTGGGGCTGAGTTGCGGCTGCACAGTAGCTGGTGGGCCCGGGAGATCACCCTGTGGGTCAATGGTGCGGTTTTTTGTTCCGGGGATTTGTTTGACCAGCGGGCAACGCTGCTCCTAACACCAGCAGCCACCGTGGGTATGGTGTGGCAGGTGGAGGTGCAGTTGCAGAGCCCTAACCACACCGAGGGGGTTCTCTCAGCGTTGCAGGTGTGGTGTCGGTTCCCCCATGTGCCCATCGATCCTGACACCTTGGCAACCGAACTGGCGGTGGTGGCGGCCTACACACCGCTGCTGGGGGAGCAGGAGCGGGATGGGGTTGCCCGGGCGATCGCCCAGATGCCCGACCTGAACCAGCCTTCCTGGTGGGAACACCTCCCATTGGTGCGTCAGCACCTCGCGGCACTGGAACCCTTCTTCCAGCATCGCCAAGCATTTGTTGTGGGCACCACCCATCTAGACGTGGCCTGGCTGTGGGCGATCGCCGAGACTAAGGACGTATGGCAGCGCACATGCCATAGCCTGCTCCAGCTCAAGCAGCAGCACCCGGAACTGACCTTTAACCAAACAACGGCCCTGTTTTACCAATGGCTGGAGCAGGAACGCCCCGACCTGTTTGCCCGGGTGCACCAGGCCGTGGCCGATGGTTGGTGGGAGCCAACGGGCGGCATGTGGGTAGAACCCGATGGCAACATCCCTAGCGGCGAGTCCCTAATCCGCCAGATCCTCTATGGCAAGCAATACTTCCGGCAGCGTTTGCAGTACGATGTGGCGATCACCAGCCTACCCGACACCTTCGGCTTCCATGGGCAAATGCCCCAAATTCTCCAGCAGAGCGGGTTTAGGGCATTTTTGACCCAAAAGCTTGGTTGGAACGACACCCATCCCTTCCCGTACCATCTTTTTCGGTGGCAGGGGGTGGATGGCAGCCGCATCCTTACCTATGCTGCCAATGGCATTGGGGCCGATTTGTCCCCCGAGGCGATCGCCCAGCACCTAGCCCAGCTAGAGCAGCGTCACCAGTTACAAACGGGACTGTGGTTGTATGGGGTTGGCGATCACGGGGGCGGGCCCACTGCCGCCATGCTAGGGGAAGTGCAGCCCTGGCTATCGCCCCAGCGGCTCTGCCCCCAGCTCCGCCATGGAACGTTGGCAGAATTTTTCCGGCACCTCAGCGCCTTCGAGAATCTCGACCAACTGCCCGTTTGGTCAGGGGAGCTGTATTTGGAATTCCATCGCGGCACCTATACCAGCCGTGGCGACCAAAAACTGGCCAATCGCCGCCTAGAAGTGCTGCTTACCCAAACCGAGCAGTGGCGATCGCTAGGGCAAATTCTGCACCAGTGCCCCTATCCCAACCTGAGTACGGCATGGCAGCAACTTTTGCTTAATCAGTTTCACGATATTCTGCCTGGAACGGCGATCGCCCCTGTTTTTGAGGAAGCCAACTGCACCTGGGCCGCAGTGGAAGCCGAAACGCAGCGCGCTCTCCATGAAGTGCTGCCCCCCTATCAGCCAGGTGCCGCCGCAGGAATGGCCCTCAACCCCCTACCCTACCCCCGCCAAACGGTCGTCGAACTTCCCGGGGTCTCCGCCGCCACCTACCCTACGGCCCTCATCGACGGCGTACCCCAACCCACCCAGCCTACCCCCAACGGACTCCTGATTGTCCTCCACGATCCCAGGGGCTGCGCCGTCCAAACCTTTACCCTCAGCCAGCAACCCACGGCTTCTGTCCCCAGAAGTGTCGTAACCCTGCACTGCCGCCAGCGCACCTGGGAGCTAGAAAATCCCTATCTTGTGGTCAGCCTCAGCCCCGAGACCGGTGACATCCAGCAAATTTTCGACAAGCGCAGCGGGCGATCGCTCCTGCGGGATGGGGCTACCCTGCAATTTTTTGCCGACCAAGGCCAGTACTGGGATGCGTGGAATATCGACCCCAACTTTGCTGCCCACCCCCTGCCCGCCCCCA
>DBAX01000012.1 GCA_002291895.1 Cyanobacteria bacterium UBA999
GACCCGGGGGCGGGATCGGCGGGGTTTGCTCCAGGATTCGCTCCGGTGTGCGGGTTGGGTCGAGGGGAATCACGGGGCTCTGGGTCTGGGCGATCGCGGGTGCACCCAACAGCAAACAGACCAAAAGCTGCCCCCAACGCCCCATCGTCACTCCTCCCCTCCAGCGTTCAAGCTTACAAGCTGTTTAATCTAATCCGTCAACACCAGCGCCGGCCCGCAGCAGGGCGGCAAGTTCCTCAAGGTCAGGGCGGGCTGCGGGATCGGCAGCGGCATTGATCAGAATTTGGGCGGCCGCCCGGGAGAAGGTGGCATTCTCAGGGATGGCACGAACCCTTCCGGGATCAATCACGAGGCCGCTAACTACGGGCGTGGTGCCATCGGGGGCGGTGCCAAAAATGGGGGTGACGTTGAGATTTCCCTGGAAAAAAAGTCCAGTGGGCAGGTTGCTCTCCCCGGATACCGAGGTGATTACCCCATTGGTAATGGTGCGGTTGATCAAGTTCCCCGTCATAGGGTCAAAGTTTTCAGTAATAGTGCCTCCGGAGGTCAAAGTCGCTACCCCAGCGGCCCGAGCAGTTTGGGCGATCGCCGCCTCCGCAGTCCAAAGCAAAGCCCCCACACTAAGGACGGCAAAAAACGAAACCCGTAAATTAGTACGCAGCATAAAAACCAACCCCATTGCGGCAAAAAGGAAGAACCGGAACCTAGGTTCCGAGAATTGTAATCGTCGTCACCCTCAGCCGAGACATGAAAAGACATTCCCTTTTCCCACCCTGAAAGCAATTTTCATGCCATGGGAAATCAGCTCGGAAACCGAGGAAAATTAAATCAACCTACTGTGGGCTCCCCCACCCCAGTAGCAGCCTGCCAGCGGGGAAAAAATCGCCCCACCCGGGCCCGATATTCCTGATAATCCTGCCCGTGAAGGGTAAGCATTGCCTGCTCTTCATAGGTGGTTTGGATCGCAATGAGTAGGGCAAACTGCAACCACCCCATCACAATCCATGGGCACGGACTCAGAAACAGGTATGCCGCCAACGTGGTCAACATACCGCTATAAATGGGGTTGCGCGACCAGCGAAAAAGTCCGGTTACCACCAACGCAGTAGGTTCCGGTGCTACCCCCATTCGCCAGGAGAGACCCATTTGGGCTTGGGCTATGGCTACGATGGTGAGTCCCACTACCAGGAGAGCCCAGCCCACAAACTGCACCCCCCGTGGTGTTGACCATACGCCGACCACAGCAGCCCCACCGATGGCATAGCAGATCGCCCAGGCACACAGGGCGGTCATGTAGGTGGCGATCGCCGCACCCACCAGTTTTTGAATGGGATCCTGCGATCGCCCAAAGGCCATAGCAAAGGTTCCCGAACGCATCCATAGGCGTATCAATGGCAAGACAAAACCAATGAGGAAAAAAATGAAAACGCTCAGGGATACAAGGTGGAAAAAGGTCATAGGTGCCGTAACCAAGACAGGTGCGTCGGCATCTATTAAATGGGACATTTGCCAAAAAGTAAAACTTCTTACACTTTTCATCAGCCTTGACTTAAAACATCGCAATACTAGGCAATGGAGTTACGTCTGACTAGAATTGTGGGGCATTTCCATGGGGCAAAAAAACCTGATACTGTTACAAAAAATTCCCCAACAACCATGGTTAAATCTGTGCCAAACCGCGACGCGCCCCACTCCTTGCCGGAGACATCGTCCGCTGAAGCATTAGTGCCCAATTTTTGGTATGCGATCGCCTTGAGCAACTCCCTGAAACCAAAACAGCCCCAGGCGGTTTGCCTTATGGGCCATGAATTGGTTTTGTACCGTGATGCGTCCGGTAGGGCGATCGCCCTTGAGGGACGCTGCAAGCATCGGGGCACCCAATTGGCCGGCGGTTGGGTGGAGGGCGACTGCCTCCACTGCCCTTACCATGGCTGGCAATACGGCTCCGATGGCACCTGCCTACACATTCCTGCCAACGCCGAAAAGGTGGCGATCCCACGCCTTGCCCACCTCAAGTCCTATGCTGTCCGCGAAGCCCAGGGGCTGATTTGGCTCTTCTGGGGTGATGCGCCCATAGAAGACTGCCCGGGAATCCCTCCCTTTGCCGAATACGGCGATCCTCGGTGGCGTACTATCGGCGGCACATTCCACTGGGACGGTCACTACAGCCGCGTCATAGCCAACACCATTGACATGGCCCATGCTTCCTTTGTCCATGCCACGGCCTTCGGGCGCAAGGAAGCTCCCATGGTGCCCAGCTATGCGTTGGAGGAGGGGGAGTGGACCGCCTCGGGGATGATTTACTTTGATACGAAACCGGCCTACTCCTTGAAGTGGATCCTGGGCGATCGCTTTCCGGAGGGGTCGTTTCGGGCCACGTTCTACCTACCCAACATCACGCGGGTAGACCTGAAATTTGGCGGCATCCAATTTGCCCTTTACCTCGCCCATATTCCTATCAGTGAATCAAAGACGATTACCCTATGGCAGCATGCGCGTACTTTCCTGAAGACGCCCTTGGTAGATGCTTGGATGGCTGGGGATGTCAGGAAAACGTTTCTCCAGGATAACGATGCGGTAAAGCTCCAAGCAGGTGCCGCGCCCCATTCTCTGACGAGCGAAGCCCACGCTCCGGCGGATGCGATGGAACTTGCTTACCGCAAGTGTTGCGAACGGGCTAGGCGAATGCATAAAAAGTCTCCTGAGGTCGCACCCCAGGAGATTGAGATTTCAAGCTAGGACTCCGCTGCCCATGGGCGGTCTAGGAAGCAAGTACCGCATCTAGGTGTAAGTCGCTATCGTCAAGGATCTGCTGTAGCTCCTCGGCATCAACGGTTTCGCGCTCGATGAGCAGGGTGGCAATCCGATCCAGCACATGGCGATTGTCCTGGAGCAGTTTTTTGGCACAGGCATAGGCCCGGGACACTAACTGCCCAACTTCATCATCAATGATGGCGGCGGTCTCCTCCGAGAAATCGCGCTCGGCGGCAATGTCGCGCCCGAGGAACATGTTGCCGCTGGCCCGACCCAGGGCCACAGGACCAAGGCGATCACTCATGCCAAAGCGGGTAATCATCTGGCGGGCGATCGCGGCTACTTGCTGCAAGTCACTAGACGCACCCGTGGTCACTTCCTCCTCACCAAAAACCAGCTCTTCGGCAATGCGTCCACCCAGGGCCACGGCCATTTGGTTTTGGAGATAGGTGCGGCTCTGCATCCGCTCCTCAGTGGGGAGAAACCAGGTCAAGCCCCCGGCACGCCCGCGGGGAATGATCGTTACCTTTTGGATGGCATCGTAATCGGGCATGAGCGCACCCACTAGGGCATGGCCAGCTTCATGGTAAGCCACCAGCTTTTTACGCTTCTCGCTCATGACGCGATCCTTCTTTTCGGGTCCAGCCAAAACGCGATCCACCGCATCATTGACCTCGTCCATGGAGATTTCGGTCAAATTGCGACGGGCAGCCAGGATAGCAGCTTCGTTGAGCAGGTTCGACAGATCGGCACCGGTAAATCCAGGGGTTCGCCGGGCAATCTTCTCCACATCTACATCCTTAGAGAGGGTTTTACCCCGGGCATGAACTTGGAGAATTTCCAGCCGTCCGGCAAAGTCAGGGCGATCCACCACCACCTGGCGATCGAACCGGCCGGGACGGAGCAGGGCAGCATCCAAGACATCGGGGCGGTTGGTGGCGGCAATGATGATAATGCCCGTATTGCCCTCAAACCCATCCATCTCAGTCAGGAGCTGATTCAGGGTTTGCTCCCGCTCATCGTTACCACCGCCGAGCCCAGCACCCCGCTGCCGTCCAACCGCATCAATTTCATCGATGAACACAATGCAGGGTGCGTTGGCCTTGGCCTGCTCGAATAGATCGCGCACCCGGGAAGCGCCAACGCCCACAAACATCTCCACAAACTCAGAGCCAGAGATGCTAAAAAAGGGTACTCCAGCTTCGCCGGCCACGGCCCGGGCAAGGAGAGTCTTGCCCGTTCCGGGAGGGCCCACCAGCAGCACCCCCTTGGGGATCTTGGCACCCACTGCGGTGAACCGCTCTGGGTTCTTGAGGAAGTCCACTACCTCGGTCAGCTCAAATTTAGCCTGCTCAATGCCTGCTACATCCCCGAAGGTGACTTGGGTTTGGGGTTCCATTTGTACCCGAGCCTTGGACTTGCCAAAATTCATCGCTTGGCTGCCGGGACCCACTTGGGCCCGACGCAGCAGGAAGAAGATCCCCACCAAAATCAGGATCGGAATAACAAGGTTGGTCAGGGTTTGGGTAAAGGCTCCATCGTTGCGGCGGGGTGCAACATCCAACTCAATGTTGTTTTCCCGCAGGATCTTGGTGAAATCGGGGTCGTTGGGGAGGTTGACCCGCACCTTCTTTTTACCTTCAGCGCCGCCGGAAACCGTAACCTCGGCATAGGTGCGATCGGAACTGAGGATGACACGGCTGACAGGAGTGTCCTTAGTCCGGATGGCTTCCAGCAACTGACTGTAGCGCCATTCCCCCTGGGTTTGGGGTTGGTTGTCAAAAAGGGCTGTTGCCAGGGTGATCACCACAATGCCGATAAGCAGGTACAGCCCCCACGATCGCCAGCGCTTGTTGTTATTGTTGCCGTTGTTATTGTTGCCGTTGCTCTTCACGGTGCCGCTCCACGAAAAAGAATTTGTTAAGGATCATTACCCCATCTTAGCCCATCGGTTACGGGAACGCTTGGCTGAGGCAGGGGATCTGTCCTAAGGGCGATCGCGCCAAATGAGGGTGCCGGGATGCACCTGCTGGCTAGCTAGGACGGTGCGCAGCAGGGGATGCTCGACCCGAAAGTGCCACTGCTGTTGAAAAGTGGCGATCGCCATAGTGCGGGAGCGTCCATCGGTATCCACATAGGTGATCCGTTGCTGTTGGGGATCGATCCCACTGACCACCACCCAGTGGAGTAGGGGTGCTTGGTACACCGTGCTAAGGCGAAAGGTGCCGACCCGAATCAGGGCGATCGCCGGAGTCCTTTGGGATAGAAGCGTCTGCAGTTGGGAAAGGGAAGCACGATGATCCAACCGGATGCGATCGCCCTCCCAGCGGGACAGAAGCTGCTGCAATTGGCGCGGAGCCACACCGGTGCGCACCGGCATCCATTCATTAGTGAGGGGATGGCGCAAGCGGGGGGGCACCGAAAACAGGGGCGCCACGGACGCTTTGAGCTGACCGTAGGTAACAGCGTGGCCGTAGAACCGCAGGAGACGGGCTGCGGCATTGGGGCCGCAACTCCAATATTCAGTTTGCTGGTCTACGGGAGGAAGGGCGAGCTGGATCGCTGCCGCAGTCCCAAGAAATGGAACCATTGTGGTGTCGGGGTGGTGTCGGGAATTAAGGAATTCTTAAGATAAGTGTACGCAAATATACTTACGAGCTTTCAGCGAAACCGCTACGGTACATCCTAACGAAGGTTGGGCGCATCGGTGAGGATAGGCCATTGATTCAAAAATACCTTGCCGGAAGGCTCAAAGTTGAAACGGTGGCGATCGCCATTGCAAATCTCGTTCCCAATAAAGTTAAAATTAGTCATCTTACGGACTTTCACTACGACGGTAAGCGCCTGTCCGACCGCCTTCTCCGCCAAGCAATTACCGCAAGCAACCGTTGGGAACCGGATTTGGTGGTGCTAACGGGCGACTTTGTTACGGACGATCCCCAGCCCATCACCCATTTAGTGCGCTTTCTCAAGCACCTGGAGAGTCGCCATGGCGTCTACGCGGTTTTGGGTAACCACGACCTGCACTACCCCCACTCGCGAACCCTCATTACCGAAACCCTATCCCACATTGGCATTCACACCCTCTGGAACGAAGTCGCCCACCCCATAGCCGGGGGCAATCTGCAACTCCTAGGAATGCCCGACTACTGGGATCGAGCCTTTTGCGTCGCGGCGGCAATGGCCAACGTTAACGTCAGCCAACCCTGCCTTGTGCTCTCCCACAACCCCGACAGCGTGCTGGAATTTTCGGCCTACCCCATCGCCCTACAGCTTTCGGGGCACACCCACGGCGGACAGATCGTCATTCCCGGAATGGGGCCGGTTTTGGCCCGCCTAGCAGACTGGCAGCCTCCCCGGTGGTTGCTCCATTCGATGCCTTCCGAGCGGGCCAACTGCCATAAGGTCGTGAAGCACTGGGAGTGGGCAGAGGGGTTGCACCGCGTTGGGCAGCAGCATCTCTACGTCAACCGCGGCCTTGGCACTTACATGCCGGGACGCTTCAACTGCCCCCCTGAGGTGACGTGGCTGGAACTTTACTCCTCCGCTGCGACTACCTTGCCCCGGAATACCGCATAGTTAAACAGGGTGTAGGCGAGCAAAATTGGAATTAAAAAGCCCACAAACAGCGCCATAAATACCAGGGAACTGGGCGATGCCGCCGCTTGGTAAATGGTGATCTTGGGCGGAATAACGTAGGGGAAAATCAAGAAGCCCAAGCCGATAAACGATAGCAAAAACAAGGCCACGGTCCAAATAAAAGGGGCGATGTCCTGGGCCTTTTGCAAGCTGCGAAAGAGAGACCAAGCCAGCCAAGCACCCACCAGCGGAATCATCTGGAAAATGTAAACGAGATCGCCCTCAAAAACATGAACCCGCAGTTCCTCAGACAAAACTGGCGTGGAAACAGTGATGAAAACAGCTCCCAAAAATGTCGTGATAGTGGCAATTTTGGCAGTGCGGAAATGGGTTTTTTGCAGGTCGCCTGTGGTTTTCATGATCAGATAGGTTGACCCCACGAGGACATAGGCCTGCACCAAGGTTAGGGATACCAGGAGCGATCGCCACGTTAGCCAGTCGAACATGCCGCCAACAAAATGCCCTGCTCCGTCCACCTGAATTCCTTCAAACAAAGCCCCAAGGGCAAAACCCTGTCCAAGGGCAGCCAAAAAACTTCCCACACCAAAAGCATAGTTCCATAGAAATTTCTGCTCAGCATTTTCACGGAACTCGAAGGAAACTGCCCGAAAAAGCAGTCCTACAACCATAATTACCGCAGGTAAGTAGAGAGCATTAAGAATCGTGCCGTAGGCTAGGGGAAAGGCCCCAAACAGCGATCCCCCCATCAGCACAAGCCAGGTTTCGTTGGCATCCCAAACATTTCCCAGGCTGGTCATCAGGATGCTGCGACGCTCTTCACTTGAGGCCGTTATCGACAGTATGCCGACCCCCAAATCAAATCCGTCCAGAAGGACGTAAAGAAACAGGAACAGACCTAAAATAAAAAACCACAATTGGGGGAGAAAAAATTGTAATGGCTCCATCAAAAAAGCTCCTTGTATTAAATCGACTCCGTGGCGGGCCGTTGATTTGGCAGATGTTGCACTGCGAGGACGCTATTGTGCGGTGGATGCAACGTCAGGTCTGGACCTTTGCGAATAATCCGGCTGCCAAAGTAGAGCGCAAACACAAAGAAGAATAGGTAAATTGCGGTGATTCCCACTAGGGAGATCAGAATTTCTGCGGGGGGAAGGTTTGACGCCGCATCAACCGTGCGGATCTGACCGTAGACCGTCCAGGGCTGGCGACCAACACAACGGACAATCCAACCTGTCTCCACTGCTAAGTAGCCCATGGGAGCTGCCCAAATCCATCCCCAGAGGAGCCAACGATAGCGGTCAAGCTGCCCGCGCCACCACTGCACCACACTAACCGCCATTAGGGTCGCCAAGTATAGCCCGATCGCTACCATCGTGCGGAAGGAGTAGTAGATAAGACCGACGAGGTGAGGACGATCCGCCGATGCCCAGGTATTGAGCCCCTGAACGGGCTCAGAAAGCTTGATTTTTAGCTCCAAAAGCAAACCTAGGGCCTTGGGAATTGTGATCTCCCAGTCATTGCGTCCAGCCCTGTCGTTGGGTAGTGCCAAGAGGCTCCAATCGGCAGCCTGTCCGGCGGGAATTGTCTCCCACTGGGCTTCCATGGCTGCCAACTTGGTTGGCTGGTAGTGGTACACCTGCTCAGCACTGAGGTGACCAATAAAAATTTGCAGGGGGGCAACGGCGATCGCCATGGCCAAAACAATTTGCAAGGATTTCTTAAAGAACTCTTCGTGGCGTTTTTTCAGAAGATACCAAGCACTAATGCCGCCAATGACAAAGAGCGATGTTTCCAGAGTGGCAAAAAACATGTGCAGCACGCTGTTGCGCATGAAGGGATTGCCAATGGCAGCAAAGAAATCTTTAACGATAAATTTGCCATCGATAAACTGTCCGCCAGCGGGGGTTTGCAACCAAGAATTGGCGGTGAGAATCCAGAACGTGGAAAGGTTGGCACCAAAGGCCACTAAAACCGTGGACATGAAATGCACCAAAGGGGGAACCCTTTCCCAACCGAAAAGCATGATCCCCAAAAAGCTGGCTTCGAGCATGAAGGCCATCGTGCCCTCAAAGCCCAAAATGGTGCCAAAGAAGTCACCCACCGCCTCAGAAAATGGAGCCCAATTCATCCCAAACTGAAATGCCATCGGCAGCCCAGATGCTACGCCAATGCCGAAATTGAGGACGTAGAGCTTGGCCCAAAATCGTGCGTGGCGGTAATAGTCCGGGTTGCGCGTTCTGAGCCACAGCCCCTCAACAATGATCAGGAAAATTGCCATACCCGTAGTCAGTACGGGCCAAAGCATGTGAAAAATAGCTGTAAGGGCAAACTGTAGGCGTGATAAAGAAACAGAATCCAAGGTCATCGGCTACAACTCCATGAACGTAAATCAAAGCCCCTATGAAGCACTCATGCCATGCATGTTACGAGTGCTTCACGGAAAAGAGGCTTTTCCAAAGAATTATTTTCTTTCTTCGCAGCAAGTTCCCATCGCATGGTTTTTGTATACTTTTGTAAATCGGTTGGCGAATCAATTCCTAGTGCCTCGGGTGGTGAAAATTGCAGTTTGGAATGTCAAAGGGAGATCCCTTCAAGGGCTGGGCGGCAAAGATTAAGGGACTTGGAAATTTCTTAGACTGCCGTGCTGGTTTCGCGCCGAACCTAGTACCTGTTAGTGCGATGGGATCCGATATCCTTGTAGGAATACGCTACCGACACTACTCTGGATGCAATGCCCTAGGTGCATCCGGCGGAATTTCGGCAATTGTTTTGGGGGCGATCGCGTCTTTCTTTATGATGTTTTGTGCTTTTCTGGGTTCCTATTTAGGCTTCTTCATCTGGGATACTCGTCGTGGTCGGCGTTCCGCCGTGGGGGAGACAATATCAATCATGTCCCACTTTTATGGGGGCGTCTTTGGCATCGTCTTTTTGGTTTCCATTGATCGCGGAGTACTACGGCGCTGTTGGTTTCAGGTTTTTGGTAGTAGTTCCCGATCAAACTAAGAGTAAACTGTGATTAAGTAATCTATTTGATTGAGTAATCTAATAGTTTGCTCGCTGAGTTTCATTTGGGTGGGATTCGTAGTAAATGCGGTAATGACAAGTGCATATTACAGGATAATTTTCCAGGGAACGAGAGGCAAGAAAACTTCCTGAAACTGTCTAAGACTTCTCCCTAGGAGTAGCTTGATTCCTGGATAAAAATTTGAAGAATGTCCGAAAAATAGTGATTTTCCCTCAGTTTGATGCTCTTTTTATGGGTTTGGTAAAGCTCTACGAATGTCTGGATAGCAAGTGCCACGGTACTCAGGCTAGGAACTGGCGATCGCTCATTTGGTTGAGATGCCTTTAGCTACTAACCTGTATAGATCTACGGTACTTTCTGCCACGCAGCAATGAACCACCACACTGTTCTTGCATTGCCAATGGAGCAGGAAAATTATGGAAAATCTATGGAGAATAGGAGACTCGAACCCCTGACCTTTGCGGTGCGATCGCAACGCTCTACCAACTGAGCTAATTCCCCTCGGAGCTAAAAAGATAGCATTCCCATTCAATCTTGACAAGGCGTGGCGTAGGTGGGGAGCATGCCCGTTCGTCGGTAACAGCAATAATCGTGCAAAATGCGGTTGTGATCGAAACAGAGGAATTGGGGCAGGCGATGGAGATCGAAGACGCCGATATTGAGGGCATCGTCGGCGGCCACAGGAGTACCCTTAGCTTCAGCAATGAGAACAATGCTGATAGTGTGCTGACGCGCATCGCGGCTGGGATCAGAGTAGGCATGGAGCTGACGAATTATTTGAACATCAAGACTGGTTTCTTCCTTTGCTTCCCGGCAAGCGGCACTTTCAATGCTTTCGCCATAGTCAATAAAGCCGCCGGGCAGGGCCCACCCATGGGGAGGATTGCGGCGTTCGATCAAAACAATGGGCTGTTGGGGGCGATCGCACAGGGCGATGATGATGTCAACCGTTGGGGCTGGATTGCGGTAGGTCACAGTAGCTCCAGTTACAGAATGGTTTGGGAGGTCGCGTTATGATCCCATCATAATTAAGCTGTACTGTTGCGTGAGTATTTTAATTGTCGAAGGCAATCCAAACCTAGCGTCCCTATTGGGGTGGCACCTACAGCAGGTGGGGCATCACGTTTCCCAGACGACCAGTGCCCGACAGTTTAAGAGTCTTTTCCAAAGGCAGCAACCTAGTTTGGTGGTGTTGAGTTCGGAGTTGCCCGACGGAGACGGTGTGGAGTTGTGTCGCTGGTTGTTTGGGCAAAAGCGCTCGCTGGTTCTAATGATTTCTGGACGCACCCAGGAGTCGGAGGTTGTGGCTGCATTGAAGGCTGGAGCTGATGATTACCTCTGCAAGCCCTTTGGGATGCAGGAGTTTTTGGCCCGTGTCGAAGCCCTGCTGCGGCGATCGCGCCTGTCCCACCCGCCCATGGTTTTAGATTACGGCAACCTCAAAATAGACTTGGTACAGCGCCAAGTACGCTGGCAGGGGCAGGTAATTGACCTCACACCCCAGGAATTTAGCTTGCTTTATGTCCTCACCCAGTCAGAAGGGATGCCCATTAGCCGGGCTGACTTGCTCGAACGTGCTTGGCCCGATGAGATTAATAATCCCCGCACCGTAGATACCCATATCCTCTCCCTGCGAAAGAAGTTGGAGTTAGATCCCCAACAACCTAGCTTAATTCAAACAGTACGCAACGTTGGCTATCGCTTTGAAGCTGGGGTGCTACGTAAGGTGCAGGGGCGATCGCTCCTACCCACTTCTTAAATGGGCGATCGCGCCGCAGATTTGCAGATAGCATTTCACCATTAAGTACAAAAGTGCCTACCGCTCAACCAGCCGTAAACTATGGCCATCAATATCCTTGATGAGTGCCACCTTGGAAAAACCAAAATCATTCCTAGAAGTTCTACGAACGATAGGTAACGTAGAGGTGATTCCGGCTTTTTGAAAGTTTTTGACCAACGCATCTAGGTTGTTTGCGACCAAAGTTGTCTGCCAATATACAACGTCGTTGGGTTTGATATCCCGGGGAGCAGGTCTCCCTCCCGGTGGCGCAAGGTATTCCAGAAACTCCAGCCCCAGACCTCGGGATGCCTTTAAACTAGTTATGCTCAGTCTGGCCCTAAAGACGTTGTTGAGGTGCTCCTGCTCGGTTCCGAGGTTCTCACTGGAACCCGTTACTTCCAATCCCAAGACATCGCAATAAAGACCAAGACTGTTCTTCGTACGGGCAATTCCAATAGCTGTATGGTCAATCCCTAGAGACAAGGCTGCATTAGGATTTCTGCTAAGAAATTGTCATCTTGGATCCCCTTTGTCGGGGGGGAAGGAAATTGGTAGTGCTAAATAGTCATGGTCATGGGCGAAGTAAAGCATTGTAATGATGTACGA
>DBAX01000086.1 GCA_002291895.1 Cyanobacteria bacterium UBA999
ACCACCCGCCCCGCCGCCCTCGACAGGGGAACGAACTCCGTTGCCCGCGGCCCCGCAATAAGATCTAGTGCCCGCTGGGCCGCTGCGTCCACCGGTACTAGGGCCATGGGGGACAGCCTCCTTGCCCTAGCTGTTGCAAAATGACGCTATTGGCCGCCGGAAACTGGTAGGAAGCCAAATCCGCTACCGCCACCCAGCACACCGCCTGACACTGGCGTGGCTCCGGGATCGCCCCCCCCGGCACCTGGCAATGGTGCACCGCAAGGGTCACGGTTTTGTGGTCGTAGGCATGGGTCACGTTGAGCAGCAGCGGCCCTACGGACACGACGACCCCTAGTTCCTCCTCCACCTCCCGGCGGATGCAGTCGGCAATGGATTCGCCGGGCAACACCTTGCCGCCCGGAAATTCCCAGTACCCCGCAAAATCACTTCCCGGCGATCGCTGGCTAATCAAAAGGCGATCGCCCGTCTGATTCCAAAGGAGCGCCACGCCAACCGTTACCGCAGGTCGTACCATGATTTAAAATAGCAACTTCACCCATCACCTTAGCGCTTGCCTGGAGCCAAAGCCATGACCGAAACCAAAATCCACCTCACTGGTGTGCGCGCCTATGGCTATGTGGGTCTGCTGCCCGAAGAACAGGTTTTGGGTCAGTGGTTTACGGTCGATGCCCAGCTTACCCTGGACTGGTTCGCCGCCGCCACCAGCGATGACATTGCCGACACCTACGATTACCGCACCGCCATTGCTGCCATCCATCACCACATCCAAACGGGCAAGTACAAACTGATCGAACGGCTAGCCGGGGCGATCGCCGCAGAACTCTTCACCGAGCCCCGCCTGACCCACCTCCAGATCAAGATCGTTAAACAGCCCCCGATTCCCGACTTTCAGGGTGCCGTAGCCGTTGAGCTTGAGGGCGATCGCACCACTTTTGCTGCTCCCCTACCCCAAGTCAGCCCCACCGCTAAAAAAAAATCCAAGCCCTCTACACCGACGGTTCCTGCCTAGGCAATCCGGGGGCGGGGGGGTGGGCCGTCATCGCCGAGTACAGCGACGGCACTACGGCCCAATGGCAGGGAGGCTCTGCCCATACCACCAACAACCGCATGGAGCTCCAAGGGGCAATCCAGGCCCTAGAGCTCATTCAGGACAGCAGCGACCCCGTTCCCCTCTATACCGATAGCCGCTATGTCCTCGATGGCATCAGCCGTTGGATCCACAACTGGAAAAAAAATCAATGGCGTACCGCCAGCAAGCAACCGGTCAAAAACCACGACCTGTGGCAACACCTCGATCGCCTGAACCGCCCCTACGTGCAGTGGCAATGGGTACGTGGCCACGCGGGCAATCAAGGCAACGATGCCTGCGATGCGATCGCCCGGGCCGCCGCCCGAGAGTTTCAAGCCTAATGTCTTAAATCAAAATTTGAAATCCAAAGCCCCAAATCTGGGCAACCTGCCCTCCGTGATAAACTAGGCACGTATTCTATCGCCGACCCACCGTTCTATGACCAATCCCCTCCTCATCGGACAGGGCATTCCCCCATTTGCCGCGATTCTCCCCGAACATGTTATTCCAGGAATGACAACTCTGCTGGAGGAGGTAGAACAGCGCCTGAGCGTCCTAGAACAGAGCATCACGGCCCTAGAGGCGCCCACTTGGGAAGATTTTGTGGAACCCCTAGAACTCATTTCCGAGCGGATCGGCTGGGCATGGGGCGTTTTAGAGCATTTGCTGAGCGTCAAAAACAGCGCCGAACTGCGGGAAGTGCACCGCCAAGTCCAACCCCAAGTGATTCAGTTTTTCAATCGCTTCAGCCAAAGTCGCCCTATTTACGAAGGATTCAAAAAAATCCGTCACAGCGACGCTTGGGAAGGTCTCGATGGGGCCCAACAGCGCATTGTCACCGCTGCCCTACGCGATGCCGAACTGTCTGGCGTCTCCCTCGATGGAGCCCTCAAGGAACAATTCAATCAGATTCAGATGGAGTTGGCTGACCTCTCAACGCAATTCTCCAATCACGTTTTGGATGCCACCAAGGCTTTCTCCATGACCCTCACCCAACCCGACGAGGTTGCCGGGCTCCCGTCCAGTCTTTTGGCGATCGCCGCCCAAGCTGCCCGCCTCGATGGCGATGGTAAAGCCACCCCAGAGCAGGGCCCCTGGTGCATCACCCTCGACTTTCCCAGCTATGCACCGTTCATGCAGCACAGTCGGCGGCGGGATCTGCGGGAAAAGCTCTATCGCGCCTTTGTCAGCCGGGCCGCATCCGGTAACTACGACAATACGTCCCTGATCCAGAGGATTTTGGAACTGCGCCAACGGAAAGCCGAAATTTTGGGATTCCCCTCCTACGGCTCCCTGAGCTTGACGCGCAAGATGGCCGGCGATGTTACCCGCGCCGAAGCCCTCCTAGAAGAACTCCGTCAGAAAAGCTATCCCTTCGCACAGCAGGAGCTAGAAGCCCTGCGGGAATTCGCTCGCTCCCAAGGCGAACAGCAACCACTCCAACACTGGGATATCGCCTTTTGGTCCGAGCGGTTGCGGGAATCAAAGTTTGAATTCACCGCTGAAGAACTACGTCCCTACTTCCCCCTAGAACAGGTGCTAGCCGGTCTTTTCGGGCTGATTCAACGTCTTTTTGGTGTGCAGGTAGTTCCTGCCGACGGTGCCGCCCCCCTTTGGCATCCCGATGTGCGCTATTTCCAGATTCTCGATGAACAGCAGGAACCCATCGCCTCTTTTTATCTCGATCCCTACAGCCGTCCGATGGAAAAGCGCGGTGGGGCCTGGATGAACGACTGCCTTGGGCGAGTGCGGCGGCGCCAAGGTACGGAAGTTGTTCTGCGTCACCCCATTGCCTACCTCGTGTGCAACCAGAGCCCTCCCGTAGACGATAAACCCAGCCTGATGACCTTTGGCGAAGTGACAACTCTGTTCCACGAATTCGGCCATGGATTGCAGCACATGCTGACCCATGTGGACTTCGCCGGGGCGTCCGGAATCAACAACATCGAGTGGGATGCCGTGGAGTTACCCAGTCAATTCATGGAGAACTGGTGCTATGACCGAGCTACCCTCATGGGCATGGCACGGCACTATCAGACCGGCGAAACTTTGCCAGAGCACTACTTCCAAAAACTTTTGGCAGCCCGGAACTTCATGAGTGGCTCGGCTATGCTGCGGCAACTGCACTTTGCCATGGTGGATTTGGAATTGCACCATCGCTACGACCCCAAGGGTACGGAAACCCCTGCCCAAGTGCGATCGCGCTTGGCGGCGAAGACCATGGTCTTGCCTCCCCTCCCTGAAGACCAATTCCTTTGCGCCTTCAGCCACATTTTTGCCGGAGGATACGCCGCGGGCTACTACAGCTATAAGTGGGCAGAAGTCCTCAGTGCCGATGCCTTTGCCGCCTTTGAAGAGGTTGGGCTCGATAATGATGGGGCGATCGCCCAGTTGGGTCGAAAGTATCGGCAGACAATCTTGGGCATGGGAGGCAGTGCCCATCCGATGGCAGTGTTTGAAGCATTCCGTGGTCGTCAGCCCAGCACCGAACCCCTACTGCGCCACAGCGGTTTGCTGGTTTCTGCGTCCTAATGCTCTCCATTCTGGTTCTGCACGGCCCCAACCTCAATCTCCTGGGTACTCGGGAGCCCCACCTCTACGGCTCCCAAACCCTTGAAGATATCAATGCCATGCTGCACCGAGAAGCCCAGTCCCTGGGAATAACTGCTGCCACCCTCCAGTCCAACCACGAAGGCATATTGATCGATGCCATCCACCAGGCACGAGGCGTCCATCACGGCTTGGTGATCAATCCCGGCGGACTCACCCACACCAGCGTTTGCCTGAGGGATGCGATCGCCGCCGTAGGCATTCCCACCCTTGAGGTGCACTTAAGTAACATTCACAAGCGGGAAGAATTTCGCCACCACTCTTACATCGCTCCCGTGGCGATCGCCCAGATCGCGGGTCTCGGTGCCGACAGCTACCGCTGGGGTTTGCAGGCGATCGTGCACTACTTGCGCCAAAATGAAAAATCCTCATTACTTTGAGTTCTTCCCCTTGCGCTCACTTGTGCTCTTCACTAACCTTTCAAAACTAGCCTTTCTAAGTACTCCTGTAAATGGACGCAACAGGGTTTGAACCTGTGACCCCTACCGTGTCAAGGTAGTGCTCTACCACTGAGCTATGCGTCCTTCTGCTAACGATTTATCCGGATCAAATCGGATCAAAATAGTACCACGGGACACCCTAAAGTCAAACCCCAAGCAATTAGTTGGAAGAACCATTGAAGTGCTTCTTGAGCTGTTGGGCCTTTAGTCCCGTTTCGATGGTCTCCAAAATCCGGGTCATGCCCTTAGTGTTTACAATCTCAAAGGTCTGGTTAGCCCGGCGACAAGCCTCCATCGCCCGCTCCGTAAGGGAATGGCTGGCATATCCCGCAACGATGATAACCAAGTCCGCATTGCCCACCTGCTCTTCCCCCTGGGAGGCCAGTTGCAGTCCGTCCTGCTCCGTATACCAAATCAGGTTCACTTGGGATCCCCGCAAACGGGTACGGGTAGCTGTGTAGAGCCGGTCGTGCCCACCAAAGACAATCACTTTGCCTGCGAGATCCTCGTACAGCAGAGGCGGAGCGCTGGACTTGCGATGGCGCACAGTGGGCTTGACATCGGGAGCCCGATCGACCTTGGAACGATTTTCCATGGCCTTGTTGTAAATAAAGGTCAAGGTTTGCTCGTAGCTGCCGCGCAGCTTGGCTACGGGTCCCTCGCCACTTTTGGCATTAATCTGATTCATGAGCGCCTCAACAACTTCTTCAAGGGCGTTGATGGCCTTGAGGTCGGAGAGGTAGGCCTTCACCGCCACAGCAGCATCGGTGGCACTAAAGAAGTCCTGTTGCTCTTCAATCATATCGATGAGGTCAGATTTTAGGTCTTGTCGCCACTGATTCAAGAATTCCTGCTCCTGCTCTTCGAGGAGCCGCTCCTCACTCACCAGGAATTGCAGGTCGGCTTTTTGCTCGGCCAAGAGGGGGGCTTCTTCTAGCTTTTGGCGTAACTCCTTAGCTTTCTGTTGGAGTTTGGCTTTGGTTTCGCTGCGGTCATCATCGGCAAATTCCTTGAGAACCGCTTCAACTTTTTGCAAGTTGGGCTCAATGCGGCTAACTATTTGTTGCAAAAGCTCCTGAATTTGTTGCTCGCGGCGCTGCTGCAGGCGCTTTTGCTCAAGTTCGATGCGAGCCTGGGAAATAAGCTCGGCTACGGAGGAGTCTATTTCGTCTAGTTCTGATATATGCATAGCTTATGGTAAAGGAATAAAGATAGTTAATTATGGTTGTAGCAGGTTAGAGTTCCTATGATAGACCCGATCCCCCTCATTGATCACACGTTGCTATCGGCAACGGCCGGCCCAGAACAGGTGCATCAGTGGTGTGCTGAGGCGGTGCACCATGGTTTTGCTGGGGTGTGCGTATTTCCCAGCTACGTTCCGTTGGCAGCGGAATTGCTCTACCGGCAAAGGGTGCGGGTGGTGACAGTAATTGGCTTTCCCTGCGGGGCAACAACACCGGCGGTCAAGCGTTATGAAGCCCTAGAGGCAGTCGATGGCGGGGCCCAAGAGCTGGATGTGGTGATTAATTTAGGTTGGTTGCGGGCCGGGGAGAGCGATCGCCTCCATAGGGAATTGGCCACGATTGTAGAAGATACCAAAGTACCGGTTAAGGCAATTTTAGAGCTGGCGGTTCTCACCCCCGAGGAGCAGCACCGGGCGGTGGAGCTTTGTCTTGATGCGGGGGTGGCTTTTCTCAAGACCAGTACCGGCTGGGCCGGAGGAGCAACCGTAGCGATGGTGCAGCAGTTGCGCACGTGGAGTCGCGGGCGGGTGGGCATTAAGGCTTCAGGGGGCATCCGAACGTTGGAGCAGGTGATCGCCCTTGTGGAGGCTGGCGCAACCCGCCTAGGAACATCCCGAAGTATTGAACTGGTCAGGGCTTTGGCGGAGCCACCCACGAGTGATACACCCCCACAAATGTCGCCCACATAAAAACGAGAAAGCCGATAAAAAACACTGCGTTGCCAATCAGCTGATCGTAGGGCAAGAGGTTCATCTGCCCAAACAGCCACCACCAATCGTGGGTGACCGCCTCCCCCCCCAGGAGGGGAATTTGCTGGGTGCGGGCATCTTTCATGTACCGGGACACATCGAGGAGGTTAATTGTTGTCCAATGGAGGGTGATCGCCCCGGAGTAATACTGCCGATGCACCAAAAAGTACACTGTAATGCCGATGGGCACCATCAGTTGCAGCAAGGTGCCGCCAAGAAACATAAAAAACTCACCAAAGAGGCGAAAAATAGCGTGCCCCGCCTCATGGATGATCAGGTTGAAGTTGTGGACGAACAGTAGGTTATCGTACCGCCAGAATCCCGAAAAAACGTAGGCTGTCACAAATCCCAGGAACACAAGCTTGGGAATGTAAAATTCTGGATGTGCCGCTGGCGGCTGAGATGGAACCTTGCCTGGCTTCATAACCTAACCCTGATTCTGCAACTCCCTAAAACGCGATCGCAGCGCTTCCATCCGCTGCCGGTTCACCCCAAGATCGGACTCACCCAGGCGGGAGGCAGAGCGCACTTCCACCCATCCCTTGTCGGCATTGTAGTAAAATTCCACATCATCGACAAAGCCCATAATCGCACTGGTGTATTCGGCATAGAGGTAGCGGTCATCTTTTGTCACAATTTCGGTGCGCTTAGCCTCCTGAACCGCCGTTGCCAAATCGGCGATCGCCCGTTGGGGTTGGGTCACCGCAAAGGGGGCGATCGCATGCTCAGGATCAAAGCTCTGACTGGATACACAGTTGGGCGTAGCCGGGCAAGCACCCAGATGCCCCTGCGCAATGCCTAAGTTGCTGGGACGGGTTCCCGAAAACGAGAATAGGGCAGCTTCCGCCGCAGGCATGTACACCAGAGCCCACACCGCGCCCAACACCGAAACCAAACCAAGAACTCCGAGGATTCGTAAATTTTGCATGATCAACCGCAGAACCATTGGCTCCGATCTTAGCGGTGATCGCCCCTTGACTTACTTGTAGGCAACGATATTCAGACTAACGGGGTAGCTGAGAAACACCATCGTGCTGGTGTCCTGAAACAGGTCAAAGGATGGCACCCGCTCGTAGGACGCAAACCCCACCACCCGCAGGTATTGGGACAAAATTGCCTCATCCAAGCCCGCGCGGTGCACATCGTAGGGATTTACCTGTCCCCCAAACATCATGCGCATGATTTGGTACCGTCCCTCCCCACTCAGTTCGGGGTGCAGATAGAGCCAGCACAGCATCTCCAAGTTGGGCACGCTCACATAAAGCTTTCCCTCCGGCTGCAAAACCCGATGCCACTCCGCTAGGGTGAACGCCAGTTCATCATCAAGGCCATAGTGAAAGTGCTCTAGCACGTGGCTAGCGTAGATCTCGGCAATAGAATTATCGGCAAACTGACTGAGGTCGTTGGCATCGGCGACAAAGTCCACCTCGGGGCGGGGCTCAATATCCAGAATTTTCCAGTCAGGATGGGGCTGGTGCCCACCAATGTGCAATTTCATAGCTTAGGAATGCTGCGCACCGCTCTCCCAGAATACCCAAATGCCTTGTTGTTGCCAGAAAACCCCAAAAAATTAAAAAAGCTTAAAATATTGCCAGAGTCTAAAACCACAACGATAGAGCCAACGGGGGAAACGTTCCATGGGAGGCAGAGGGGCACGGCGCTACGGGTTATTTCTTTGGAGCGGCATTGTTTGGGGCATGGTCTTGCCAGTAGCTGCCTCCCCCTGTTTTATGGTCAACGGCCAAGGGCAAAAAATCGACCTTGGCGCTCTTTGCCGCAACCCTCAACCCAGTTCATCCCAGAGCCGCACGGTTCAGGTGCCCATTTTGCGGCGGCAGCGGGGAATTCCCGTCGTCGCTGTTACCTTTAATGGCCGTCCCTACGAGATGATCCTGGATACCGGAGCAAGCAGCACCCTGATCACCCGCTCCATGGCTGAGCAGTTGGCAATTCCCCTAGTGGGTCGCATCAGCGGGACGGTTGCCGATGGGCGCAGGGTGGAGTTTCCCGTTGGTTTGATGCGCTCCATTGCCATTGGCAGTGCGATCGCCCAAGATGTGCCCGTCGCCGTTTCCGATCGCCTAGGCATAGGGCTTTTGGGGCAAGACTTTCTGGCAAACTTCGACCTCAAAGTTGGGCAGAACTTTATCGAACTTTCCCGGCGTTAGGGGAACGAAGTTCGATACAATGGGGGACGCAATATTCGTTTCTACCCATAGCGAGACCTTAATGAGCAGTGAAGACATACTGAGAGATGTGCAAAAGATTGTAGCCGACCAACTCGGGGCAGATCTCGACACGGTAAAGCCGGGGGCAAGTTTTGCTGATGACCTTGGTGCCGATTCCCTGGACACCGTGGAATTGGTCATGGCGCTCGAAGAAAAATTTGAAATCGAAATCCCCGACGAAGACGCCGAAAAAATCGTCACTGTCATGGATGCCGCCAACTACATTCATGCCAAAAAACTGGCCGTCTGATGGCAATGCACCAATCTCGACCACTCTCCCGTGTTGTCGTCACCGGTTTGGGGGCAGTAACTCCCCTCGGGACAACCGTTGCGTCCTATTGGCAAGGCCTGATCGCCGGTAAAAGCGGCGTCGGCCCCATCACCCTCTTTGACGCCTCGGATCACGAGTGCCGCATCGCCGCCGAAGTTAAAGACTTTGACCCCCATCAGTACCTTGACCGCAAGGAAGCAAAGCGCATGGACCGCTTTACCCAGTTCGGTGTCTGCGCCAGCCTCCAGGCCCTTAGGGACGCTGGATTGGAGATCACACCTGCCAATGCGTTCGATATTGGGGTGGTGATTGGCACTGGCATTGGCGGACTCAAGGTGCTGGAGGAACAACACGAGATTTTGCGGACGAAGGGGCCCGATCGCTGCAGTCCCTTCATGATCCCGATGATGATTGGCAACATGGCAGCAGGGATGACGGCCATTCACACGGGGGCCAAGGGGCCCAATTCCTGCACGGTGACGGCCTGTGCCGCAGGCTCCAATGCCATTGGCGATGCCTTCCGTTGGGTGCAGCGAGGCTATGCCAAGGCTATGATTTGCGGTGGCACGGAAGCGGCGGTGACCCCCCTCAGCGTGGCAGGATTTGTCTCGTGCCGGGCCATGAGTCGCCGCAACGATGACCCAACCCGTGCGTCCCGGCCCTTTGATCGCGATCGCGACGGGTTTGTTCTGGGGGAGGGGGCAGGAATCCTAATTCTTGAGGAACTTGAGCACGCCCTGACCCGCAATGCCCGCATCTATGCCGAAATTTTAGGCTACGGAGCCACCTGTGATGCCTACCACATGACGGGGCAAACACCCGGTGGAGGGGATGCCGCCCGCGCCATGACCCTGGCCCTCAAGGATGCGGGACTAACTCCCGATCAGGTGCAGTATCTCAATGCCCACGGCACCAGCACTCCGGTCAACGATCCCACGGAAACCGCTGCCATCAAAACCGTGTGGGGGGCAGCGGCAGCCCAATTGGCGGTCAGTTCCACCAAGTCCATGACGGGACACCTGCTCGGAGGGGCGGGGGGCATCGAAGGCGTGGCTACCGTCTTGGCGATCGCCCACGATGTGGCACCACCGACAATCAACCTCGTCCATCCCGATCCGGAGTGCGACCTAGACTACGTCCCCAACCAAGCAAGGCCCATGACCATTACGGCAGCCGCCTCCAATTCCTTTGGTTTTGGCGGTCACAACGTTACGCTTGTGTTCCAAAAGTACCGGGACTAGCGGCCGATCACTTGAGGTTCAGGCGGCGGAGGGTCTCGTGGAGCGATTGCAGCTCGGCCAAAAGTTCGCGCAACAACTGATTGGTGACACTTTCTGGAGCTTCGTGCACCTCGATGGTCACCTGTTTGATTTTGAGCACATCCCGGGCAAAGCGCGAAACTTCGTCGTGGCTGAACATCAGCGGTTCGCTGCGATCGCGCCGACCCTCGGGATTTAGGCGCCGGGGATCGAAGGGAGGATTGAGGACATCGGGATCGGTGTTGGCATAGCGATATACGGAAGCGCGCGATCGCCCCAAAGCTTTTTCTACCGCATCCACATCCATAAGTTCCATGTGCACAAACTCGTTCCTATTAAAATTTTTCTCCATGACCTGGCAAGGTATCTCAACAGCAGAAAGATCCAACATTTCACCCCCGACCCTGCCCACTAAGCCGTAATCCTACACGCCACTAATACCAAGAAACATTGAGCAAGGTAATAGATAGTATCAGTACATTTTGATCGCAAAATCCCTGAATACTGTGGGCGGAAGTAGCACCCCAAAAGCGTTCCCTAAAAAATTCACTATCATGAAAGGCAGGGTCTTAATTGAACTTTTGTAATTTGACTGTGGTAGATTCTTACCTGACTTGAACGCAATTGCAAGGGAAATATCAAACCAAATACTTGATTCTCACCCTATTGCTTTCTTTTCGCCTAACTTTCGTGTTTTTTACTTCTTTATAGACCCTGACCGACATACTGAGTTCTGACCGCAGCAGCGCAAAAATACTCACGGATGATCCATATCTATTTATATATTCATATATAGAAGATTCAAATTATCCCCCCCACCACACCGCAGGGTTCGCAGTTCCCTTACAACGTACCTAGCACCACCACACAGCACTAAATCAGCGGGTCACTCTAAGCACCGCCAGACAGGACGTGGAGCACGGGAGCAAAATACCTGAGCTTGAGACTGATGCTTTTGTTTCAAGTTTCGCTCAAAAAGGGGGATTTCGGAGAAAAATGCTCTATTTTTACCGATTTGCCGGGAAGCGGCTATGATGCCAGGGTCTTCCAACGCACAGTGATGCAGGCAGCAACCGTCAAGCAGCGGGCCCTGGCCTTGGGCTTTAGCAAGGTGGGAATTGTGGCAGCGGTTCCCGGCCCGGAAACAGCGCGGCTGCACCAATGGCTCGGGCAGGGTAACCACGGCACCCTCGACTGGATGGGCCATCCCAACCGCCAGGATATCCAGCGGGTGCTACCGGGTGTGCGCTCCCTGGTGTGCGTGGCCCTAAATTACTACACGCCCCATGCCCACAGCGGCGATCGCCACCATGGCAAAATTTCCCGCTACGGCTGGGGACGGGACTACCATCGCGTACTGGGGCGCAAGCTCAAGGCCCTGGGGCGGTGGCTAGAAGCCCAGGGGGAAGGCATCCAAGCCCGCTGGTATGTGGATACGGGGCCGATTATGGAAAAAGCCTGGGCGGAGCGGGCCGGTATTGGGTGGATTGGCAAGCACAGCAACGTGATTACACGGGAATTTGGCTCCTGGGTGTTTTTGGGGGAGGTTTTAACCAATCTGGAGCTAGAGCCCGATCGCCCCCACGCCGAGCACTGCGGCACCTGTACCCGCTGCATCACCGCCTGCCCCACGGGAGCCATTACCCAACCCTTTGTCGTGGATGCCCGCCGCTGCCTGGCCTACCACACCATCGAAAATCGCGAGCCTGCCCTACCCCCGGCGATTGCCGCTCAGATGCAGCAATGGGTTGCCGGATGCGATATCTGCCAGGATGTGTGCCCCTGGAACCAACGCTTTGCCCAGCCAACCACGGAGCCGGACTTTCAGCCCTATGCCCACCACCGGGCCCCACTGCTGGCGGAACTGGCCCAGATGACCGAGGCGGAGTGGGAGTCGCGCACCCGGGGGTCGGCGCTGCGGCGGATCAAGCGATCGCAGTGGCAGCGCAATGCCCGGGCAGCTTTAGGAACTACGACCGTGGAACACCCCGACACCGCACCGGAACCGCTGCCCGCCGCCGCGGAACGCCCTCAGTCCCCGCTGGAATCGTCCCAAGACAGCTTTCTATAAGAAAAAACCTGTCTGGAACTACCCTAACATAAGCTGGAATTATAGAACGCCGCCCTGGAAGCGTCGCAGGACGCCCTGGAAGCCGATCCTAGC
>DBAX01000107.1 GCA_002291895.1 Cyanobacteria bacterium UBA999
AAAATTGCAGGAGCGGCACTAGGGGAATGCCCGTCAGCAGCAAGCACCCTAGGGCCAGCCGCGCCCGCCCCAGTCCCGCCCACCCACCCCAGAGCAGCGCCACCCCGGCAAACCCCACCAGCGGATAGAGCAACCCCAGCACGTCGGTCGGCGATCGCAGCAACCAACTCCGTAGCAGCACCCAGCCAATCAGCGCCGCCCCCGCCACCATGGCACCCCAGCCCGCCTGGGCCCGTTGCCACCATCCGCGCTGCAGCCACAGCCGATAGCCGCCCACCGCCCACAGCCACCAGTGCACCAGTTCCTGATCCCGCGACAGGCAAAACACCAACCACAGTCCCGCGATCGCCAGCAAGCATCCCAAGCGCGCCATCAATCTTTCCGCTCCCGGCAGACCCGACGCAACCACGCCGCATCGTGCCACTGATAGATCAAAACAATTCCTGCCAGCAGCGCCCCAAAGGCCCAGCGCACTCCCGACTTCAGCACCTCAATCCGCCGGCCGGCAAACCCCTGCTCCAACTGCGATCGCGCCTGATCCCGCGACACCTGCACCTGTCCGAGCAACTCTTGCCGCAGCACCTCCGGCGATCGCGCCTGGGCCTGCTCACCCAGCAACCCCGCCAGACCCTGGGGCGACAGGTTTTGCAACCGTTCTACAACCCGCACCACCTGTACCTGCTGCTGCTGCAACTGGGTCGCCAACTGCCGGTTGGCAATCACCACCAGGCGGTAGGAATCCACCAATAAAAACGGAATAAAACATAGGTACATCGCCCCCAGCCCCAGCGCCAGCCAGGAACTCCATCTCGCCACCTGCAGCAGCCAGCGGTTGCGCAGCCGCACCTCGGACACCGGCAGCGGCAAAAACAAAAGGAAAAAACCCAGCAGGGGGGCCAAAAATACGTCCACATAGCGCCCCATCACCTGCAATTCCCATGCCGGATTGCGAAACTGCATGGGGATCAGGGTCACTGCAAAATCCAACAGCGTCATCAGCAGCAACACCATGCCCACCCAGCGCGCTCGCCCGACATAACGATCAAAAGTCACGGGTTTACCCCAAACAAATCGGGCGTATTATAGCCACAAAATGCCAGAAATAATCAGCCGTTTGGCGGGTTTTTCCATCCCAGGAGGGCGACGGGGAGACCGGCGATCGCCCCTAACGCACTGCGGTAGGTAAAAAGTGCACTCGGGTTCGTTCCAAACGCACCGCAGTAGGTCAAAAGCGCACTCGGGTTCGTTTCAAGCGCACTGCGGTAGATAAAAAGTGCACTCATGTCCCCCCCTTTCTAAGGGGGGCTAGGGGGGATAAAGCAGATCGCCCTCACCGCAAAAAATCCCCCTAAATCCCCCTTGGCAAGGGGGACTCAAGCCGCCAGAGGAAAGGCGATCGCCCTTAACGCACATCAATCAGTAGGTCAAAAGTGCGATCGTGTTCGCTCCTTAGGCAGGGGGGATAAAGCAGATCGCCTTATCCGGTATCGTGGATGCAAAGGCTTGCCCAATAACCTTCAAACCTCGGGAAAACGCCATGCCTGACCAAAACACTAGCCAAAATGCCTTGCTTAACCTGCTCCAGAGTCTTGCGGGGAAGTCGGATGCCGAGATGGAAAGCGCGTTGCAGGATGCCCAAAGCCTAGGGCTGCTTCGTCAGCTTGCTAACGATGCGTCGGTAACTGCTGAGAATATCGGTATTTTGGTGCAGGGTGGCACGGTTAATGTCAGCAAGCTCATTGTCGAAAAAGTCCTTCTGACGATCCTCATCGAGCGGCGCAAGAGTGTGGGCATCCCCAGCAATGTGCCCCTGCCTTCACAACACTTTGTGGGTCGGAAAAAGGATTTGAAAGAACTACACGCTGCCCTACAGCAAGGCGATGTGGCAATCTGTGCGTTGCGGGGTATCGGTGGGATCGGCAAGACAGAGCTAGCGAAGAAATACGCCCACTCTGAAGATTCTTTGAAAGCGTTTGGGGCTTGCTATTTGTTTTCTGTGAGTAGTGGGGATTTGGGAGTTGCAATCTTGCAGGAGGCTAGGAATTATCTGGCGATGCCCGAAGAACTGGAAAAAACTGGCACCATTGAGGAGCAGGTGCGCTGGTGCTGGCAGAATTGGCATCCAGAGTCGGTGCAGGTGTTGGTAATTGTTGATGATGTGCAGAGCAGAGCTGATATTCCCGAAGCACTTTTGCCTGTGAGTCCGCGCTTTCGGGTGTTGCTGACCACGCGACGCAGGGATCTAAATGCTAAGTTTCGGGATTTGGAGGTGGGGGTGCTGTCGGAAGACGAGGCGCTGGAACTGTTGCGTAAGATTGCCGGAGCGAAGCGCATCAACAATGAGCTAGAGACAGCAAAGCAGATTTGTGCCTTTGTGGGGTATTTGCCTTTGGCGGTGGAGTTGGTGGCAAATTACCTCAAGGAAGATGAGATGTTGAGCTTGGGGAAGTATCAAGCTCAATTACGGCTCCAGGATGAATCTCTAGCCGATGAAGTGGCAGAGAAAATTGGCGCGACGCGGGGTGTGATGGGTGCGTTTGCCTTGAGCTGGCAAAGGCTGGAGGGGAGTGCGCCCGATTTGGCGAAGCTGCTGGGAAGGTTTGGGCCGGCGGAGATTCCGTGGCAGCTATTGGTGGAGCCGACGGTGAAAGATTTGGGATGGGACGAAGGTGCGGTGCGGAAAGGACGGGTGCAGTTGGCAAATTTGCACCTGATTGCGATCCGGGAGCAAAAGAATATCGGTATTCATTCGCTGCTGCGGGAATATTTTCGGTATTGGGCAGATGAAACGGGGAATGAATATATCCACAGATTGCACAGGAGTGTGGCAAAAACGGGGATCGAGGTCTCAAAGACCATGCCCCAAACCCCTGTGCTTGAAGATATCGCCAGGGTTAAGGATGCCATCCCGCACCTAGAGGTGCTGAGCCGCGAGCTGCTAGAAGATATCCCCGACCCAGAAGAAGATTTGATCTGGGCATTTCTAGGCGCTGCCCGGTTTTATGAAGGGCAGGGACTCTATGCCTCCGCCGAAGACCCACTCCAGAGGTGCGTGCAGGCAACAGAAACCAGATTGGGAGCGAAGCATCCCTCTGTTGCCACCAGCCTGAACAACTTGGCAGTGTTGTACAAATCGACAGGAAGGTACACCGTAGCCGAACCGGGATACGTGCGATCGCTCTCCATCCGGGGGATACA
>DBAX01000138.1 GCA_002291895.1 Cyanobacteria bacterium UBA999
GTTGATGGGCTAGTCTATGGGCAGGTCAGTGGGCTAATCGATCTGGGTCAGCATGATCTGCTTTAGCAACGCGACCCCCTTCTTGAGCTGACGGGAGACCGTTACTGCACTGATCCCCATGGCCTCTGACACCTCTCTATGGGTGAATTCCTTGAGGAACACGAACTCTACCACCTGCCGCGTCCGCTCCTCCAGCAAGTCCAAGGCTTCCTGGAGACGCAGGCTGTCTTCCTCGGACAGTTGAAAACTGCGGTACTTGTGATCGGTCACCAACTCCCCGAGGGCCGTCCCTTGGTCATCACCCTCCTGAACCGGCACATCAAGACTCATCGGGCGACGGTTTCGACAAGCCATCTTGATTTCTTGCCACTCCGAGAGATCTAGGGAAAGGGCAGTGGCAATCTCCCGATCTAGGGGTTCTCGGCCCAAAGTGGATCGCAGATGCCGGGTGGTGCGTTGCGCTTGGCCGTAAACTTCGAGCCACGAGCGCGGTACCCGCAGGACAGGACTCTTATCCCGGAGATAGTGCTGGATTTCGCCACGGATGTAGGGCACGGCAAAGGAGCTAAAGGCATGTCCACGCTCAAGGTCGAAGCGCTCGATCGCCCGGATTAAACCGATGGAACCCACCTGTACTAGATCCTCAAACCCATTGGGACACTGCCCGAGCAGGCGGTGGGCTTCGCGGTGGACAAGCCCAAGGTTGCGCTGCACGATCAGGTTACGAATTTCAGTGGTGGGCTCCTGCTGGTAGATTTTTAGGAGCCCAATCGTGTCCAATTGGCGCAGGGTGTGGCGCTCTGGGTTTGGCTTAACACTGATGCGCTCATCAAGACTGCGTAGGAGCTGCTGCAGGATCTTGGTATCTTCTTCTGCAAGGCGAAAGCTTTGGTACTGGCGCTTTTCACAGCATTGGGACTCCGATGCCGAAAGAAATCCCTTGAGCTGCTGATAGAGATAGGAAAGGGCAAAGTAGGCAAAATTAGAATTAAAGTCGTAGGCTCCGCAGGCTTCACGGAAAAAGTGCTTACCGAGGGCCAGAACCCTATGCTGCTCTGCTGCTGCTGCTTCCGGTAGTGCCTGAATTACGCGGTGAATGAGGAACGTGTAGTTTTGTTCTAAACATTGCAGGGAATGGAGACACTCCTGCTCCTGGTAAGCATGCAACCAGTTGCAAACTTCATATTCCTGAATTGAGTCAGCACCGGTCAATGGTTTCATTAATAGGCCCTAATCACGCATGTTGACGTATGTGCAGTACTTACGAAAGCCGAATCGATAACGGCGCTCAATGCTGGAAAACAGGACGGAATGACTTTAAAAATATGATCTTTTACCGAAGTAAAGCGAGGGTAAAGAACCAAAGGCAGAGTTATTACAGTTAGTAATATTTAATACCAATACTACGACAAAAAGCCACTTTTCTCTCCCCCAGAAAAACTGTAGGGTAAAAACAAGCGAGGGGGAAGTCCCTACTCAAGCTGCGGCGGCTAGGGACTGAGCATGGTAACTAGCTCCGAGAAGCCCCACCTCCGCATTGGTAATGACTGCGAGGGGAATGCGCTGCATCAACCCTTGGAAGCGTCCTTTATTGTGAAACGATCGCAGCAGCAGCCCGGTTTGGAGCAGGGGCAGGATCTTGGGAGCAATGCCACCCGCAAGGTATACTCCGCCGTAGGCAAGGAACTTGAGGGCCAGATCTCCGGCCTCTGCGCCATAGCAGGAGATGAACAGTTCCATGGCCTGAAGCGCCAGGGGATTACGGTGCCCTAGGGCATAGTCGGCGATCGCCGCGGCCGGGTCGGTGGTGGGCAGCTGGAGGTGCTGGGTCAATTCGGGGCTGACCTGCTCGGGGTGACGCGCACACAAGAACGCGTAGATGAGGGGAATGCCCGATCCTGAGACGATCCGCTCTATGGACACCCGGGGATGCGATCGCCACAAGTAGGTGAGTAGCTCGGACTCTAGGGGGTTCTGGGGCGCAAAGGACGCGTGACCTCCCTCGCTGGCAAACACCCGGGGACCGGTGGCACTGGGAACCATGTAGGCCTCGCCCAGACCGGTTCCGGCCCCCAGAATTACCCTGGGGGCATCAGGGATGGGGGTGCCCTCCTGGAGCAGGGTCACATCCTGGGGCAGAAGGGCTAGGGTGCCGTAGCCAACGGCTACGAAGTCGTTGATCAAGGCCAGATGGGGAATGGCAAATTGCTGAGCCAAGGATTGGGCATCGAGAACCCAGGACAAATTCGTCAGTTGCGATCGCCCCTCCAGAACGGGACCGGCGATCGCTAGGCAAGCGGCATCGAGGGCAAAATCCCCAAGCCGGGCCCGGGCTTGGTCGCAAAATGTGGCTAAAAGTTCTTCAAAGCTGCCGTAGGATTGGCTAGCAAAACGCTGCTCCCAGAGGCGATCCTGCCCCTTGACGAGGCAAAGCAGGGTTTTGGTACCCCCGATATCTCCCGCTAGGATGGTGCTGCTCATGGCTGGGGCGGTGGATTGAGGGCATAGTTGGCAGCTAGGGCCACCTGGGGATGGGGATCCTTAGCCAAGTAGCGCAGGGCGGACTGGGATTTGGCGCAGGGCAAATGACCAAGGGCTTCTGCAAGGCGCTGACGGGTCAGCCAATCTTCGGACTGGACAAATCGGGCGATCGCATCGACACAGCGAATATCCCCCAACTCTCCAAGGGCAGCAATGGCCGCTTGGTGCAGCACCACTTCTGGGCTGTCGAGGGCAGAAATAAGCGCATCGTAGGCCCTGGGATCGCCCAAATTGCCTAGGGAAACTGCGGCGCTGAAACGCACCAGCCACTCCACATCTTCATAAAAGGCCCGCAGCAGGGATTCGAAGGCCCGGCGATCACCTAAATATCCCAGGGCGCCAGCAGCGTCGGCCCTGATGCCGTAGTCCTTCTCGGTTTCTAAAATGCGCAGGAGCGTGGGCAAACACTCTTGCGTCTGCTTGAGCCCAAGGGCAAAGACCGCCATGGAGCGGATCTGCAGGTTTTCGTCATCAATGACCTTGAGAATGAGGGGAACGGCGGAATCGGCGGGAATATCCCTCAGGGACGCCAAGGCAAGGAGGCGATCGCGCGAACTCGTACTTTCCAACTGGGTGGCAATCTCAACAAGATTCCAGGACATAGCTTGGCTTACCTACTAATGGCTTGTGCCTAGGATTATAGGCAAAGGTAGTTTTCGGCGCTTCTAACTTGTGATGGGGATCAGGGCAAGAGCCGCGGGGCATTGTCGAGAACTACCTCGCGAAAGCGCAAAATTTGCCCGATGACCTCGTAGGTAGGCACGCCGCCCCCGACGGAAATGGGGGGGATGGCCCGGGGCAGGGTGAGGAGGGACGGTTCTAGATCGCGGCGCAGAATGGGAATCGGTCGCCCCACCAGAGTCAAGGAGCCGCCCGTAAAGGAACGCGGCCAGCTAGAGCGCCGGTCGGGCCGGGGCAATCCGGTAATGGCAAAACTACCGAGATCGGCTGCTGGAAGTTGGTCTAGAAACAGGGCGGTGGTGCGTTCCCAACTCAGGGGAAAGGAATTTTCGATTTGAGTCCAGTAGTCCCAAACCATGGCACCGCGGTCGATGATGCCAGAGCGATCGCGATTTTCACCCATCACCGTCCGCACGATACCCTGGGTGGGGTCAACGACCAAGTTCACAGCGGCAAAGTCATCGAGTAGCTCGAACTCGCTGTAGCCCACCAACTGGCGATCCTCGGGATCAAAAAAGCGCACCACCATGCGATCGCCCGGGTTCAATCCCCGCACAAACTTAGCCCGCTGGCTGCTGTTAAAGAGGTAATCCCCCACATAGCGCTCTGCCAGAAAGCCATTGGCCCGCAGAGAGCGCAGGGAGAGGCGGGCGAGGAGGGGCCGGCGGCTGCCCACGCTAAAGACACCCAAGTTGAAGTGGCCGCGGTGGGGGCGGGCCGGGCTCAGTTCAACACCCGGAGGAGCCTGATCTTGAGATGGGGTAGCGGTACTTGGAACGGGTGATCGCGTGATCCCCAGCTCGGCATCCGTCGGCTCTATAGCCAAACGCCCGCCCGGAGGGTCATTGGCGACGCGGGGAGGAGTTCCAACCCCAAGGCTATTTAGGGTTTGGATGGTGGATCCATTCCAGATCAAATCCCGGCGATCGCTGCTGAGGTCGTAGCGAATAGTAACCACTGCTTGCAGTTCGGAAGTGCCAAATTGGTCGAGCCGCCCCCCTAGCTTGGACTCCACCTCGCCCAGGGGAATAACCTCCATGGGGGGCATCAGCATTCCGCCCCCGCCGGGCAACAGGCGGGCCCCCGTCGTGCTGTAGATCGTTACCCAACTGTCGCCGCGCCGCACGAGGAGCTGGTAGATCGCGTTGGCGTAGCGGGTGATGGGCTTGTTGCGCACGTTGAGTTGTATGCCCAGTCCCGCGGGTACGCGGAGAAGTTGAATTTCGCTCTGGGCAAAGGGTTCGAGGGTCTGAGCCACCATCACAGATGGAAACAGTACTACGGGCAAGACCGATAGGGCAAGGTATCGCATTGTGTCGTGGTTCAATACTGCTAGGTACTACTTTACTAAAAACTCTTTTACTGAAAACCCCTAATGCAGTGGCGATCGCCGCAGAAAGACCAAATCCTCGGCGTCGCGAGACTGCCGATGTTTTGCCCTACGGACTTCTTCCCTAGGAGAGGCGGGGTGCGGGTGAGGGACTGGGGGATGGTTCCAACCCTGGGGGCAGGGGGGCAGCTTCGACATGGATAAGGGTGCCCTGGAGGGGACAGTGGAGAAAAACTGCCCGCTCCTTGGGGCGCAGGGCTTGAAATCGGATGAGGCTGCGCACGGTGCTGCCTGAGGCATCCCGGACGGCGGCATAGATTTGATGCACGCTGCGGCCAGTATTGTTGATCGCCAATCCCTCCAGACAGGCGGGATCCTTGCTGGGGCGAAAGGCAACTGGTAGGTAGACAACCTCCTGGGGCACGGGGGAAAACTGCGCCATCAGCGCCGCAACAGTGAGGAGAAGGGGTGGGACAGCCATGGTTTTGGGGGGATGGGCGGACACGGAGTACTTGTGCTATCCAATGTATCTCAAGAGAGCGGGTGCGCCCTATCCCTAGGGTGTTAAGGGAGCAGGGGGACTGAGGCAATGGCTCCCAGAACCTGGGGGATCGGCCGACGGTGTGCAGCACTTGGCGTATGATGCTTAGGAACGTGACGCTTCAACGCCATGGTAGTGACATTTGCGCTTCCTAAGGGGGCATTGTTAAAAGACTCAATTCAACTGCTGCAGCGGGTGGGCTTTGACTTTAGTGCCTTCCTCGATGGCAATAACCGGCAACTGCAGATCGCCGATCCCACGGGACAGGCCCAAGCCCTCTTGGTGCGATCGCAGGATGTGCCCATCTATGTTTCCTACGGTCAAGCTCAGTTTGGCATTGTTGGCGAGGACGTGCTCCAGGAAAAAACCGCTGACGTGGCTAAACTCGTGGATCTGAAGTTTGGTCGCTGTTACATGGCGATCGCGGTGATGCAGTGCAGCCCCTACCGGTCGGTAATGGAACTCCCCCCCCACTGCCGTGTGGCCTCCAAGTTTGTCCGCTCCGCTGCCCGGTACTTCCGAGAATTGGATCTCCCAGTAGAGCTTGTGCCCCTCTATGGCTCGGTGGAATTGGCTCCAATGACGGGGATGGCCGAGGCGATCGTGGATTTGGTGTCCACGGGGCGAACGCTGCGGGATAACGGACTAGTGGAAATTGAATTTCTCTACGAGAGCACGGCACGGCTGATCGCCCACCCCCTCAGTTGGCGTCTCCACGACCGCAGGATCCACGAAGTGGTGCACCAAGTGCGCCGCTGCTTAGAGCACGGAATGTAGTGGTAGCCCTCGTTCCCAACTCGCCTTTGAATGTGTCCGTCCGAATACGTCCGTCCGCGATACCCACCCATGTCCATACCCCGCCTTGCTGTAATTGATTACGACTTGGGCAACCTGCACTCGGTCTGCAAAGGTCTGGCCGTGGTCGGGGCCGAGCCCATTGTTACAACCGATCCAGAGCTTCTGTTGGCCGCAGATGGGGTGGTACTCCCCGGAGTGGGTGCCTTTGATTCCACGATGCAGGGAATTTGGGCTACGGGGTTGACGGCGGCCATTCGAGGGGCGATCGCCCAAAACAAGCCTTTCCTGGGGATTTGCATGGGGCTGCAGGCCCTCTTTGGCAGCAGCGAGGAGGGAAGGGAAGTGGGATTAAATATTCTTCCCGGACGGGTCAGGCGTTTTCAGGCGGAGCCAAGGCTGGCTATTCCCCACATGGGCTGGAATCAACTGCACCTCACCCAGCCGGATTGTCCCCTGTGGCAAGGGCTCAGCGAGGCACCATGGGTGTATTTTGTCCATTCCTACTACCCGGAACCCCTCGATCCGGGATTGGTAGCTGCCACTGTTACCTACGGCTCCCAGGTTGTACCCGTGGCGATCGCCCGCGGCACCCTGATGGCGGTGCAGTTCCATCCCGAAAAGTCCGGTGCTACAGGCATCCAAATTCTCAAAAATTTCGTCCAAGTGGTCAGCGGTTCCCGTGCTCCTTTTCCGGAGGCCGAAAAACCGTGATACTGTTGCTCAGGTGACCTTCCTATGACACTTCCCATGAAGCAGGTTTTGATGTCCGCTGCCCTGATATCAGTGGCGATCGCCGGAGTAGGGACGAGCATCGCCCAGACCAATCCCGGGTTTATTCTCTTTGGCAGCAATCGGGATAATGCCCTAGATTACTGCCTTGACAGTGGGCGTTCCTCCACCAATGATCGCTACTACCTTGAAGTGAAGCCGCAAAAGTTTAAGGTTTCCGAGATCATTTTGTCGTTTCCAGAACACTACACCGGCATCATTGACACCAACCTTGTTGAGCTGCGGGTAATGCCCGATGGGGAGTGCCGGGGGGGGAGGGAACTGCCCATCGCATCGGCCAAGCTTGACAATCGTCGGTTGGTGGTCATTCCCAAGGCAGAAGTCCCCGCTGAGACCCGCCTGCGCCTGGTTCTGTCCAATGTGCGTAACCCTGATAATGGCGGCTTTTTCCAGATCGATGCCCGGGTGCTGCGGGCCGATGTGCCCGTACCTGTTTACATTGGCTCCTACATCATGACCATCGACTAGTTCGTCTCCGCTGTCCTGTTTACGGAGGTCTCTCTCGCGATGCAACAGCCCGATCCTTCCCGACCCCGATCCACCGCCCCATCCTGGAGCTTGGGTGCTTGGTTTGGTAGTCGTGCTTGGTTTGGTAGTCAAGGGGACTCGACCCTGTGGATGGTGCTTCTTGGTTTTGTCACAGCAGCTAGGAACGACCTCCAGACAGCGGTGATCGCCCTAGATGGCGCCGCACTGCTCAACCTTGGTGGGCTAATCCTGTGGAGGCAAAGCAGAATGTGCTCCATATTTGCTACCCTCCAATTTTTCTTGGCTGCCACGACCCTCGTGACGGCTGGGATTGTCTTTTCCCTCAACCGCAACGGCGAACTTCCCACTGCCCACTTTCTGCCCTACTGGGTGATTGCGGTACCCGCTGCGCTGATGCTTATGGTTCTCCTTTTTGAGCGTCAGACCCCGCGTCCCTCCTAGCTGCCGACCTATTCTCCCAAACCAAAAGCCATGAAGCACCTGTTGATCAGTAACGATGATGGCATCTACGCCCAGGGGGTGCAGTCCTTGGCGGCTGCCCTGTGCGGTGGCGACTATCACATAACCGTCGTTTGCCCCGATCGCGAGCGTTCCGCCACGGGCCATGCCCTTACGATCCAGGAGCCCCTGCGGGTAACCGAAATCCGCGATGTCTATCCGCCGGAGGTTACGGCTTGGGCCTGCTCCGGAACCCCGTCGGATACGGTGAAATTGGCCCTCGATGCCCTGATGCCCCATCGGCCAGACTTGGTGCTGTCGGGGATCAACCACGGTGCCAACCTAGGCAGTGATGTGCTCTATTCCGGAACGGTGTCGGCAGCCATGGAGGGGGTGCTTGAAGGAGTGCCCAGTGTGGCATTTAGCCTCACTAGCTTTGCCTCTCGCGAGTTTGGTGCGGCGGCGGAGTTTGCGCGACGCTTGGTCGGGGCGATCGCCCAACGTCCCCTCCCCGAAGCCATGTTGTTGAACGTCAACATTCCGGCTATTCCTGCGGATGACATTTGTGGCGTTGTCGTCACCCGCCTCGGGATTCGGAAGTATCGCGATTTGTTTGAAAAGCGGGTTGATCCTCGGGGAAAGATATACTACTGGCTCTCCGGGGAAGTCGTGGAAGAGGAAGCTGCTGCCGATACCGATGTCCAAGCCATTCGCGACAACTACATCACCATGACACCGCTGCACTTTGACCTGACGCGGGGCGGTTGCCTATCGGTGCTGGGGGACTGGGTAGGAGATTGTTTGGGTGCGCCCAGCACATTTCACCTATAATGAGCCATCGTCAAGTCCTGAAAAAGCAAATGTAAGTGGTTGCAGAAACCCCATTAAATAGCCTGCTCAGAGGCGGCAGCCGCTACCTGGAATTGGTGCATATACTGGCAGAGCGGGCACTAACGGCACGTTACCGGGGATCCATTTTGGGGGTTTACTGGTCGGTGCTCAGCCCAGTGATGATGTCCGCTATCTATACGGGAATTTTCGGTCGGGCATTTTTGTCCTACTACGATAATTCCTACCTGCGCTATGCCCTAGCCGTCTTCACTGGCATTGTGGTGTTCAATTTTTTCTCGGGAGCCACCTCCCAAGCTCTGACTGCGGTTGTCCATAATGGTGGGCTTCTCAATAAGGTGAAGCTGCCCATGAGTGTTTTTCCCGTGGCGATCGTCGTGGCCAATTGCTTTCAGCTCGTGGTCGGCACCCTGCCCCTCCTGGCGGTTTTAACCCTGTGGCAGACCGGCAATCCCCTGCTGCCCCTGGCGCTGCTGCTACCACTTTTGGCTGTGGTAGCGGTCTGCTTGGGAATGGGACTTTTGGTGAGCGGACTCTATGTTTTTTTTCGGGATCTGCCCTACTTTTATGAAATTATGGTGGCGGTGTTATCCATTGCCACACCCTTGTTTTATCCCCCCGAGATTATTCCTGAGCGTTTTGGTGTCGTTCTGTCCCTCAACCCCCTTGGCGTGATCATTCAGGTGGTGCGAGATATCGTCCTGCGGGGCATAGTGGCGTGGGATCAAATTGCCGTTGCCCTCACGGCGGGTGGACTGACGCTACTGTTGGGAGTGGTTGTGTTTCAGACTTGGCGATCGCACTATATGGACATGTTGTAAATGACAGAGGCGATTCGCTTAGATCGGGTTTCGCTGTGGCGGCGAACCCAGGAAGAATTTTCCTACGATCTGAAACGGACGGTTCTCAATATCTTTGAAGGCAAGTACCGTCAGCCTATCCGCAAGCAAATTTTGCACGAGGTCAGCCTGACAGTTATCCAGGGGGAGCGCCTCGGTTTGATTGGTGCCAACGGGGCGGGTAAGTCAACGCTGCTTAAGGTGATCTGCGGCATTCTTGCCCCCACTTCCGGAACCGTGCGGGTGCGGGGGGCGATCGCCCCATTGATTGAACTCGGCGTCGGCTTCGATCCCGAAAATTCGGTTCTGAATAACATCATCTACTATGGAGTCTTCCTGGGATTCCGGCGTCGGGAGATGCAAAGGCGTGCCGGGGAAATTCTGGAGTTTGCCGAACTGCGGGACTATGCTCTGGTGCCGCTCAAGGGTCTGTCGTCGGGCATGAAGGCTCGCCTAGGTTTTGCGATCGCCACCCAAGTGGAGCCAGAGATTTTAATCCTGGATGAGGTGATGGCTGTGGGGGATGAAAATTTCCGGCGCAAATCCCAGAAACGCCTTGAACAGTTCTGGCAGCATCGCCACACCACGATCCTGACGGTTTCCCATAACCTCGACTCTATCCGCGACACCTGTCAGCGGGCGATCTGGTTGGATCGGGGGAAGATACGGTTTATCGGTGACTCCAGGGAGGCGATCGCCCAGTACCTAGCAGAGACGGGTTAGCTTGGGGGCAGAGCCTCCTATTTGGGGCGATCGCGGTCGAGGCGCCACAACCAGCCGAATAGGGCAATAGCCCCAACTTGCACGGCTAAATTCCCCGCTGTAGCCGTCCAATCTCCGCGGGCGGCGAGCAACTGGGCCGTGAAAATGACCGCACCAATGAAACCTGCCGAGCCACAGGCAAGGTAAAGATACTGACGTAGCCCCCGATAGGGATGTTTGAATTCGCGGCGGAGCTGTGCCCGCTGCTCGGGCGTTAGATTTCTATCCATGGCACCTGTCCCTGTCGCAAAATTTGCCAACCTGCCTTTGTCCAAGCTACCACCGTAGAGGGGAGTCCGCTGCCGCCTTGGGGACCATCCCAGACCCAAATCCCGGGAAACTGCTGGGCTATGGCCGCCAATGCCACAAGGGGAGGCGTGCCACTGCGGTTGGCGCTGGTTGTCAGAAGGGGACCAGTTTGCTGCAGCAGGGCGATCGCCCCTCCATGATTGGGAATCCGCACTCCCAAAGTGTCCTGACCGGGGTTGAGGGTGCACCCAAGGGGTGTAGCGGGAAGCACCACCGTCACCGCCCCCGGCCAGTAGCGCTCCACAACCCGGCGCGGCTCCTCGTGCAGCAGAACAAAGGGCTCTAGATCCAGCACGTGGGCCGCCATCAGGATTAGGGGTTTATCTGGCGATCGCCCCTTGAGACCGTACAGGAGCGATCGCTCCTCAGCCCTCACCGCCACTGCTGGAACCGTATCGGTGGCAAACGCCACTACTCTGCCACTGCGGGCCGCCGCCACCACCGCCGCCAAAGACACCAGAGCCATCACATCGCCGTAAGATGTACGTCCACAACTTGGGGCTCCACCAACTGGACTGCCGCCACAATTCCCGGGCCGAAAAAGCGGGTCATGCGCTCCTGCTTTTCTTGCCAGGTTTCCCAGGACACGTAGGGAGCACGAAACCGCAGCACCAACTCATACCGCTCTGCCGCACTTAGCTGCTCGTAAAGCCCCACCAAGACAGGGCGTTCCTGATCCGTAGGACTCAACCCCAACTTAGCCAGCGCCTCGTCCAGGTGGGCTTCAATGCCATAGCGAAAACGCATCACATCCCGGCGAATTTGGGCTTGCGTTGGCGTCTCCTGGCTGGAACGAACCTGCAACACCTCCCTAGGGGTCGGCATCAGCAGCGGCGCTGGCACAACCTCCGCCGACTTCAGCGCTGCGCCGCCCAGCAAAATCGGCACCCCATAGAACAACCCCACCAAGTTTAGGGTAGAGTTCCCCAGTCCATAGGCAATGACCCCAACCACGCTTAGGATGCCGCCCACCCAGATACCTACCATTCCCAAGGAAATGCGCCCCACCATAGTTTTAACAATACTTAACAACTTGCTTCAATGTACCGTGTTTTTGGCACCAAAGGCCTATGGATGCGCTAATATTTGCCTGAAAACTGTCCGATTCACCAAAAATTTGCCCGAAATTACGTTCCCTCGAACCACCGGAAAAACTATTCTTTAAAAATCTCATTAGAATAGTAGCCTGAACGCCATAACCATCCCCCTCGAGGCAGATATGGTAGTTCCGAAGAACTGGTCACCTGACACCCGGAGGTGTATGTCTTGCACCGAGGGATTCCGGTATCAGACCCCCTAAACCCATGTTGTGAGCGATTTTGAGGAACCTGGCATGAGCAAAGCAGCCGTTGACCTATCCCTAGGAGTCATCTCTCCCCTGCCTAGTGACACAGACGTCGAGGAGTCCCTTGATGGTCTTGAGACCGAAGAACAAGACGAAGATGATGATGAACAGGATGGCTCAATTGCGGGCTTTTTTGACGATGCCGACGACAGCGAAGACCTAGAGGATACGGCGGTAGAGAAAACCGCCACCGACGACGAAAAAGCTGCTAAAACCAAAGGCAGCAAAAAGCGCGCCAGCCAAACGAAGCGCAAGCATTTCACGGAAGACTCAATCCGACTCTACCTCCAGGAAATTGGCCGGATCCGCCTCCTGCGCGCCGATGAGGAAATTGAGCTGGCCCGCAAAATTGCCGACCTGCTGCAACTTGAGCAGCATCGCGAAGAGCTGGCCCAAGAGCGCGACTGCGATCCCGAAACGATTCGCGAATCAGACTGGGCCCATAAGGTGCAGATGCCCCTCAGCGCCTTTCGCCAACGCCTCCACTCTGGTCGCCGCGCCAAGGACAAAATGGTGCAGTCCAACCTTCGCTTGGTGGTTTCCATCGCCAAGAAGTACATGAATCGCGGACTGTCGTTCCAGGACTTGATCCAAGAAGGCAGCCTGGGATTGATTCGCGCCGCCGAAAAGTTCGATCATGAAAAGGGCTACAAATTCTCCACCTATGCCACGTGGTGGATTCGCCAAGCCATTACCCGGGCGATCGCCGATCAGTCCCGCACTATTCGCCTGCCGGTCCACCTTTACGAAACCATCTCCCGGATTAAGAAAACTACCAAATTGCTCTCCCAAGAAATGGGACGCAAGCCCACCGAAGAGGAGATCGCCACCCGGATGGAGATGACCATCGAGAAGTTGCGCTTCATTGCCAAGTCGGCGCAACTGCCCATCTCCCTGGAAACCCCCATCGGCAAAGAGGAAGATTCTCGTCTCGGCGATTTCATTGAGTCCGACGGCGAGACCCCCGACGATCAGGTGGCCAAAAGCCTGCTGCGGGAAGATCTGGAGAGTGTCTTAGGTACCCTGAGCCCGCGGGAGCGGGATGTGCTGCGGTTGCGGTATGGCTTGGACGATGGACGGATGAAAACCTTGGAGGAAATCGGACAAATCTTCAACGTGACCCGGGAGCGGATTCGCCAAATCGAGGCCAAAGCCCTGCGCAAATTGCGCCACCCCAATCGCAACAGCGTTTTGAAAGAGTACATTCGCTAGTTTAACGCTAGCTTAAAAACGCAGGCTGGTGCTATATTGGTAAACCTGTGACATAGGCAACAGGAGTTAGTGTTATGACTAAGCGCACCCTGAGGGGTACGGTGCGTCGCAAGCGGCGGACGTCGGGATTTCGGGCACGGATGCAAACACCTACTGGAAGACGGGTGCTGCGCGCCCGGCGGCGGCGGGGCAGAAAGCGTCTGACGACAGTTTAGGTCGCTCGTCGTTGTTGGGTGCGACCATGATCTTGATCCCCGAACTGGAGCGTTAGCGCTTTGTGTTGCCTAAGGCCCATCGGCTCCACCGACGCGACTACCAGGCACTGTACCAATCGAGTGAGCGGCATCGCGGTGCTTTTCTGCTTCTGCGATCGCACTGTCGGGTCTCTGCAAGTGATGGTGCGTTGCCTGTCCGTATCGGTATTGTCATTGCTAAAAAGACCTGTAGGTTGGCGGTGCAGCGGAACAAAATCCGGCGGCAGCTACGGGCCATCTGCCTTGGTTTTTTGTCACAATTGAAGGGCGGACGGGATTTTATGATCACGGTTACCACTTTGGAGGGCAATCCTGATTTTGAGGATTTCCGACAGGATCTTTCGGCACTATTTCTAAAGGCAGAGGCGGTCTATGGCGATCAATGAAGAAGTTTTCTACGATGGAGGTCCCCACATTGGTGACCTTCTTTTTGGCATTGTTCTGGTGCTGCTGGTGATTACCCTTCCCCTCGGTGTTGCGGCGATCGCCAGGGCCCTGTGGGTGCGCTACCGCATCTCTGACCGACGTATCACAATTACGGGTGGTTGGCTGGGGCGCGATCGCACGGACATTGTTTACGCTGAAATCACTAAAATGGTTAAGGTTGCCCGCGGTTTGGGAGGCTGGGGGGATATGGTTCTAACCCTTAAGGATGGTTCTCGCCTAGAGATTCGCTCCATTCCGCGCTTCCGTGAAGCCTTTGACTTTATTGAGCAACGCCTTACCCTCAAGGCCCAAGCGGCTAGTGGTTCGGTTGGCAGCAAAGCCTAGCAGCGGTTATGATGCAAAAGGCAAACACAAAAGGATAGGTCATGGATTTTGGGGTTAGCTTTTTATCAAACAATGTCATGCTGCCATTTCTGGATTACTTCTATGGCATTGTCCCCAGTTATGGCTTGGCGATCGTGGCTCTGACCCTAGCCATCCGGTTTCTTTTATTTCCCATCAGTGCCAATCAACTGCGCAGCATGCGGCGGATGCGGATTGCGAACCCGGTGATGCAGAAGCGCCTCAAAGAGATCCAAGATCGCTACAAGGACAATCCTAAAAAACTCCAAGAGGAGATGGCACGGGTGCAGTCGGAAAACTTCAAGGAATTCGGCAATCCCCTTTCCGGATGTCTTCCTACTTTGCTGCAAATGCCAATTTTGTTTGCCCTGTTTGCCACCCTGCGGGGATCTCCCTTTGCGGACATCAACTACACCATCAACGTCCAAGTTCTTGAGCAGCCACCCCAAGTGGAGCGGCAAGCCTTCCAAACCCCGCCCCAAAACGTGTACTTTGCCGATCGGGTGCATTACCCTGTGGTGGCAACCCTAGCCCAAAGCTCCTCTCTTGTGGTGGGCGAAGAAGCTGCGGTGCGATTCCAGACTGTGCAGGGTCAAGATTTTGTATCTCTTGATGCTCAGTTTCCTGACATTGACCTTACCCCGCGTTGGACGGTGATTAAGGGAGCCGAAAATGTTTCCCTAGACCCCGATGGGACTTTGAAAGCGCTTAAGGCTGGGGATGTGACGCTTCAGGGGACAATCCCTGGCTTGGCTGCCAATAAGGGTTTTCTTTTCATTCAGGCCCTAGGAGGCGTGGGTGTCACCCATCCCGACGGCACAATTAGTTGGGATATCCTGCTCATGGTCATGGCCTTTGGGCTGAGCCTGTACGTGAACCAAACCCTTTCCGGTGGTGCTCCCTCGGCATCGCCCAGTCAGGATACGGCGCAGCAGGAAACCATGAACAAGATTACGCCGGTTCTTTTTTCGGGCATGTTTCTGTTCTTTCCCCTGCCAGCTGGCGTTCTGCTGTACATGCTGATTGCCAACATCTTCCAGACGCTGCAATCGTTTATCGTCAGCCGCGAGCCCCTGCCCGAAAACCTGCAGAAGCTCGTTGAGGCCGGTGCTGCTGCTACGGTGGTAGCTCCTGCGCCCAAGGAGAAGACGGCGCTGCCCTTTGAACCCAACATTAAGAAAAACTCCAAGAAGAAAAATTGATGGAAGCAAGTCATATCCTCCAAGCCCGGACTTGGCTGACATCTCTGTGGCAGTACCTAGGTTATGGGGACTGTACTTTTACGGTTCAAGAGACTGGCGAACGAAATCTGTGGCTAACTTTTGACACGGCCGGATGGGGCGAGGCCCAGGTAGCTGCTGTGTTGGGGGTGGGCGGAGTTACTCTGGATGCGATTCAGTTTCTTTTGAATGCGGCTCTCAATGCCGAGCTTCCGGAGTCCGAACACTATTTCCTGACTCTGGAAGTGGATGGTTATCGACAGCAGCGCATCGATCAACTGCGGGTGCTGGCGACGGATGCGGCGAACCGAGTACGGCAATCGGGAGAGGAATTGGTGCTTGAGGATCTCAATGCCAGTGATCGCCGTCAAGTGCACGTGTTTCTCCAGGATTTTCCTGACATCGCCACAGAAAGTCAGGGCAAAGAACCGCATCGCCATTTGATTGTGCGGTTGATCCAGTAGGAGGTGCCATGGAACTGATCTACATTCCCCACATTGCTCAGGCCCCTAGGGCAACGGTGGTGCTGGAATTTCGGGAGTTTTTAGCGCAGATGGAGACCTTGACCCCCGTTCAGGGAACCTTGGTGGTGCGCCACGGAGGTACGTTTCTGGAAGTCAACGCCCAAGCCAATACCATAGTGACGCTGACCTGCGATCGCACCCTGGTGCAGTTCAACCACCGCTTGGCAATTGATGTAAATGAATTTATCTACCTGCGATCGGAGCCGGGGCCCATGCCTAGGGAACGGGAGTTGGAAACTGACGATCTGAACGAAACTCTGCCACCGACGGGACATTTTGACCCCCAAGGATGGCTGTACGAGCAGTTGTGTTTGGCAATGCCCTACCCTCAGATAGCCCCCGATGCCCCTGAATCGGTAAACGTCCAGTGCGATGGGGCAGGCGTAGACCGGCGCTGGGCTGCCCTAGCGGGTTTGCAGATTGCAGCGACGGATGGCTAAATCCCATGCGGGTAGCGGGGTTAGGGCTATTGCTGCTAGGACTGGTTCTGGCGTTGCTCCTAGGCCGTGCCAGTGGGCTGCAATCCCAAAGCTTTGATCCTGCCTCACCCGACCGTGTGGGAGCTTTGCACCTAACCTATCCGCCCCTAAACCACCGCACGACAGCGGAGCGGCTCTTCCTGATTGGCTCCGCACCGCCGGGAGGGGTGGTCACTGTCAACGGCCAGGTTGTGGCTCGGAGCCCCGCGGGGCATTTTGCGCCTTCGCTGCCCCTGGTCCTAGGAACCAATACCTTTGTTTTGCGCCACGATCTGCCACCACGAGAGATCGGGGTGCAGGTGCTACGGGAGCCGAGGTTCCCCATGCCGCCTAGGGAGTTAGCGGTTGTGCCCGGCAGCCTAAGCCCCGGGGAGCCAGTTGTCATCCCTGCGGGAGAAACCCTCTGCTTGACGGCGATCGCCACTCCGGGGGCGGAGGTGCTGTTGCGCTTGGGAGATGGGGAGATCCCCATGGTGCCGGCTCCAGTCCAGTTACCCGGTAATGGCGCGGCCCTTACCGGGCGCAACCAACCCATGGCATCCCCCGGACACTACGAGGGCTGTGGTTCCTTGAAACAGGTGCAGAGCTATACAACGGCGGTGGTGCGGCTGCGTCGCGGCGGCCAAGAGGTGACCCAAAATTTGCCGGTGGCAATTACGGTTGTGCCCGCCGCTCCCCTAGCGATCGCCGTGGTTAAGGTACCCCAGGGCGTAACCCGCACCGGCCCGAGTACGGACTTTTCGCGGCTCACCCCCCTGCCCCAGGGAACCATGGCCTACGTCACTGCCCGCCAAGGGGATTGGGTGCGGCTTGGCATGGGGGAATATGGGACGTGGATGCGGCAGCAGGAGGTGACGCTGCGCCCGGGAGTGCTGCTGCCCCCCGCTACACTGCGCAGTGTGGTTGCGCGCGATCGCTCTCCCTGGACAGAAATCCGCTTTCCCCTCAGTCGCCCGGTGCCCCTCTCGGTGGAGCAGCGCCCCGATCGTTTGCGCCTGACCCTTTTTGGCGTTGCTGCCCAGACCGATACCATTGCTTTTCCTGACCTCTACTGGGAAGCTGCAGCGGGCGATCGCCTGATCTACACTTTGGAGCGCCCCCAATGGGGGTACCGCCTGCGCTACGACGGAACCACTCTGGTACTTTCCCTCCGCCAGCCCCCGCCCTCTCGCCAAATGCGGGGGCAAACCATCCTGCTGGATCCGGGGCACGGCGGGCCCGAAGATTTAGGGGCTCGGGGTAGTACGGGGTACCCCGAAAAGGCTGTTACCCTCACTGTGTCCCGTCTGCTGCAACGGGAGCTGGAACGCCGCGGAGCAAAGGTGATTCTAACCCGCACTGAGGATCGGGACGTGGGCCTTCAGGAACGGGTCACCCAGATTGAGCAAGTGCAGCCGGCGATCGCCCTCAGCGTGCACTACAATGCCCTGCCCGATGATGGTGATGCCGCCGGTACTGCCGGAATTGGCACCTTTTGGTTCCACCCCCAAAGTCAGCCCCTAGCGCAAAGGCTCCATGACGACCTGACCCAGCGCCTCCAGCGCCCCAGCTATGGTGTTTTCTGGAACAACCTGGCCCTAACCCGTCCCACCACCGCCCCCGCCGTCCTCCTGGAACTCGGTTTTATGATCCATCCCGAAGAATTTAGCTGGATCGTTAACCCCACGGAGCAGCAGAAACTGGCGATCGCCATTGCCGATAGCCTAGAGCGCTACTTTGCCCAGTGGCAGGCATCCTAGGATAGTTCCACCTGCAATTTTTCTCGGCAGCGATCAATATAAACCTGGGGTACGGCATCTCCCGGCACCAGGGTGCGGTACTGCTGAAAGTAATTCAGGGCACCCTGGTAGTTGCGATCGTGGAACTCCACGACCCCCTGCTCAAATTCCACCTGGTATTTCATCTTGTCTTCGCAGAGGTGGGGGGGGTCGGCATCAAAAATTTCGTAAACAGTCACCGACTGTTGCTTGCCCTTTACCTGCACGCGATCGATGAGACGGTAGCAGTAGTCGTCCCGACTGGTAAGGCGAGAAAACGTGTGTTCGCTAATTAAGATCGAAACCCCGTAGTACTTGGTCAACTCTTGCAGCCGTGCCGCTAGGTTCACACTGTCGCTGACCACGGTGCCATCCATGCGCTTTTTGCTGCCGATGGTACCCAGCATAAGGGTGCCGGTATTGATGCCAATACCCACCCGGATTGGCAACCGATCCGGGCGCTGTCGGGTTTCGTTGTAGATATTGAGGCGGTGCAAAATCGCAAAGGCGCTGAGAAGGGCCTGATCGGCCAAACAGTCAAAGAGTGCCATGATCCCGTCGCCCAGGTACTTATCCACAAAGCCACCACTTTCAAGGATGGCAATTTCCATGCGTGAGAGAAAGGCATTGATGTAGCGAAAACTGTCCTCCGGGGTCATCTGCTCTGAGATGGTGGTAAAGTCGCGAATGTCGCAAAACATCACCGACATTTCCCGCATGCTGTGGTCGCCCAGTTCGACCTCGACGATGCTTTTTTTGCCGAGGAGGCGTAAAAATTGCACCGGTACAAACCGCTCGTAGGCCCGGTTGAGGTGGGATAGCTCTTCGATCAAAGCCTGCTGCTTTTCGGTGAGTTCGCGGAGCTGCTGTTCCTGCAGCAGCAGGCGCTGCCGGCTCTGGAATTGGTTAAGGGCTTCGCTGACCGTGAGTCGCAGATCGACGCCGACCCAAGGCTTGGGCAAAAATCGGTATAGGGAGGCGACATTGACAGAGTTGGTGATCGCCTCCATAGTTGCCTGCCCCGTCAACAAAATTTTGAGGGCATCGGGGGCCAGCTCGTGGGCGCGCCCCAAAAATTCGTCCCCCTTCATCAGGGGCATCAGATAGTCGGAAATAATCACTGCCACCGTTACTTGGATGCGCTGGCATTCCTCAATCAGCGCCAGACCTTCTCCAGCACTATCAGCGGTTTCAATCACCGCTAGTTTGCCAAAGGTGCGTCTGAGTTCGATGCGCAGGCTTTCGAGCACGGTTGGCTCATCATCGACGCAGAGAATGGCCAGCTTACTCATGGGAACTCCCGAAAAACATAGCCATTGCGCCCCTGTTCCTTGGCATCGTAGAGCGCCAAGTCAGCAATTTGCAGCAACTCGCTGGGCGAGTGGGGGGAAAGGGGCACCGCTACCGTACCGCCAAAGCTGACCGTAACCCAGCCGCTAACCTTCGAGCCACTGTGGGGAATGCTGAGATCCCTGATCCGCTGCTGGATTTCGGCAATCACCGCACAGGCTCCGCCCGTTTCGGTATTGGGGAGCAGGAGCACAAATTCTTCACCACCATAGCGGGCAACCAAGTCCCGCGGGCGTTTTAGTGCAGTTTGCATAGATTTTGCTACGAGCCGCAGGCACACATCACCCTCTTGGTGTCCATAGGTGTCATTGTAGGCCTTGAAATAGTCTACGTCGGCAAAAATCAAGGTCAGGTACTGCTGTTCCCGCTGACAAATGCTCCACTCCTGCTGGAGCTTCTCATCAAAAAAGCGACGGTTAGGAATGTCTGTCAAGCTATCGGTGTTGGCTAGCCGATGGAGCTGGCGGTTGGCCCGCTCCAGCTCAAAGGTGCGGTCTTGAATGATTGCTGATTGGTCTTCCACCAGACGCTTCAATTCTTCATTGACCCGCCTTAATTCTGCCTCCTGGGCCAAAATCAACTGCTGCTGTCGGTAGTAGGCCAGGGCGGACTTGAGGGTAAGGAGGAGGTCATGGCTTTCCCATGGTTTGCTAATGTAACGATAGAGTTGGGCGGAATTAACCACGCTGGCAATCGCCTCTACGGTCGTTTGCCCCGTGAGCATAATCTTGAGGGTTTCGGGCGAGCGACGGTGCACTTCCTGGAGCAGTTCATCCCCGCGCATGTTGGGCATAAGGTAGTCAGCGATTACCACCGCCACATCCTGGTGCCGCAGTTGCAGATCGTCGAGCACCTGAAGGGCCTCTTCGCTACTCTCTGCTGTTTCAATTAAGTATCCCTGCCCCAAGCCACGTCGCAATTCAATTTTGAGACTTTCTAAGACTGCAGGCTCATCATCAACGCATAGGATGACCGATTGCAGCATGGAATTTAAGAACGGGCAAAGGTGAGGGTGAATGTAGTGTCGCCGGGCACGGAGGTTACGTCAATGGTGGCTTGATGTTTTGTTAAAATTTTGCGCACGATGTCAAGACCCAGGCCGCTGCCTTCACCGATGGGTTTGGTGGTAAAAAAAGGCTCAAAAATGTGAGGCATAACCTCGGAGGCAATACCTTCACCACTGTCATTAAAGCGCACCACAACGTGTTGAAGCATTTCGCGAATCGTGATCACCAAGGTTCCTTTAAATGACATAGCCTGCAACGCATTGTAGATCAAATTAGTCCAGACTTGACCCAACTCCTCAGCACTGCCCAAAATGGACACAGCGGTGTCGGGATAGTCACGAATTACCTCAACGCCATGGCGGAGGTAGTGTTGGTACAGGGTGAGGACGGTCTCAATACTTTCAGACAGCACCACCTTAACCCGCTCTGAGGAGCCGCTTTGGTGGGCGTAGGATTTGAGGGCAAAAATGATCTTGGCTGCCCGCTCCGTGGCGGTGGTGATGGCGGCAGTGCTGCGTTGCCAACTGGAAAACTGGTAGGCCAGCTCGAGGACTTCGCGACCGTTGGGGGCTTGAAACAGGGGCAGCAGCAGGGAAATCGTTTCAAAGGTGCCAATGTCTACGAGGCTGTCGGCCCACAGTTCGGCATCCGGGACATGGGCCTGCTGCAGCAGTTCGGTGAGATGGCGGCGGCGCGATCGCTTTTCCTGGCTACTGAGGGCCACATTTTGGCGCTGGGCAATGCGCAGCAGTTCTAAAAAGATGGGATGGAGGTCGTGGCCGAGGTTAGCAAAGGTTTCGGGCAGGCTTTCTAGGTGCTCATTCCAAAAGAGGCTGAGGTTTTCGGCGGAGGAGCGGATCGCGCTGAGAGGGGTATTGATTTCATGGGCAATGCCCGCGACCAATTGCCCAAGGGCAGCGATACGTTCTTTTTGGATCAATTGCTCCTGGGTGTTTTGCAGGGTAAGAAGGGTGGTTTCTAGCTCGTGGTTGCGCTGCTCAACGGCGAGTTGCAGGTGGCGAATTTGCAGGTGGGTGGCTACCCGGGCGAGCACCTCTTCGGCTTGAAAAGGTTTGGTGATGTAGTCTACGCCACCGGCTCTGAAGGCCTTAACCTTATTGCTCACATCATCGACGGCGCTGATGAAAATAACGGGAATGTCTTTGGTGCGATCGTGCTCCTTGAGTTGTTGGCAGACCTCATAGCCATTCATTTCCGGCATCATGATGTCGAGGAGGATCAGGTCGGGGGGCATGCCAAAGGCGGCTGCCAGGGCCATTTTGCCGCTGGGAACGGGACGCACGCTGTATTTTTTGGTGGAGAGAATGCCTTGCAGCAAGCGCAGGTTTGCCGGTGTGTCGTCAACGATGAGAATGCTGGCTGACATGGAATTCATTTCCCCCAATATTGTTTTGAACATATCGCGCCCCCAGATTTGCCCGGGTTACATATGCATCAGAATGGAAAGGCATTCCTTGTATTTGGTCGGTGCCTGCGCTTTTTGACCCCCACCTAGCCACCGTTGTTTTGGAGAGTAACCCATGCCCCGCCGCATCATGTACTATGAAGACCACTTTGTTGTCCTCAGCCCTGAACGAACCGAACAATTCATGACCTTTGGGGAATTAAAGCTGCTACTCCATAGTTTACTGGAAAGCCTCCCCGAGGTGGCGCTACCCCGGGATTTGCAGCACTTTGCTACCCGGGATGGACAGGTGCAGCGCTTGATTGAAACCGTCTGCGAACTGGATTGCGGCGATCGCGGGGTGTGGCAGTGGTATGCAGTGCGGCTAGATCCGGAGGCATGATGGCTTCTATGCACTTGATTTTCTATACCAAAGCGGGTTGCTGCCTCTGTGAGGGCTTGGCGTCTAAGTTGTCCCAGGTACGGGCGATCGCCCTTGAGCTGGAAGTTCGGGACATCACTACCGATCCCCAATGGTGGGAGCGCTACCAATACGAGGTGCCGTTGCTCACCGTCGTAGGGAAAGGGGGCGAGCAATGCCTCCCCCGTGTCTCTCCGCGGGCAACTGTGACCCAGCTAGAGCAGCACCTGATCAGGTTTGGTTTACCCCATCTAGCTCAAAGCTGAATTCTTCAAGCGTTAGGGAGGGGGGGGCGTCCAGGAAATTACTAAGGTCGATCGCCGGTTCAGACTGCGACTCAAAGTCGGCAAACAAATCTTCTAGGTTGCTTTCGGGGGCGCTGGGGAGGGAGGGCTCCGGGGCAAGACCCGCGAAAAAGTTTGGGGAGTCGCCGCTGGATGGAGCTTCAAAGCTGGCAAAGAGGTCTTGGAGGTCGTCTGGCTCGGTGACGGGCTGGGAATTTAGGGAGGGACCAACGGTCACTGATGGGTCATCTCCCAGCTCCTCGCCACGGGCCGCTGGGGTGGCAGAATCTAGGGCGGACAGGAAATCTTCTAGGGATTCTGCTGGCGGCTCTGGGAAGTTTCTGGTCGGCTTGGCCGGCTCCACTGAAGTTTCTGGTGCAGTTTCTGGCGCGGCTTCGGGCATCAAAACATCGTAGCTGGGTATAGAACCCGGGGTCGGTGCATCATGAACGGGTGGGGCGATCGCCGGGAGAAGTTCCGATAGGTCGGCGTGGAGATCGGGAGCATCGGTCTCGAAAGCCACATCACTGGTGAGACGCACCCGCACGGGCTGCCACGGTTTACCTGGCTGCAAGATGGACACGTTGGTCAGAAGTTGCTCGCCTTTGTCATCGGTGGTGCAGGAGTCGGCGATAACATCGAGCAGCAATCGTAGGGAGGGGTCGGCGGCGATCGCCATAAACGAAAAGCTGGGCTTGCGCAGGGCTTGGAGAAACTCCGTCAGGGTGGTCAGACACCGCACTGCCGCCGTGTGGGGATCGGAAAAGCGAACAATCACATCCTGGTAGCCGGCCGGATAGCGGGACATCAGGGGAAGGCGCTGGGATGTCAGCAGGGCAGCGGTGACCGGAGGCGCTGGCACTAGGGCCGAGGGGGGTACCGTTTCCTGGAGTGGTGCTGCCATCAGCTCGAGACGGTATTGCCAAAACAAAGTGCGGCGATCGTTGTGGTAAGCACTGAGGAGCACTTCCGAAAACACAGGCGTTTGCAAGGTGCGCATCCCCCGATCGATTAAAGATACGACCGCTTTTTGATTGGGGGTTTGGGCAGCGTAAAGATTGACATGCAACTGATGCCCGGCACGCACCGCTTCCGCTTGGATACCCCGGGGTTGGGTTGAATGGTTGATAAGTGTTGCGATCGCCTCGGGATTTCCTTGTCGCGCAAGGTCTAAGACTTTTTGCTGAGTCATGGTTGTGCTCCCGCCATCCTTCTTCAAGACTAGCCTAAAACCTGCTCTATCTGAACAAGAATCTGCCCGATACTGTCCCCTAAGACCCGATCCTGCATCACTTCAATATAGATGTGTCGCTCCCGATACAGTTGGGTGATCGCCGCTTCTAGGGAACTAGGTGAAAGCTGCTCTTCTGGCAGCACCATAGAGTAACCCCGCTGGGCAAAGGAGGCAGCATTTTGCACCTGATCGCCGCGACTGGCCTTAGTCGATAAAGGAATTAGGAGGTGAGGCTTTTTCAGGGCCAGAAGCTCAAAAATGGCATTGGCACCTGCCCGGGAAACGACTAGTTCGGCCATGGCCAAAACATCGGGTAATTCCTCAGCCAAAAACTCCACCGCCCGATAGTGGGGTACAGCTTCAGCGCGGACATTTCCCTGACCGCAGACATGGAGCACCTGAAAGGACTGGGTCAGCGTCGGCAGAATGTGGCGCACCACTCGATTGATGGTTTCGGAGCCCGAACTGCCGCCAATTACCACCAAGATCGGCCGCTGAGCATCAAAACCCGCCCATTGCCGCCCCCGCTCTGGGGAACCGGAGCGCAATTCCGACCGAATGGGCAGCCCCGTGCAGCAGGTCTTGGCTCGGGGCAAAAGCGCCACCGTTTCCGGAAAAGTTGTGCAAATGCGTTTTGCCCAGGGAACGGACAGGCGATTCGCCAGCCCCGGCGTGAGGTCAGACTCATGGAGGATCACCGGAATCCGCCGCAGCCAAGCAGCCAGCACCACGGGCACCGAGACAAAGCCACCCTTAGAAAATACGAGGCGGGGGCGCACCTGCCCCAGGATCCGGTAGGCATCGCTAATGCCCTGCAGCACCCGGAAGGGGTCGATGAAGTTTTGCCAGGAGAAATACCGCCGCAGTTTGCCCGTGGCAATGCCGTGGAACTCCAGACCCGCTGCGGTTGCCAGACGGCGCTCGATGCCTTGGTGGGCACCCACATAGACGACGTGCCAACCCGCTGCCCGTAACTCAGGCAATAGTGCCACATTGGGCATTACGTGACCGGCCGTGCCGCCGCCAGTCAAAACAAGGGTTCCCCGCTCCATAGTCCACTGCCGTGCTGAACGCTTAGAGCAACTTAGCAGAAATCCCGCGCCTCCAAGGCATTGCCGGGCAGCAACCCGCGGTTGAGGAATGTTGGAACCGCATCTATAGCAATTTCGCCAGTAATTTCGCCTTTGGTGCGGGCGATCGGGCTACGACTCGGCTCAGCCAACGGGGATAGTTGCGTCTTAAAAAGACGAAATCCGATCTGCACCCGATGATCCTACAGAGATGCTGCACAATCTGGCGATCGCCCTATAAATCGCTATGCTGGGTTCCAAGTCTGATCGAACCAGTCTGGTAGAAATAGTTCCTAACACCCATGGAGCTGGCAACAACAGCAACTATTTTTGGCATACCCGCCGCACGAGGGCGCTGGCTGCTCATTCCCCTCGGCATGGTGCAATTGCTATGTTTGGGCAGCGTTTACTCCTGGAGCATTTTCCGCGAACCCCTCGAACAGGAACTCAACCTTACAGCTGCGGAGAGTCTTCTTCGCCTTTACGGTGGTGCTGGTTTTCTATGCGCTGTTCATGCCCATTGCCGGTTTCTACATTCCCCGGATTGGCTGTCGTACTGTTGCGGCGATCGGGGGGCTGATCGTCGGTTTGGGCTATGTCCTCGCGAGCTTTGCGAACACTATTGGTTGGCTCACCATCAGCTATGGCGGCATTGCCGGCACTGGCATTGGGATCACCTTTTTGGCCATGCTCGGTAATATTTTGATCCTCTTTTTATTGCACCACGACCACCGCGATCGCCATCAGTAAATGCGCTTCCTATTCCATGAACTGTGGGATTTTGTCCTGGTAATAGGATGCGTAATCCCCACTTTGAAGAAATGCTTGGGGATGGGATCAGGTGCCAAAGACCGCTCCGGTGTTGGCATCCTGTGTTGGCATCAATGAATACAAAGTCCTGGAAATATCACTGCCATATTTTGGTGGACATTCACGCTGGATCTGCACGGGATCGGGAGATTTGCTATGGCTGAGCAAATGATAGAAACGAGAATCTTTAAGGCGGCGCAATACTTCCAACCGACGGAAAGCGAGCCAATTCGTTCGGTCGTTGTCGAGACGGATGAGGCGGTCGTGGTGGCGTGGTACCTTTTGCCCGGTCAAGAAATCGCCCCCCACATCCACCCTCACGGGCAGGATAGCTGGACTGTCGTGCAGGGTTCTGGGCTCTACTATGTCACTCCTACGGAACTCCAACCTATTGCCTGTGGGGATGTGGCGATCGCCCCAGTGGGACAGGTGCATGGCGTGCGCAATACCGGTGCGGAGCCCCTCGTGCTGATTTCTACGGTGACGCCAGCGGCGGCGGGGTACATGCCGATTTAGGTGGGGCGATCGCCTGCGGTCGGAGTCTGGGAAACTAGATTTTTTTCGATAGTAACTTCTCCAAACTTCTATGGGATGTTGGCAGTACTATGGTGGCATCGCGAGCTTTGTTGAGGAACTGCTATGACTTCTCCCCAAAAGGCGGGTCGGGCTGAGCAAGCTGGTATGTCGCTAGCGATCGCCAAAGTGGCTGGCAATTTGGCCCTGGCTTCGTCCGTAACCCTGGGATTGTTGTTTGGGATTGTGTTTGCGACCTTGTTGGTGTTGGTGCTGATCGTCAATGCTCCCAGCCCCCTCGTGGGTTTGGCGATCGCCTTGCCCTTGACCCTGATTTTTAACCTGCTGGTGTTTTTTGTCGCACCGATCCTGATGGACTTGATGCAGGGATGGCTCTACAACACCCGCTGGGTGAGCATGGCGGAAATTGAACGCCGCAGCCCCGAGTCGGCCCACGTGATTCGGCGGGTGTGCGCCAAGCATAAGATTTCGGAACCAAAGCTGGGGCTGATTGCCGACCAAAACCCCACGGCATTTACCTACGGGTCGCTGCCCAACACGGCGCGGCTGGTGGTGAGCGAAGGCCTGTTTAAGTACCTCGATGACGATGAAGCGGCCACGGTCTATGCCCACGAGTTGGGGCACATCGTCCACTGGGATTTTGCGGTCATGACCCTGGCTTCGACGATGGTGCAAGTGGTGTATCTGATCTACATCACCATTCGGGAACTGGGCGCTCGCAGCGAAAAGGCTAAGGACTACACCGGCTACGTGGCACTAGTGGCCTATATCTTTTACATCGTGGGCACCTACCTGCTGCTGTACCTGTCCCGCACACGGGAATATTTTGCTGACCACTTTGCCGCCGAGGTCACAGGCAATCCCAATGGGTTGTCCCGGGCATTGGTCAAGATTGCCTTTGGCATTGTGGAAGAAAGCCGGGAAGCTGCCCAGCCAAGCCGATTGCTGGAGGGCACCCGCGCCCTGGGAATCTACGATGCTAACGCCGCAAACGGAACCGGCACGGCCTACCGCATCTCGTCGAGTCCCGAAAAGGTCGGACGCATCTTTTTGTGGGATATGTTTAATCCCTGGGCCAAGCTGATGGAACTAAACTCCACCCACCCCCTGACCGGCAAGCGGGTGCGGGCTCTTAGTACCTATGCCGAGCAGTTGGGGCTCGACCAGGAATTTGACATGGGGCGGGTCGCTGCCGAGGGGCGTCGCCTCGATCAGAAGCGCTTGTATGGCTCCTTTCTCCAGGATGCGGCGATCTACTGGGCCGAATGGCTGACCTTTACGATTGGTTGGCTTGTTGTGGGTGCAACGCGATCGCTCCCCCTGATCGGTCTGCCGTTTATTCTGGCGGGGATTGCGGTTTTGGTGAAGCGGCTGTTTATGTTTCCCGATGCCAACTTAGCCCGGGAAAGCGATGTGCTGACCCTGATGGGCGACCCCTATGCCAGTCCCCTGCGTGGGCAACCGGTTCAGCTCCGGGGCCAGGTCATTGGTCGGGGGGATGCGGGCTATGTTGCTGGCTCCGATCTCAAACTCCAGGATGCCTCGGGCATGTTGTTTCTGCGGTATTCGTCCCGGTGGGGGCCCATTGGCAACTTCTTCTTTGGCGCTTCCCAGGCAGAAACGCTGGTTGGGGCTGAGGTAGCGGTTCGGGGCTGGTTCCGCCGCGGGATCGCTTCCTACCTCGATCTGCTGGTGGCAACCCCCGCCAGTGGCAAAATGGTTACCAGCTATCCTGCTTTTTGGCAGTTGGTGTTGGGCATCTTTTGGATTGGCGTGGGAATCGCGCTGACGGTTTTCATCCAATCGATCCTGATTCGGGCACGGGTGGGTTTCTAGCAAAGAGTAGCTCTGGCTGTGCTAAGGGGCGATCGCCCCGAACCGTCACCAAGTGAATCGCGACAACTTCACAGCTCCCCCCTCCGTGGGGGGCACCCTCCGGTAGGGTGAGGGAGACCAGGCAAAACAGCCGATCTTCCCCCCGCACCCGGGGTACAAAGGCAGCGTTGAAAAAAACCGTTCCCCATTGGTTGACAACCACCATGTCCCGGGGGCGATCGCATTGGCGTAGGCGATGGTGCATGTGTCCGAAGGTGACCAGGGGGATATGGATGCCCCGGCTGTGGGCGATCGCCAGCACCTCGGCAAAGTCGGGATCGCCATGATCTCCGCCTACGGGTTGCCAGTCCTTGCCGCAGATGGCCCACTGCTGATCCCCTAGACCTTGGGGGCCGTTGTGTCCCAAAAAGATTTGCGTCCGAAATGCTGCTTTGCTGGACATCGTGGCTATGCGCTCTACAGATTCGGCGTAGTTGGCAATGCCGTAGCGATCGCGGTAAAAGTCGGGGTTTTTCCAATCCCGCCCGCCCCAGCTAAAGGGCCGTGCTCCCACAACCGACAGGTGCCATTCCGGGAAGTCGCAGTAGCCGTAGCCCACGTGGCTGGCACCGAGCAGCTCCAATTGCCGCTGTACCCGATCTTCGAGGCGGTGGTCGTAGGGGGCCTTTTTGCGGCCCCATTCCGAAGCCGTATAAAAAGCATCGTGATTGCCCAAAATGCACGCCTTGGGGAGATCCAACTGGGCCAAAAGCGCCACGAGATCAACCACTTCGTTGCCAAAATCGCCCACAAACAGCACCAGATCTGCCCCCAGTTGGTGCAGCAGCCGGTGATCCACCGGGTGCCACTGGTCGTGAATATCGCCAATAACTGCAATGGTCATGGTTTTCGTCATACATTAACGATAGACCAAATCCCCTTTCCTGCCCATGCCTACGGTTCTTGCCATCGAAACCAGTTGCGATGAAACTGCTGCCGCCGTGGTGCGCGATCGCACCGTTCTCAGCAATGTCGTTGCCAGCCAGATGGAACTCCATGCCGCCTATGGGGGAGTCGTGCCCGACTTGGCCGCCCGACAGCACCTGGAAGCCATCAACTGGGTGATCGCCGCCGCCTACGACCAGTCGGGATTGTCGTGGCAGGAACTCGATGGCATTGCGGTCACGGCGGCCCCCGGACTCATTGGGGCGCTGCTGATGGGTGTGACTGCGGCCAAAACCCTCGCCATGATCCACCAAAAACCCCTGGTCGGTATCCATCACCTGGAAGGACACCTGTGCTCCGCCTTTTTGGCTGACCCTGACCTAGCGCCACCGTTCCTCAGCTTGTTGGTGTCCGGGGGACACAGCAGCCTCATCCTCGTCCACGACTATGGCACCTACGAGCTGGTGGGGCGCACCCGCGATGATGCTGCTGGCGAAGCCTTCGACAAGGTGGCGCGCCTCCTCGGCTTGGGGTACCCCGGCGGCCCCGCCATTGATCGCCTTGCTAAAACGGGCGATCGCCATGCCTTCCGTCTGCCCCAGGGAACCATTCCCACTGCCCCCTACGATTTCAGCTTCAGTGGACTGAAAACCGCCGTGCTGCGGCTTAAGGAACGCCTTATGACCTCCGAGGATCCGCTCCCAGCCGCTGACATTGCCGCCAGCTTCCAGTGGACGGTGGCCCAAGCCCTCGTGCATCGGGCGATCGCCTGTGCCCAGCAATGCCAAATGCCCCACATTGTGGCGGTCGGGGGTGTGGCGGCCAACTCGGTTCTGCGCTCCTATCTGACGGAACGGGCAGCCGCAGCCCACATCGGACTGACCTTTGCTCCCCTCGCCCTCTGCACCGATAACGCGGCGATGATTGGCTGTGCCGGGGCCTTGCACCTGGCCCAGGGTCGCTGCTCAAGTTTGGCTCTAGCAGCGCGATCACGCCTGGCCCTTACCGATTACCACCACCTGCTCGATGCTAACCTCGGGCAGATAATACCCGCCTAATCTAAAATCAGACACTTAGGACTAACTATGCGAAATTGCGCTATAATTCTAGGGATTTTAAGTCAGCGACTTGAACCAAGGGTAGAGCAGCCCATGAAGCCTAAAATTCTCACTCATAAAGCCTAGGAGGTTCCCATGCTCGATTTGTTTTTAGGCATAGTTCTTACCCGCTCCCTTGCCGATGGAGTAACGAGCCTCAGTAACACCATGATCGCCCAACAGACGCGCGTATTTCTGTCGGTCTCCACCCGGCAATCGACGCGATTGCAGTGCACCGGATTCACAGCTCGCAACAACTCCGGCAGAAAAGTCCAAAGCGTTTATGTCAACTACACGGACAACACCGGCCGCAGCCTGAGAAGATTTCTGGCTAGCTCCCTGGGTTCCGGCGAAACAATTACGTTTGATATGTGCCAGGGGCCGTCCTCCAGTGAAAATTTTGTAAATGTGGAGGCCAAGCAGTAGGACGCACAGAACTAGTTTGTGACTAGGGTGATGGTTTAGGTGTTGGGTAATTCTGACAGGGTGCGATCGCCAATAACCTCCACGGACTCACCAACGAAGTCAACTATCTCCACTTGCCTAATCTTAGCTAAAAACAGTCAACCTCAACGGACTTACGCTGTTGGCATAACGTTCCCCTTCAGCGGCGGCAAGTTACCTTTGCATCTTCACCAAGATCTCTGTTCCGTCCGCTGCAAGGGGGTTGTTGTGCCGCGCTGCTCACACGACTAGACTGGCTCAGCAACCCCATCCCGTTCCCAAATAACTGACTTCTCCATTGCGCCAAATTCTGCAAATGTCTTAGCAGCTTTCATTGCTGTATCTTTATCTACACATAACTTGGCAGGATAGATACCCTCTTGTCCCCCAACTACCAAACTCTCATCTCCATTTGGATTAGAAGGCTCAACAACATAATGAAACTGCTCATTATCAAACGTTAAGTAGACTAAATACTTGCCTTCTCCTCCGCCAATCGCCATGTGAGTTTCACCCTCTGCCTCTAGGGTGACTAAGGTTCGATGATTACCATCAAGTTGATTGATCGCTATTTCAATCTGTTGCCATTCCATAGCTGGTTGCACAGAACCTTTATTTTGATTGCCTTGCCAATCTTCCACTGAGAATTGTGAAATGAACATTGCGACCTCACTTCAATTGGATAACTTCACGACCACTGGGACTAATCACTTCTAGTTCTTCAAGGTCAAGTTGTCTCGCCATCCCCTTAACCCCACCATTTTGACCACAAGCTCGACAAAGATCGCGATCAACGACTAAACGTGCTCGACCTCCTCTGACTCCTGCATCAAATGCTTGTTGCAGAGCATCTGCCTCAGCATGACTACGGCTAATAGGGTTTACCCTTAGTGTAATCGGTCTAGGATTAGGATTGCTACTGGAATTAATGCCAAAAAAGCCCCTATCCCCAATCTCTAATTTTGCCACTGTAGAGCGATCGTCTTCACTCCCCGCGATTGGTAGTCCTAATTGCTGCCTATACTCAGCTAAATCTTGAAAAACATCAGTCAATCCTGAACCTCCTTTCAAGCTCTCTGCCATTGCTGAGGTTATCAGGTTACTGTCTCGTTTTTCTATGATATCTCGCTTATTTTGCTGCCCCAAATAACTTTTGAGTGATTCTGAACCCCATTTCGTATTAATTTCAATGAGTTGCTCAGTAGCCCGTTTAATTTCTATAGAAGCCTGCTCACACAAATCTTGCAGTTGAGTAAGATGGCGGTGTATCTCATCAACCGCACACGCGGTTAATTTATCAGAGACACTTCTGACTTCTTCTAGTTCCTCTATAGCTTTAGCAACATTCCTACGGAATTCTTCAATATCATCCGCTAACGGCATTATATTTTATCCCCATTTATTGCGGATTTCCTCTAAAAGCTCAGTTGCAGTTCCAAGTTGAGTATCTACCTCTTCCAGGCTCTCCATTAAACTTGAAAATTTACGGCTTAGTTGATCCGCTTCTGTAGAAGGAATTGTGCGAGATGAATTGCTTACCTCTTCTAATTGCTCCACCAATCGATTGATCATAGTACGAAATTCTTCAATGCTGGAAGACAGGCTCATAAAAACTACTCCATTGATCTACAAGAACTCATTTCATCTGGAAGTAAAATAGTGCCAAAGAGTATCAGCTATAGGAATAATTGATCCTTCAGGCTTTTTCATCTTTGGTACATTTATAAACATTCTGCCTGCATAGCCATCTAACCAAGCTCGACCAGGTGCCCCTTTGGGAATATCTCCAGCAACTGCGTCATGAAGAATAAGTTGACTTGCATCAGGTGATACCCTAAAAACGGTTTTTTCCTCGCATTGATCGGTAACTTGTGAAGTAATCACTGTAGCTGAAGGTCGCTGTGTGCAATAGAGCACATGAATACTAGATTTACGTCCCTTACGTGCATATTCTTTTAGCCTTTTCTCAATAGAATCTCGCAACTTGCTCGAAGCCTCCGCAATATCCGCAGCTTCATCAATTATCCAAAGAGTTCGGTCAATATCTACTCCTTCTCTTTGAAGTAATTTAAGATCTGATACATCATATTCCTTCATCAGATTCACTCTTTTTTCATATTCTTCATGATGAATTTTATCAACTAAATCACGACAGGCTTCAAGTTCATCAACAATTTCAATATTCAGATTTAACTTATTAAGATGCCGAAAATCTACACCGCCAAAATCAGCAATATAAATTTTTCGGCTTGGATTAACGTACAAGAATTGAAAAACAATCCAGTTTAAAAAATTAGTTTTTCCGGCTCCAGTTACACCAGCAATAAGACGGTGAGGGATTTCAGCTCCAATGGTTTGTTATGCACGATCGTTTATCCACTCTTAACTCTAACGATCACCGATAACCTCTATGGACTCACCAACGAAGCTAATCATCTTCACTTGCCTAATCTCTGCTGGAAACAGACAACTTAGACGGACTTCTCGGTTCCTGCATAACGGCTCGATTCAGCGGCGACCGACCCACTTGAACGATAGACGAGAAGACTTTACACGTCCGCTGCAATCGAATTGTTCTGCCGCTGGCAACTACATTTACTTGACTGCTACCAATGTCATTTCTACATCTTTGATCAAATTGCTGTAGATTTCGCTCTCCTTCAATAACTGTCTCGTATCAGACGCACTTTCTGGATACCGCTCTAACCAAACTTCGCTCGGTGTATAGACCACTTCCATCAACTCAAAATCGACGTTGAGGTAAAGGGCTAGGAGCGTAAAGGCTTTTCCGGCTTCCTGCCACTCTCGGTTTCGCTGTTTTGAGAACATACTCAATCCAACGGGTGTAATCGGACGAACGTGAGTCGGATCGTGGAAAAAGCGATCGCTGCGATGATGGGGAACTGTGATGTGAATTTTGGCTCCCGATTTGCAAATGCGATACAACTCTTGAATAATTCTCAAATAGGTTTGAGTCTGTTGTCCAAGATGCTCTAGAACATGGTGCATCTCAATCTCAATCACACTGTTATCGTCCCAAGGATAGGGAAATGTTTCGAGATCAAAGCGAAGATCGGGATCGCCAAATTTATCAACATTGACGTAACCTTCGAGACGCTTTGCCCCGCACCCAAGATTTAAGCGCAAATCATTCATCGCTTGAACTTTGTTTCTACCTGACCGTGAACATCATAACGCTGCTCAATCTGGGCTGCCTACCAAACCCTCTCAAACTTGCGCCCTCACCGATTACCCAAAAATGACTTATCCCTGAACACTCACCGACAAGCTTCAAACCACCTCCAACACGACTAAACGAAGCGGCAGAACGGTCTAGTTGAGCCGCTAT
>DBAX01000026.1 GCA_002291895.1 Cyanobacteria bacterium UBA999
AACCTCTCAAAGTTAATTAAAGTGACTATAATTCTGCCTAGCCTCACTATAGGGGGATTAGGCTGAATGTCATGTCTCCGCCCAATCACCATGATTGGGGTGCGTACAGAAAAATCACGATTTCATGCCCAAGCCGAATCGTTGCCTCTGCGTTTCCCTCGCTTTAATACACAACTTCGTAGCCAGCTTTTTCGGCGGTGTGGAATTGCCAATACTCCTCGGCAATGCGATCGCTGCTGTACTTGGGATCGTCCCCGTTGACCGTGCCGCAAATGGTTACGGTGCCCACCTTAATTGGCGAACCTTGGAGGGCGCTATGCAACGTATTGGCAAGAACCCGAATGCCCGCCTTACCAATGGAGAGGGACACAAAGTCGGGTTGGGGATAGAGGGCAAATCCGCCCCCCGTAAACAAAATCGTGCCCTGCTGTTGGCGTTCCATGGCCGGTAGGAGCGATCGCACGCACACCATAGCCCCAGCCACATTGGTACGAAAATCGCTGACCAAAGTGTCGTAGCTAGTGTCTAAAACGGATTCCATCCGTGGCACCGCAGCGTTGCAAATCAGCACCGATGGGGTTCCCAACTGGTCTTGAAGGTGCGCTAGGGCAGTGACGAGGGCCGCTTCATCGCCAGCGTCGGCCAGAAAATAATGGGAAGCCACCCCTTCTGCCCCCAGGGTATTTTGGTAGCCTTGCAGTTTTTGCTCATTGCGGGCCACCATGGCGATCGCGTACCCTTCCCGGGCAAACCGTCGGGCGATCGCCATACCATTGCCTTCCCCCATGCCGACAATGACACACAAATTGGTTTGCGTTTCCATAACCATGACTCCTCAAGTACTTCTCAGTTGTTCTCTTGTTCTTCAATCAAAGATGCAGCCTAGCCCTAACCCCTTGGCTAGGGGTATAGCCACCAGGCCAAAAGTTTGGTCAGTCTGGGCATGACCACGTAGGTCATTGTTGTAGTGGTGAGAAAAACGGCAACGAGGAGGCGCAGCGCTGGCAGTAGCGGTGTTAGCAGTTCTGGCGGCAGAAATGCTAAAACCTGGTTGATGCCAAAAATCGCTAGGGCCGAAACGACCACCATTTTGTAGCGGGGAGGGGCCACCATGCCTGGCCGCCCCGGCAAGGTAAACCAAGTTTCCAAACCGGTGATGATGGCAAAGGTGCCGGCATCTACGGTAAGCAATCGGGCTTGCTGGAGGAACCGCTGGCGCACCGGAGCATGCTCCCACCGCTTGAGGTTTTCCAGGTGATCGAACTTAAGCACAATGCGGCACTCCCGCTCCGCCAGTCCATCGGCATCGCTAGGGCGAAACACCGATGCTCCCAAATACCCCTCAAAGGTGCTGGCTGTCGCAATGATCTCCCCCAAAAGGGCTTCAAACTCCTGTGCCTTACCCCGCCGCACCCGCTGCACCACATCCACAGTCACGGGCGGATCGCCACCCATCCCCTACTCCTCGGGCAGCAAGGGCGCACCGCCTAGCCCCACGGCCAAGCGGACGATTTGGGCAGGCTGCACCCCGGTTTCGGGGGGAAGAAACAGACCGCCGTTGGTGACCACGTATAGGTCGGTGCCACGGAACGCTACGGCGGTGCAGCCCGTAACCCCCTCCTCTGCCCCGGCAATGATGGTGGTCTGGCGATCGCGATCGATGCGGATGACGCTGTTGTATACGTGGGTGGCGCCATAGAGATTGCCTTGGCGATCAAAGGCAAAATCATCGATGTTGGTTCCTTCGACCAGAATTTCCGGTTCCTGGGGCTGAAGGTCTGCCGTCAACGGAATCTGGAGCAACAGCATCCGCTGGGTATTGGATGCGTAGAGGCGATCGCCAAATCGCTTGAGACCATTGACGGCGGGAAAGGTGCTGGCAGCATCGCTACGGGATAGAAGCGGATGTTCTAGCCACAGGGTGACGGCATTGGTGACACAGTCAAACCGCCAGATTGCCCCTCCATAGGAGTCGGCCATGAGGTACTGTCGAGCCGACAGGGGGGTGATGCCATTGAGAAATTGGGCATCTGGCAAGGTTGTCATAAATTCAACCTGGTCTTCTGCCAGCACCGCGACGAAGGGAACACCGGCCCCATTCCAGCCATTGACCAAGAACTGATGGGGGGGAATCCAAGCGATGCCGCTGACTTTACCCTCAACTTGGGCATAGATAGCGACGTCCCCGCTGGGATTGAGGTGCATCACCTGACCCACTTCATGGTTGGTGAAGTAAATATCACCGGTGGGCAAGATCGCTAAATTTTCCAGAAAAGTCGGTGCTGGGAACTGGGCAACTGTCGCGTGGGGGGCGATCGCCACGGGGGTTTGGGCATAGATGGGCGGCAGGGTCATGGTCGCTCTCCGGCTCACTAGAAGCTCACTAGAATACGTGTGACAATGGCTACGGCAAAATCAGGGGCGTTAGCACCGGAGCCATCAGCATTTCAAACTCCAGGTTGGTAGCGCTGACAATGTTTTCCACAATTTTGTCGTCTTGAAACCGCATCACATGGGTTTCGTGGAAGGTGATGAGGCGATCGCTCTTGGGAACCCCGAAAAAGTCTTTGGCGTGCTTCTGAAAGGACTTGAAGCGCACGACGGCGCGATCGGCGGTGGCAAAGCTGTCTTCAATCACCAGGGGCTGCACTGGGGGAAAGGCATCGTAAAAACTCGCGAAGATCTGTTGGTATTCGGCGATGCCCCGAATCGGCCCGTCGGGTTTCAATCCCGTAATCACCTCAATGCTTTCACTCAAAAGCTCGGCTGCAACTGCCATCATGCCTTGACCCAAAAATTCTTCGACAAAGCGATGGGCAATGGTTAAAACGCGGAATGCCTCTGCCATAGGACGACTCCAAACGGGAACATAAATTCTTGCTATAACTCTAGAGTCAGGAAAACAATAAATCAAATTGATTGCAAAAATTCTAATAATTAATTTCATCAATAACTTATTTTCGAGAACTCCTCAGATGGCATTTCTGGGGCAATGGGCCGCGAGGGGAACAGTTGCGCTCATTCGGTGTGCCCCATGAATTTGATGCCCTAGTCTGGGAACGCGGGACAAAGCACCAAAAGTTCTGAGTAAACAAATGAGCACACAAAAAAGATTGAAACCGTTTCCTTCCAGTACCGTCCATGGTGGCAACAAATCCACGGTGGGAGATGGAGTGTGATGGGGCAAGGTATTCCTGGGATGACCGATTTAACGCAAGCGCCGCAATTGGTGGGGCTGGGCAAGCAGATTTTTCAGTTTTGGTGGCAGGTGGCGATCGCCCTTGGCGTTGGGGGAGGAATTTTAGCGGTGCTCGGTTTTAGCTGGGGACGGGAACCGCAGCTTGCCGCATTGCTTCCCCGTTGGCTGTCCGACTATCGGCGGCTCCTAGCACGGTGGGGACAGATTTTGTTGGTGCTGTGCTTGGTGACTGTCGGCTTTTGGTTCTGCACTACCTTGGCCCAGCGGTACCACTTTTGGGAGCAGTCGCGCATTGCCAAACGGGTGGAGGCGGTGGCGGGCGATCGCCTAGAACAACCTGCGCCCCGCATTCGCTACGTGGTTCCGGAGCGCTATACGGAAGAAAGGGTGGTCAATGGGGAAGTGGTGCGCACCGAAAGGCAACGCCCCCGTAACCTGGAGCTACCCCTATCGAGATCCCAAGTGCGGGTGACCCTTGAGCGGGCGATCGATCCCCAAACCCAGCGCACAATCTACCGTACCGACTTCAAAGCCGACTATCAGGTGACCAACCGTCTCCAGGAGCCCCACACTTTTTATCTGGAGTCGGTAACCCCGACGGGCTACACCCTGCTGCAGGATGTGGTTGTGCTCCAGGATGGGCGTCGCATTGACAGCAAAGAACGCTCGTTTCGCCTCCAGCCGGGCGATTCCACGCGCATCTCGGTATCCTACCAAGCCCAGAGTGGGCCCCGTTGGGTCTATACCGCCAACGGCTCGCTGCTAAACCGATTTCGCCTTGATGTGCTGGCCAAAATTCCCGATGTTGAGCCTGCGGGGGGCATTGTACCTTCGGAGCAGGAATCCCAGCCCGATGGGGTGCGGTTTGCCTGGATTTACAACGAAAATGTGTCGGTGCAGAATCCCTTTGGCGTTTTTTCTACGGTCGCGGCGGCGCGTAATACGGGGGTGATGCCCCGACTCCTGCTTTTGGCCCCAGGAGTATGCCTGGCATGGCTGGTGCTCCTGCTGCTTTCCCTACCCCTATCGTTGCGGGAGGCGATTGTCATTACGGGGCTCTTCTTCATGGCCATGCTGGCCCTTGCCTACCTCAGTCGGGTAGTCGCGCCCCTAGGGGCCTGGGTGCTCGTGGCCTCGATGTTTTTGCCCCTGTCCATGGGTATGGTGTCCGATCGCCGCCGCGCGATCGCCCTTGGCTTGGCGTCCGCACCTGGAGTAATCCTTCCCATTGGGGCCCTGCTGGTGCCCTACACGGGTCTTACCCTCGCCGCGGCTGGTGCCATGGCCGGCCTGTGGCTGGCAGTTACCACCCGAATGCCCTTTCCCGAACCGCCGGATGCGAGATCCTAATTGCCACTTAGCTCGAAGCACTGGTGTAAAAGCGCAGGGCAAAGCGCCAAAAGCTGTGGGATGCGGCAAAGAGGGCGATCGCCAACCCCACGCTCCCTAAAAGCCAGCCGGGATCGCCGCGATCCAGGAAAAACTCCGCCGGCACTGTGGTAAGCACGGCAACGGGAACCACAAAGGTAAAGAAGAGGCGGAACCCGGCCGGATAGCCACCCATGGGGTACTTACCCGCCTCCAAAAGGGAGCGCAATACTTCCGTGACGTTGTAGATTTTCGTAAACCAAATGCTAGTGACCGCCAGCGTAAACCAAATGCTGTACAGCGAAACCAGCGCCGCCACAAAGGGGATCACTCCTGCTAGGGCATTGCGTACTCCTCCCGCCAGGAGCAACCCCACCCCGAGCACCACGTTGGGCAGTCCCCAGGGAGACAGCGTCCGTGCCGAAAGCCAAAACTGGCTGCTAACGGGTTTGAGGAGGACAAAATCCAAGGTGCCTTGCTGGATCAGTTCCACAATGCGGCTTAGGTTGGGGATCAAAAACGTACTGGCAAAACCTTCCAGCAGCGTGAAGACCCCCATCACCACAAGGGCTTCCGACCATGTCCAACCGGCAAAGGTGTACCCCGTTCGGAAAAACAGGTACAGACTGAAGACGCTGCCGCCCAACCCCATAACAGCACTGACCATGGCGATCGCCAAGTTGAGGCGGTACTCCATTTCCATGGCGATCGCCGTCTCCCAAAACAGCCCCAGCAACCGGGCATAGGCAAAAATTGACACATGCATCGTAAATTCGGGACTGGTCTGATTAAAAATTACTATAAGGTGCTTTTCGGGATCGAACCGGCGATCGCCGCGGCAGATGGGGGCTAAAATCCCGGGCCGTTGCGCCCAAAAGCCCGTGGATAGGCTCTTTGACCCAAAATCCACGCACCTAAAATTCTCCAGAAATTCCTAAGGTTGCACGCAATGTATCCCCCAATACATCAATAGTTTTTTCCCGATTTCAAAGAGGCTATTAACCTCGATCTCCCCATCCTGCACTGGGGGCGATCGCCCTAGAGGTATATCTTTGAGCCTATAACCGCCCCTCCTCCTCGGAAACAGCATTTTCCTTGGAGCTAGATTTCTGAAGCTGCGCCAGAAATTTTGCGTCTACCCAAGGGCAGAGATTTTACGAAACCCAAGGGGGTGCCCGCTTGGAAGCTGCAATCATAAGAGATCGTTATTAAAAAACGAAAATTTGCTTAAAAAAAGCAGAAAAAAGTACTTTGGAAAGCCGCGAAACCCTTTGCTGGCATGGACTTGAGCCCCCCACTGTAGGCGTAAGCTGCGTTCCATGTTAGGTTATCTCAGACGCACCAGAGTAGGTATCCAGTACTTCCTCGGTGGATGAAATTCCTTGCAGCAACCATTCCCTGGGTTGCGGCATGGGAGGGTCGGCAACGCGATCACATTTGGTGTTTTTATGGTGCAGCCCCTAGCTCCACCCATTGCATCAAACGCTTGAGTTAATAGACTCCCGTTGACGGCTTTAGGTTCCTCCCCCGGTGCATTCTTCAACTGAGCTTTGCTATTCCATTCATTGCACCCTATGTCTGAATTGAACGGTCGGAGTCTCCGGTTGCTCCCCATACTCCTGTTTTTGTCTCCGCTTACATGCCTTTCAATGACCGTCTCTGCCCAGCCTGAGCCGACCCTCAAGTTGGGGGAACCGCGGTCGGCCACGATAGTTCGGGAGCGCCTCGAGCGGCGAACGGTGATCGCCCACACCCACAACCACACCGAAGATGGGCTGGATGCCAGCACGGTGTTCGTGCGCAATATTCCGGTTTTGACGGTGCGCAGTACCGCGCCCCAGGAAGCAACTGCCCCTGGCACCAGCGTGAAGCTACCCTCCTCGCCCCAGGATGCAAGCCAGCCTAAGGAGCAGGCCCGGGTGATCGCCGCGATGATCAACCAAGCCCACAGCGACGGTTTGGATGCCCAGGGCATTTTGCCCCGTTGGGAAGCAGGTCAGTACATCATCCAATTGGCGGGGCACGGGCAAGTGATCGTGGGTGAGCAGGTGCGCTTTGCCCAAACTACGGGCGATGTAGCTCGCGACACGATCCATGCCACCAACTCTTTGCGCCGGCTGCTCGGTGGAGCTGAGCCAATTACGGCGATCGCCAATGCCCCTGTAGCGGTTGGGAATGCATCTGCCAGTCGGAACATTGGCGCTTTAGCAAATCCCGTGGTCGAAGTTGTGCGTTCAGGTCTCACCCAGGTCAGCCGCGTGGTAGCCAGCCTCACGGGACTGGCTTCCTGGTATGGTCCTGGCTTTGCGGGCAGACCCAGTGCCAGTGGCGAAATTTTCAATCCTGAGCACCTTACGGCAGCCCATCCATCCCTGCCCTTTGGCACCCTAGTGCGGGTGGTCAACCCTGACAATGGTCGTTCCGTGGTGGTGCGCATTAATGACCGCGGCCCCTTCCACGGCAGCCGGTTGCTCGATCTATCGATGGCGGCCGCTCGGGAGTTGGGAATTATTTCCTCCGGTGTGGCCACCATTCGCATGGAAGTCCTAGGTCGCTAGGTTGTGCAGGTAGTGGTCGATCCCCAGTCCCTTGGGGAAATCCTCAAGGGACGGCATGACGTGGGATTTGTCCCCACGATGGGAGCACTTCACGGCGGACACCGGGCACTCATCACCCAAGCCCGTAGGGAATGTGCCACCGTGGTTGTCAGCATTTTTGTCAACCCCCTGCAATTTGGCGCTGGCGAAGACTTGGATCGCTACCCGCGATCGCCCGTTGCGGATCGGGAACTGTGCCGGGCGGCCGGGGTGGACGTTTTGTTTTGTCCCACGGCTGATGTCCTGATTCCCCGTGGAACCCCAACCCAGGTGGTGCCCCCCCCAGAAATGACGGAGGTTTTGTGTGGGCGATCGCGCCCCGGTCACTTTACGGGCGTCGCCACAATCGTGGTGGTGCTGCTGCATCTCATCCGCCCGAGGGTGCTCTACTTGGGGCAGAAGGATGGGCAGCAGGTGGCCATTCTCCGCCGGGTCTGTAGCGATCTCCATCTGGGGGTAGAAGTTCGTGTTTGCCCTACCCAAAGACTTCCCAGCGGTTTGGCTCTGAGTTCCCGGAATCGATACCTGGCAGAGGCCGAAGGGGCGATCGCCGCGGAGATCTATGGTGGCTTACGCGCAGCACAGCACCTTTTTGATGTCGGTACAATGGAGGCACTGCCCTTGATTGAGGCGGTGCGCGCCCACATTGTCCAGTTCCCGCAACTGGTGTTGGAGTACATCGCCTTGGTAGATGCCCCGAGCCTGCGTCCCCTAGCCAGGGTTTCGTCCTCCCCCGATGCCCTTGCCATGCTGGCGATCGCCGCTAAAATTGGCTTAACCCGTTTAATCGATAACCTCTTGCTCACCCATGGCAACCCAACGCAAACCCATAGTCGCCATTGACGGCCCGGCTGGTGCGGGAAAGTCTACCGTTGCCAAACTCGTAGCCCAGCAGCTTGGACTGCTCTACCTCGACACAGGCGCAATGTACCGCGCGATCACCTTGGCGGTTTTGGCGGCCGGAATTGCCCCAGAAGACGACGATGCCGTTGTCGCCCTGGCCTCCCAGAGTGAGATTCAGTTTCACGGTCCCCAGGTCTGGCTCAACGGCCGCGACATCACCCAAGAGATTCGTGCCCCCCTCATTTCTGCCAACGTCTCCCAAGTGGCCAAAATAGCCGGGGTGCGCCGCCTGATGACCCAACAGCAACAGGCGATCGGTAGCCACGGGGGCGTGGTGATGGAAGGGCGGGACATCGGCACCCAGGTATTTCCCGAAGCGGAGATCAAGGTTTTTTTAACGGCCTCGCCCCAAGAGCGGGCCCGCCGGCGGCACCAGGACTTGCTCAGCCAAGGTCAGGCGGGGGGAAGCCTAGAGGAATTGGAGCAGTCAATCCGCGATCGCGACCACCAGGACACCACCCGGGACATTGCCCCCCTGCGCCTTGCCGCCGATGCCACTGTGATTACTTCCGATGGCTTAAGCATTTCCCAAGTGGTCGCCGCTATTGTAGAGTTGTATGCACAGTCCACCCTACAGGGCGTTTGTTCATGAAACGGGTTTCGCTACTCCCCGGAATTTGGCTGGTAATTCTAGGCGTTTCTAATGTGTCGGGGGCGATCGCCCAGTCCCGGCTTACGATCCGCGCCGATCGTCAAGAGGCCAACGCCAACTCCGGAGTGGTTACGGCGATCGGCAACGTGCGGCTCGACTATCCCGCCCGGCAACTGCAAGCCACCGCCAACCAAGCCCAGTATTTCTCCCGGGAACAGCGCATTGTTCTCACCGGCAATGTTGTGGTTATCGAACGGGGTGTTAACCGCATTGCCGCCGAAACCATCACCTATCTGGTGACCAACGGCACCTTTGTGGCCCTCCCCCTCACCAACCAACAGGTGGAAACCATCTACTTTGTCCCCGATCGCGCTGCCGATACGCCCCCAACCCAAGGAGCAACCCCCGCAGCCCAAGTCAAACCAGTTTTCAAACAACGGGTGAGCCCTCCACCACCTCCCAAAACAGGGTCCTAGCCTCCATGAAGCTATGGCTAGATCAGGTCAGTAAGTCCTACAACCGACGCCAGGTTGTTTCCCAAGTCAGCCTCGATGTCCAGTGTGGCGAAATTGTCGGCTTGCTCGGGCCCAATGGGGCGGGGAAAACCACGACCTTCTACATGGCTACGGGGCTAGTGCAACCGGATGCGGGGCATGTGTATCTGGATTCCCGAGACATTACCGCCCTGCCCATCCATCGCCGGGCCCACCTGGGAATGGCCTATCTGGCCCAGGAACCCACCATCTTTCGCCAATTAACCGTGCAGGATAACCTCAAACTGGTCATGGAGCAAACGGGCGTATCCCCGGAGGTGCAGCGCCATCGCCTGGAAACCCTTCTCGAAGACTTTCGCCTTACCCACCTGTCCCACTCCTACGGCATTCAGGTCTCGGGGGGGGAGCGGCGGCGGACGGAACTGGCTCGGGCTCTGGCCGTCGGCGCGTCGGGGCCCAAATTTTTGTTGCTTGATGAACCCTTTGCCGGGATCGATCCGATAGCAGTGGCAGAGATCCAGTCCATTATCCGTAACCTGCGCGATCGCCAGATGGGGATTTTGATCACCGATCACAGCGTCCGGGAAACCTTGGCCATCATCGACCGGGCCTACATCATGCGCGATGGCGAGATTTTGGCGGCGGGTAGCGGCGCTGAGCTTGCAGATAATCCTGAGGTTCGGCGGTATTATTTGGGAGAAGCCTTCCAACTCTAATGGCACCCCGCTCCTCCGCCCATGTTGTCCATCGCCGCGCTGCAGTTTGGCCATCCCTGATTTCGGTGATGGATCGCTACTTGGGCAGCCAGTTGACCCCACCCTTTCTGTTTGGCGTAGGGGCATTTTCGTCCATCATTTTGGCCATCGGCTCCCTATTTGAGTTGGTGCGTCTCGTTACCGATGCCGGGCTGAGCGTGTGGGTGGCGCTGCAAATTTTTCTGCTCCAGATTCCCGGCTTCATGGTTTATTCCTTTCCCATGTCGGTGCTGCTGGCCACCATGCTTTCCTTTAGCCGCCTCTCTGCCGATGGGGAGCTAACGGCACTGCGCAGTTGTGGGGTGAGTGTGGTGCGGCTGCTGATTCCCGTAGTCCTGCTGAGTTTTTTAGTATCGATGCTTACCTTTGCCTTTAACGAGGCGATCGTCCCGGCGGCCAACTGGCAGGCGCGATCGCTGCTGCGGGTTTCCCTCAACCAAGAGGCACCCCAGTTTAAGGATCGCGACATTATCTATCAGCAGTATGGCGACATTGTTACGGAAGACAACCGCACCGTCCAGGGCTTGGTGCGGAGCTTCTATGCCCGCCGTTTCAACGGGCAGCAGATGGAAGACGTAACCGTGATTGATTTTTCCCAGGGACGGGTGCAGCAAATTCTGGTGGCCGAGTCGGCGGTGTGGCTCCCCCAGGAAAATGTGTGGCAGTTTCGCTTGGGCACAACGTACCTAGTGGCAGCAGATGGCAATTACCGCAGCATTTTGCGGTTCGAGCAGCAAAACCTGCAACTGCCGCGATCGCCCCTCGATCTGGCCCAGGAAACCCGGGGCACCGAGGAGATGAACATCAGCGAACTGAGCCGCTATATCGCCCTTGTACAACAGACGGGCAATACCAAGGAGGTGACCCGGCTAGAGGTGCGCCTGCAGCAAAAATATGCCCTGCCCTTTATTTGCATGGTTTTTGCCCTCATTGGTTCACCCCTAGGGATGCGCCCCCAGCGCGCCAGCACCGCGGTGGGCTTTGGGCTGAGCGTGCTGATTATCTTTGGCTATTACCTGCTGCTGTTTATCAGCGGCGCCCTTGGGCAGGTGGGCTTTTTGCCAACGGTGGCGGCCGCTTGGCTACCCAACGCCGTATGCACTGGGATTGGGCTGTTTTTACTCAGCCGCGTTACCTAAAGACTAAAGCGCCTCCACATCCCGCAACACCTGCTCGGGATGGGGTTCGGGTTTGACATTGCGGTAGATGTGGCGCAGGATGCCTTCCCGATCAATCAGAAAGGTATTGCGAAAGATGCCGACATACTCCTTCCCCATAAACTTTTTGGGGCCGTAGCTCTCGTACAGCGTAGCCACCCGGGCCTCGGGATCGCAAAGCAGGGGAAAGGGGAGTTGGTATTTGGCGATGAATTTTTGGTGGGATGGGGCGGTATCGGTGCTAATGCCGAAAAGATGCACCCCGGCGGCTTGGAGTTGGGCATAGCGATCGCGAAAACCGCAGGCCTCCTTAGTGCACCCGGGGGTATTGTCCCGGGGGTAGAAATACAGCACCACGGGACGCCCCCGCAGGGCCGAAAGGGTCACTTCCTGACCATCGTGGTCGCACAGCGTGAAATCGGGGGCAAGGTCGCCAAGGCGAAGGGACGGCGGAGTGGTCATAGCGTCACGAAACCTCTAGTGCACTTCCTGATTATCGTTCATCCCCTACCCTTGTTAAGACTTATGGCAGCGATCGAAAAAAAAGCGATCTTGATTTTATTTCCAGTAAAAATTGATACAGAAATAATTTTAAATATTACTTTTCTCCCGGAGTATGCCATGCCAACCGCCACCCTCAACCATAGGATCCTCGCCCTGAGCCCGGTTTGCCACCTAAACTACACCCGTGACACCTGGGTGAAGCTAGAAAACCAACCTTCGCCCCGCTGTTTTGATGAAGCTAAGCTCCTGCTCCAGGACGATAATGGGCTGTGGCTGGCATGGATTCCTGACTTTGGTGTGGTGCATCTCGATCGCAGCGAATTTTATTGCTAAGGTTTGCCCGTCCCATTTGGCCGCAAAATTTGGTCGTAACTAGCGCTTTAGTTCGCCCCCACGCTGAAGTGCTGGAAGGTGCTCTGGCGCTCCAAGCCAAAACAGTCGTGATCGCGGGTACACCGGCCCAGAACGCTACTTTCGGGGAACTCGGTAACGACCCCCTGGGCGATCGCCTCTGGCAGGGCCAGGATCAGTTCAAAGTCTTCGCCGCCGTAGAGGGCCCAGTCCAGGGCCTGCTGGGGGGCATAGTCGCGCAGCTGCGGATCCAGGAAAACCAGATCCGGATCCAACCGAAAGCCGACCCCACTGGCTTGGCAGATCTGTAGGATGGCGTCGGCGAGACCGTCGCTGGAGTCCATGGCCGCTATGGGGGCGGGGGGCAACCCATGGAAAAACCGAATCACATCGAGGCGGGGGAGATCGG
>DBAX01000091.1 GCA_002291895.1 Cyanobacteria bacterium UBA999
CGGCGGGGGCCACTGCTGGGGTTGGGGGCTGGGTGCGATCGCCGACGCGGTGCCCGATTGTAGTCGATTTCTTCGGGGTCGCGGCTTTGGTAAAATTCCGCCGTGCGGCGCGTAACCTGCCCAAAGATCCGGGTGAGGCGCTGATCTAGCTGAAAACCCTTACGGCTCTGGATCACAATGGTGCCACTGAGGCGATCGTGGAAGCTTTGGCGTTTTTCGCTATCGGCGATCGCAAAGGCAATGTCAAAGACCAAGGGCAACCAGGAAAATACCACCAAGGTCGTAGTGAGGGTTTCCAGGAAAAAAAATGCTGCCACCAAAATGACCAATTCCCGGCGCACCAGGGCCGCCACCCCAGCGGTTTTGCCGTACATATAATCCACCACCCGCAGGCTCATCAGCCACCGCCCAAAGCTTTGCCCCTGGTTGCGGTTGACCACCAGCACCCGGAAAATACCCCACATCAGACAAAAAAGGGTCAGCCCCAGCAAACTGCTATCGGTGACCCCAATCAGGGCTTCCACCAACTCGGTTAAAAACCAGATGCTCAGCAAGTCGAGGAGCAACGCCCCAAGTCGTTGACTGACTTCGGCTAGGGCATAGCGGGCATAGGCGGGATCGGTTTTCATAGCTCCTATTTCACCACAGTTTTTACCCAGTTGCCCCCACGCATCCCAACAAGCATCAGCGCGATCGCCCCGTGGATAGCGAGCAAGAGCCCGGGGATTGGCTCTTCGTCCGCAACTGCCACCAGAGAGCTTAAGCACAATGGGGAATCCATGGATGCTCTGCTCATGTTCCGCAATCAATACCGACAGTTTGGGAGCTTCTCTGACCGATGGAACCTTCCCTTTCCCAAAAAAGCAGGCCTTCCAAAAAGAAGGCTACCCTTGCTTAAACCGGTGCCATGCCCACAGACTGCCAATCACTGTCAAAACCGAAGCCAACCGTCCAATCCAATCCGTAGCAGTTCCCAGGTAGTCCACATCGACCCCGTGCGTACCTGGGGGAATAGCAACCATAATTGCCCCCTCAGCATCGTGGTCTGTAGGAAGCCAACGACCGTCTAGACGAACCCGCCAGGCAGGATAGTAAAAGGTTCTTAAAACGACAGCTTGGGGATTTTCGGCGGTATTAGTCGCCGTAAAGCGGCGGTGACCAAAAGTCCATGCTTCTACCTTTAAATTTGCCTCGGAGCCGGAAACCCATGCCACCAGAGGATCCGTCTCAAGCGGAGGCATCCACTTCACCACCTCCCGCGCCCGATATTCTGGCACATCCACCAGAGCTAAGCCATCGGGAAAAATCCAGTGCCAGTAGATGAAGGGGGTTCCCGGTCGCTTTTGGGGCTCGTTGGGAAAGATTTTGGCGGCTGCCAGGTTTTCAAAGGTCTTAATCTCGTTGGGCACAACCACTACCTGTTGCAAAATCTGCGATCCTTGCCAGGCACTTATTCCCACGATGGTCAGGCAGAGAAGCATGGGGAACCCCGCCAACCACCAGGAGCCTGCAAGAAACCACTGACGCCCCAAATTTAGGAAATAGCCCACCACCAACGGCAGCAGAATTGTGGTGATTCCCATCCATCGCCAGGAGAATTGAATCCTTTGCAGGGGCAGCGCCAGGCGATAGCTCCACCCCAGGATATCTGTCATCATCAGCAGTGCGATCGCCCCGACGCCCAACCAATACAGATAGGCCCGTCGTTCAGCCAGCGGCTCCCGCGGCAGTCGTTCCGGGGATTGAACCTGAGAGGGGCGGAGAAGCACAGCTAGGAGGGAGGCCAGGGCAAATGTGCCTACCATCACCCACCAAATGCCAGTTAAACCGATGTCAAACCAGTGGGTTGTCACCTGCGGGCGGCCTTGCAGCAGCCCCTGAACCATCAACCGATTTTGCGGCTGGTACTCATCCATGGCATTGACGAATTCGACTTGAATGAACCGTTGGTCTAGGGCAGCAGGCCAGAGGTAAAACGCCGTCCACCCCAGGGCCAGAGCCGCTCCAGCGCAGCAGCGGCTAAGGGTAGATTTCAGGAATGCAGGGGGCGCAAGGATGGGGGGATAGAAAATCCAGACTAGAGTAAACAGCAGCAGCGTGGGGGGGTGGGAGAGCACCAGAACGCCATAGGTCAGGGCGAGCACGCCGATAGGCCACAGCTTGTCGCGGAAGGTGATGACCAGTTGGGTTCCCCAGAAGATCCAGGGAATGGTGGCGATGGCCCAAACTTCACCAATGGCACCCCTTTGGTACATATCAATTAAAAAGTAGGGGGAGACCATTCCCATACCCATGACCCCAAGCCCAATCCACGCCGGGAAGAAGAGGCGAGCATATAGGTAGAGCCCTAGCCCCAATATCCCTGTGGCTAACCCCATGCTGGCAACAAGCGCCGATCCGATGCCCAATCCCAGGGCGCGGAAGGGCAGCGTGGCCACCATGCACATCGGAGGATAGAAGGCGAAGGTGGCATTACCGTAGCCGAAGTTAGAAAATTCTAACCATCGGGGATAAAACTGACCGCTGAAGAACTGACGTTGATACTGAAAGCTCCAACTCAAGTTGAAGTGGGTGGAATGGGTACTGGGGTAGCCTTCCGTCACCATCGGCCCGATGACCCAGAGGATGCACCCCAAACCAATGAGGATCATGGCAATGATCGACCCCCACCGCGGCAAGAAGGAATGCCCGGGTGCTGTCATTGGCTTATCTCCGGGGTTAACCGTTTCCACGATCGAGGGCTCCCGATCCCAAGTAGAGGAGGGTAAGAGTGCGATCGCCCGATGTCCTATCCACTCCTAGCGTCATTTTGGGGTGCTTTGGTAGGGGCGCGATCGCCGTGAAAGGCACTTGGTTAGCCCCCACCCAGACAAAGATTCTTTCCATAGATCGCGGGTATTTGCCCATGGGTTGGACGGTTTCGAGGTTTGTGGCACGCCTGGGGATTAAGTTGTTGGCGAACTTGGTCTGGATGTGATGGGTTCTGGCAAAGAAGGTCTGCATAGCACCCATTGCACCACAGTTTTTGCCCAGTTGCCCCCGGTGCTCCCTCAGTACTGGATGTTGACCGGCACAAAGGGCGTTTGCCAGTGCTGCCAGTTTTCTTTGTTAAAGGGCGATCGCCACTGCCGAATCTGCTGCTGCTCTAGGGCTTGGCGCTGGCGGGTATTTTGGGGCGCATCCCACCAAAAGCAAAGGTCAACGGTCGGTGCCGGGAGTCCTAGGCTTAGGTGGAGGGTGTGGTATTGGTCAAGGTAGCGCTTGCAATCGTGGTCGCCGCGCCAGCGCTGCCGAGAATGCACCGTCTCCCCGATGTAAAGCAGCAGTTCTTGCCGCCGGTCTAGGACAAAGTAGAGGCAAGCATCGCCGCGATCGCCCCGCAGATAGCGATAAAAATCTGGGGGGTAGCGATCCAAATCCCAGGGGTCGATGGCAGGTGCTGGGGGTGTATCCAGGTCGAGGAGGGAACTTTGCTGCGCCAGTCCGCGATCGCGCACCTGTTTCTGGTAAGCGACAATCCGGCTTTGCCAGGACTGCAAAACTTCCGGGGCCATAACCGGGGCCGGCGAACCATCCTGCACCCGTGGCGAACGCCAGGGGCGGTCGGCAAAAAGCTCGTACTGTTGGGGGGGCTTGGGATCCATCAGTAGGCTCGCTTCTGGCGGTTGTACCAGCGCATTAGCACCCCCGCCAACCGTTGCGGGTCGTGGCGAATGGTGCCCTTCTCCCCATCCTCGCTCATCACATCGGCCACCAACGTAGGGCAGCGCAGTTCCCCTAGAGACTCCCGATCCAGTGTCGTAAAATGGGCTCCCACCCTCTGATACTGGGCGATCGCCCGCTCCGAAGGCAGGCTTTTTTGCACCAACACCAAATCAAAAATCCGTCCCCCCGCCACCCGATCCAACACCCGCACGTAGTCGGAAACCGCATAGCCATCGGTCTCCCCCACCTGGCTCATGATGTTGCAGATGTAGACGCAGGGGGCACGCCGCCGCAACAACGCCTCGCGGATCTCCGGCACCAGCAAATTGGGAATGATGCTCGTGTAGAGGCTACCGGGGCCGACCAGAATGTATTCCGCCTCCTGAATGTCCTGCACCGTCTGGGGCAGCGCCCGGGGATGCTGGGGATGGCACCCGATCGCCACAACTCTGCCCCGCGCCGCCGAAATTTGCGACTCCCCCTCCACGTGACGACCATCGGCAAGGTCGGCCCACAGCACCATGGAATCGAGGGTGGCTGGCAAAACCCGCCCCCGCACCGCCAATACTTGGGAGCTTGCGGTCACGGCCCGCTCCAAATCTCCGGTGATATCACTTAGGGCCGTCAGAAACAAATTGCCAAAACTGTGCCCCGACAGCCCTTCCCCCACCTGAAAGCGGTATTGGAATAGCTCGGTCAGCAGCTTTTCTTCATCGGCGAGGGCCGCTAGGCAGTTGCGGATATCTCCCGGTGGCAGCACGCCATGTTCCCGGCGCAGGCGCCCAGAGGAGCCGCCATCATCGGCCACCGTCACGATCGCCGTGATGTTAGCACTGTAGTTTTTAAGCCCCCGCAGCAGGGTAGACAGACCCGTCCCCCCGCCAACGGCCACAATTTTGGCCCCACGGTTGAGCTTGTGGTGGTTGATCAGCACGTCAACCAACTCCTCATCGCCGTCGGGCATCAGCACCCGGGTAATCGACCTCAGAAACCGCCGTTGCCCAAACCACAGCAGCGTCAGTCCCCCCGCGATCGCCAGAGAACCACTGACGGGCCAGGGCATGAGGGACACTAGGGCATCCAGGATCGCCCTCACCAGTCGCGTCACCAGCAGTACGGGCGTAAGCCGGGCCAGAATGGCTATCCCGATAATGAGCAGCACGATGCCAAGGGAACTGAGCAACAGCCAGCGTTTGACGTACAACCCAGGCGATAGCCACTTCCAGATTCGGGCAAAGGGCCGCAGCCATCGCCGCGCCCTCGGAGAGGGGGGTCGTTTCATGGAGCCGGATTAGTCCTTTTGCACCTGGACACCGCGCCAAAAGGCAACGTAGCCCTTAATTTGCTGGGCGGCATCCTTGGGCGTGGCATAGAACCAAGCGGCATCCTTGTTTTCTTTACCATCCACCACTAGGGTGTAGTAGTTCGCTGTGCCCTTCCAACCGCAAACCGACTGGGTGGTGCTGGCCCGGAAGTAGTCCATATTCAAAGAATCAGGCGGGAAGTAGGCATTGCCTTCCACCGTCTCACAGCGATCGCTCTCAGCTAAAACGGCTCCATTCCAAACGGCTTTCATAGATGTTGCGTGCGTCAAGGACGCTTTCCATCATACGGCTTCGTTGGTGACGGCGCGGAGGCGCACGGCCTGGGGCGAAGGCTCCGGATCGGCAAGGGGCGTAATTTCAATGTGGTTAAACAGGGTGGTCACAAAGGCAAAGAGCAAAAACGGCAGGGATGCCACCACGATTAGACCCACCGCAGAAAAGGAAATGATGGGATTGCTCATCAACGACAGCGCCGCCGCCAAGCTGGCAAAAATCACGCCCAGCCAAACGATCACCTGCCCAAAAATATCCCCCAAGGTCAGGGTGCAAGAAAACCGATATCTCTGTGAGTCTTTCATCGCCGCATACCCCAGTTTTTTATAACCCCTCTATTTTCAGGGCAGAACGCCGGGTCGGCTTCCCCGTTCCGCTAATCTTCAGATTCCCCTCCCCTTTCAGTCTGTGCCATGCCAGTAAAAACCGCCACGCTTGGGGTTCCAAACGTCATTGCTCAGGTTTACAACGTCGCAGTGGGGGTTCAAAACGTCGAACTCGAGGTTTCAAGGGCGATCGCTGAGGTTCAGAACGCGACCATCGAGGTTCGAAACGTCATCAACGAAGTAAAAGACGTCATCGACCAAGTTCAGAACGCGACCATCGGGGTTTAAAGCGTCACCAGTGAGGTTTAAAACCCGACCTGCTCCGCAGCACCGGAGGTGTTCGCCCGGATAGCCAACCATCTACATTTGGCGGATTTGGGGCACCCCGTTGGTGAATTCACCCACCAAAATCTCATCGGCCACATTGACAAACAGGCCGTTTTCCAGCACGCCGGGGATGTTGTTGATCGCCTGCTCCAACCCCGCCGGATCGGGAATGGCGGTAAAGGTCACATCCAGCACCATAAACCCCTGATCGGTAATCACCGGCCCATCTTTTTTAACCCCCATGCGTAGCTCCGCAGCGCCGCCGAGATCTGCTAGGGCCTTGGTCACCGGGGCGATCGCCATTGGCAGAACCTCCACGGGCACCGGGAATGTAGAACCCAACTGGGAAACCAACTTAGACTGATCCACAACCACAATAAATAGACTGGCAAGGGAATCCACCACCTTCTCCCGGGTGTGGGCCGCCCCGCCCCCCTTGATCAGGTTTTTGTGGGGATCCACCTCATCGGCACCGTCGATCGCCACATCAATCACGCTGACATCATCGAGGGTGCGCAGGGGAATGCCATATTTTTTGGCCAACACCGATGCTTGAAACGAGGTCGGGATGCCAATAATGTCCGTCAACTGCCCCGACTTAAGCCGCTGCCCCAATTCGGCGATCGCATGGGCCGTCGTCGAGCCCGTACCCAAGCCTACCACCATACCCGAACTCACCCGCTGGGCGGCGGCGATCCCAACTTCTTGCTTTAACTGCTTAATAGCCTCAGGAGCAATAGACATCATATGTTTTGGGGAGTGTCAGTGTGTGCTGTGCAATGTAATTTGCAGCCTACTGTACCACTCCGTGCCCCCAGGGAAGGATCCTAAAACTTTACCGAAGGTTCCATAGCCATCCCCCCAAACCCCTTAGGATGGGCGCGTCCTTATCATTGCCACCATCATGACAGCTAACAGCATCGGATTAATCGGCCTTGCCGTCATGGGAGAAAACCTGGCCCTAAATATCGAGCGCAATGGTTTTCCCATCAGCGTTTACAACCGCAGCCGCGAAAAGACCGATGCCTTCATGGCCACCCGCGCTGCGGGCAAGAACCTCTCCCCCTGCTTCACCATTCCCGAGTTTGTCCAGAGTTTGGCCCGCCCCCGCAAAATTTTGATCATGGTCAAGGCCGGTGCCCCCGTGGATGCGGTAATTGATGAATTGCGCCCCCACCTCGACCCAGGCGACATTATTATTGATGGCGGCAACTCCCACTTTCCCGACACCGAGCGCCGCACCCAAGCCCTCGAAGCTGCCAACCTCAAGTTTATTGGCATGGGGGTAAGCGGTGGCGAAGAAGGAGCCCTCAACGGCCCCAGCCTGATGCCCGGTGGGCAAGAAAGCGCATACCAAGAAATTGCTCCCATTACCGAAAAGATTGCCGCCAAGGTGGACGACGGCTCCTGCGTGACCTACATCGGTCGGGGCAGTGCCGGGCATTACGTCAAGATGGTGCACAACGGCATTGAGTACGGCGACATGCAACTTATTGCCGAGGCCTATGACCTCCTCAAAACCGGCTTGGCCCTCTCGGCAGCAGAACTCCACGATATCTTTATGGCGTGGAACGAAACCGAGCTGTCTTCCTTTCTCATTGAAATCACCGCCGACATTTTCACCAAAATGGATGACGAAACCGGCGTGCCCCTGGTGGATATGATTGTGGATGCAGCGGCCCAAAAGGGTACCGGCAAATGGACGGTGGAAAGTGCCTTCGACCTCGGAGTCCCCATCCCGACGATGATTGCCGCGGTGACGGCGCGGGTGATTTCCTCCTACAAAGAGGAGCGCATGGCCGCTGCTAAGGAACTGCCGTCGATGGCTACGGGCACCTACACGGGCGATCGCACCGCATTTATCAACGCCGTTCGGGATGCCCTCTATTGCTCCAAGATTTGCTCCTACGCCCAGGGCATGGCTTTGCTGGGTCGGGCTTCCGAGTCCTACCAGTATGGGTTAAATCTGGCGGAGATCGCCCGCATCTGGAAAGGCGGCTGCATCATCCGGGCTGGATTTTTAGACGGCATCAAAAATGCCTACCGCCGCGACCCGGCGCTGCCCAACCTGCTGATCGACCCCGGCTTTAAGGACACCATCCTTACCAAGGAATCGGCCTGGCGGCACGTGGTTCAAGCGGCGGCGGGCATGGGCGTAGCGATTCCGGCCTTCAGCGCCTCCCTCGACTACTTCGACAGCTACCGGCGCGATCGCCTACCCCAAAACCTCACCCAGGCCCAGCGGGATTACTTTGGTGCCCACACCTACCAGCGCCTCGACCGTCCCGGCAGTTTCCATACGGAATGGACCAAGTAGCGATCGCGGCTAGCCCTGAGTTGGGGCACTCCCCACAGCGGCGGAAATTTGCTTACCATGGACAAGATGTTTAACCGCACCTTAGCGCCATGTCAGAGCAGCAGGATCGACTGATTCGGGCCACCGCCGCCAACGGCCGCATTCGCGTCGTCGCCGTATCCACCACCCAAACCAGCCTAGAGGCCAGCCGCCGCCACCAGCTTTCTCCCGCCGCTACGGCGGCCCTCAGCCGGGCCATGGGAGCCGCGCTGTTGATGGCCTCCAGCATGAAACCGCGCCAGTCTCGGGTGAGCCTGCGACTTTCTGGCGATGGCCCCCTGGGCACCGTCTGTGCCGATGCCGGACAGGATGGCACCGTGCGCGGTTTTGTTGGTTTTGCCGATGCCCTTGGCACCCTCAATGGGCAGCCCACCTTTGCCGTCGAGGAGGTGGTAGGGCGCAGAGGTTTTCTCCAGGTAATGCGGGATGTGGGGTACGGGGAACCCTTCTCCAGCACGGTGGAACTAGTGGCAGGCGATGTCTGCGCCGATGTGGCTTGGTATCTGGCCGCCTCGGAGCAGACCTATTCTCGGCTGCTTTTGGGGGAGTGTTTTAGCACCGGCACCGATGTGCCCACCCTCCAGTGTTCTGCGGGCGTGCTGTTCCAGGTGTTGCCCGGACGCCGCCCCATGGAAGAGGTGATCCGGGAGTTGCAAACCCAAATTACGGAGGAAACCGCTCTGCCCCTAGCTAGGAATGGCACCCTAGATCTAGAGGCAATGCTTGGGCACCTTTTGGGCCCCCTAGAGTGGCAGTTGCTGCCCCTGGGACGGGATGTGCGCTTCCAGTGCCGCTGTTCCTTTGAGCGGGTGCTCGGAGCCCTCAAGATGCTAGGGGAATCGGAACTTCAGGATATGCTGCTCAAGGATGAGGGGGCAGAGGCCACCTGTCACTTTTGCGCCGAAATTTACCGTGCCAATGCCCAGCAGTTGGGCATCCTGATTGAGGAACTACGCCAAGAGCGGGTCTGAGCCACCAAAGTCCCGCAGCATTTTCCGCAGCTCCATGTTGTGCCGTTCTTCGCTGCCGATCATGGAGCGGGCAAATTCTTCGAGGTAGATGCTGCGATCGCCCACCAAATCCAACAGACCCCGGTAGAGGCGCACTGCCTGCTTTTCGTGGTAAAGGCTTTCGGCCAGAATTTCCTTCAGCGTGTGGTTGTTGGTTTCCTCGATGGGGGCAACTTTGAGGCTGGGATGCCCCTCAAGCCCGGTAAGCACTTCACCCACCGCTTGGGCGTGGCGCAGGGCTTCGGTGGCCTGGTTCTGGAAAAATGTGACGATGGGCAACCGGTAGGGCCCCGTAACCATCAGGGCATAGTGGGTGTAGCGCACGACGCCGGCTAACTCAAACTCCAAAATTTCGTTGAGCTGGGCAATTACGGCTTCTAGATCCATGTCTCTCATAGGGAAAATCGCGTGGGGGTAGGCATCCTTATTCGATCATAAAAAAGAACTTAGCCAGCATTCCTTAAAGTTTTCTAGGAGATCCTGCCCAAGTCCGTCCGTCCCCCCCGTAGTTGCGGCGTTTGCGGCGGCGGTTAAAACCGCGGTTCTGGCAGTGGGGCGGGGGGAACGAGAAAAAAATGCGATCGCGGGGCAACCTTGGGGGAGAATAACACTGTGTCAATAACGATATAAAGATTTACGAGGAACTATGGCTTCCCAGACCCTAGAGCAACGCTGCATCAATACCATTCGCTTCCTGTCGGCCGATGCGGTGGAAAAGGCTAAATCCGGCCACCCCGGTTTGCCCATGGGTGCGGCCCCCATGGCATTTGTTTTGTTTGACCAGTTCCTCAAGTTCAATCCCAAAAACCCCAAGTGGGGCGATCGCGATCGTTTTGTCCTCTCGGCGGGCCATGGCTGCATGTTGCAATACTCCCTGCTGCACCTGACGGGCTACGACAGTGTGCCCCTCGATGAAATCAAGCAGTTTCGCCAGTGGGGCAGCCGCACCCCCGGACACCCCGAAAACTTTGAAACCGAGGGCGTAGAAGTGACCACCGGTCCCCTGGGTCAGGGCGTGGGGAATGCCGTCGGTTTGGCGATCGCCGAAGCCCATCTGGGGGCGCGGTTCAACAAGCCTGGGCACACCATTGTCGATCACTACACCTACGTGATTTTGGGCGATGGCTGCAACATGGAAGGGATCGCCTCGGAAGCGGCTTCCTTGGCCGGGCACCTCAAGCTGGGCAAGCTGATTATGCTCTACGACAGCAACAGCATCTCCATCGACGGCAGCACGGATCTGGCATTCACCGAAGATGTGGCTGCCCGCTACGAGGCCTACGGCTGGCACGTGGAAAAAGTCGCCGATGGCAATAACGACCTTGAGGCGATCGCCGCGGCCCTCGCTAAGGCCAAGGCTGTTACCGACAAGCCCAGCTTCATTGTGATCACCACCACCATTGGCTACGGCTCCCCCAAAAAGCAAGGCACTGCTGGTGTCCATGGGGCGCCCCTCGGCACCGACGAAATGGCTGCCACCCGCGCCGCCCTTGGTTGGGAGCATGCCCCCTTTGAAATTCCCGAAGATACCCTCACCCGCTTCCGTCAGGCGATCGCCAAAGGAGCCGAAGCTGAAGCCGACTGGAATGCCCGCTTTGCTGCCTACCAAGCCGCTTACCCCGCCGAAGCCGCCGAATTCCAGCGCATGATGGCGGGAGAACTGCCCGCGGGTTGGGAACAGGCCCTCGAACCCGTAGCCGAGATGGAAAAATCCACCCGGTTGCTCTCCGAAGCCTGCCTCAACGCCCTGTCGCCCGTACTCCCAGAATTTTTGGGGGGCTCCGCTGACCTAGCCCACTCCAACATGACCTACGTCAAGGGCATTGCCGACTTCCAAGCAGGCAGCTACGAAGGGCGCAATTTCCGCTTTGGCGTGCGGGAACACGGCATGGGTGCCATTCTCAACGGCATGGCCCTCCATGGCGGGCTGATCCCCTACGGTGCCACCTTCCTGGTATTTGCCGATTACATGCGGGCGGCAATTCGCCTGTCGGCCCTTTCCAAGGTTCGGGTGCTGTACATCATGACCCACGACTCAATCATGCTCGGCGAAGACGGCCCCACCCACCAACCGGTGGAAACCATCGCCTCCCTGCGGGTAATTCCTAACCTGTTGAACATCCGCCCCGCCGATGCCAAGGAAACCGTGGCCGCCTATCAAGTGGCGATCGCCCAAACGGAGCGCCCCTCGGTGCTGTGCTTCACCCGCCAAGGGGTCAAAAACCTTCCCGGCACCTCCATCGAAGGGGCCAAGAAGGGCGGTTACGTTGTGGTCGAGGCTGCCAATCCCGACTTAATCCTGATCGCTACGGGTTCGGAAGTGGCCCTTGCCGTCAAAGCTGCCGAAACCCTCGCCGCCGAAGGTCGGGCCGTGCGCGTAGTCTCCATGCCCTGCATCGAGCTTTTTGAGGAGCAATCCGACGAATACCGCGAAGCCGTTCTTCCCGCAAGGTGCGCCAAGCGTGTCGTGGTAGAAGCCGGCTCCCCCTTCGGCTGGCACAAGTACACCGGCTGGCAGGGTTCGGTGGTAGGAATCAGCACCTTTGGTGCCTCGGCTCCCGGACCCATCTGCTACGAAAAATTTGGTTTCACGGTGGAGAACGTCCTAACCCACTGCCGCAAGGTGCTGGGCTAGCTCCCGTCGCCGATGCCTCTCCCTCCGGGGAGGGGTATCTTTGGGGAATCGCCTTGATTTACAGTGTTCTTATTGCATAACAAGAACGGGAGCCATCGTGTTCGCCATCCTGCGTCAAGACTTTCAAATCATCTTCGAGCGCGACCCTGCGGCTACCAACTGGCTAGAGGTACTGCTGTGCTATCCCGGACTCCACGCCCTGTGGATCTACCGACTGGCCCACATCCTGTTCCAGTGGGGCATTCCCGTGTTGCCCCGGTTTATGACCCAAATCGGGCGCTTACTCACGGGTATCGAGATTCATCCGGGAGCCAAAATTGGCAAAGGGGCCTTCATCGATCACGGGGCGGGGGTTGTCATTGGTGCCACCACCATCATTGGTGAATTTGTCCTGCTCTACCAAGGGGTGACCCTGGGCGGCACCGGCAAAGAAACGGGTAAGCGACACCCTACCCTGGGGGATCACGTGATTGTGGGTGCCGGGGCTAAGGTTTTGGGCAATATCGAATTGGGGAGCCACGTGCGCATTGGCGCTGGTTCCGTGGTGCTTAAGGATGTGCCGCCCAACTGCACTGTGGTGGGCATTCCCGGCAGAATCGTGCAGCGCCGGGGCGATCGCCCCCTTCCCCTCGAACATTCCCAAATGCCCGACCCCGAAGGCGAGGTGCTGCGATCGCTGATCAATCGGGTCGAGCACCTTGAGCGACTCCTTGAAGACCACCGGCTGCCCCATGCTCTTGTGATGGACTCCGAGGCCCTCAACGGCGTGCGCCCTTCCCACCTCAAACCTGCCGGGGAACTGTCCGAGTGCATTCGAGATTGCTTCTGTGATGGCGGCGGAATTTAGGTCACGGTGGGGATATGTTGCCTGGGGGCTGCTGGCTCTCCTGCTCGTTCTGCTGTGGGGGTGCACCGCCGAAGCCCCGGGAGATACCCCTATCCCGGGAGCAAGCCGACTTGATTTGGTCAAATCCCGCGGGCAGCTGATCTGCGGTGTCAGTGGAGAATTGCCGGGGTTTAGTTTTGTCGATACCCAGGGACAGTACTCCGGTCTGGATGTGGACATGTGTCGGGCGATCGCCGCGGCTTTATTTGACGATCCCAAGGCGGTTCAATTCCGCAACCTCAACGCCAAGGAACGCTTCACCGCCCTCCAAACCGGTGAGATCGATATTCTCAGCCGCAATACCACCTGGACGATGAGCCGCGATGCGGTGACCAAACTGGAATTTATTACGGTTGTTTTTTTCGATGGCCAAGGCTTAATGGTGCCGGTGAAGAGCGGTATCCAGAACCTCGAAGGATTAAAAAATGCGGCGATCTGCGCCCAGAGCGGCACCACCACCGAACTGAATCTCAGCGACCAAATGCGGAAGCGGCGCATTCCCTACCAGCCAGTTACCTTTGAAGATATTAACGCCACCTTTGCGGCCTACGGTGCAGGGCGATGTCAGGCCATTACCGCCGATCGCTCGGCCCTGATCACCCGCCGCACCCGCCTCTCCCAGCCCCAGGAACACCGCGTCCTCGATCTCGTGCTTTCCAAGGAACCCCTAGCTCCGGCTGTTTTAGATGGGGATACTCCCTGGTTCAATGCCGTTAAGGCCATCCTCTACGCTCCCCTAGAAGCCGAGGAGTTGGGGATTACCCAGGCAAATCTATCGCAACAGTCCCAGGACAATGCCGCAGTGCAACGCTTTTTGGGACAGGAGGGCACCCTAGGGCAGGATATGGGTTTGACCAATGATTTTGCCGCCCGGGTGATCCGCCATGTGGGCAATTTTGGTGAGATCTACGAACGCAGCCTTGGAAGCCAAAGCCAGTTCCGGTTGCCGCGATCACAGAACCGGCTCTGGAATCAGGAAGGTCTATTGATGGCACCGCCCTTCCGCTAGACGGTCAGGGAGTAGCGGGCGGCCATCTGCGTTAGGGTTTGCTCCATGCGCTGCCGCACTGCCGTCGGCGCGACCACTTCGCACAGACTGCCGTAGGGTAATATTTCCCGCAAAAACCAAAAAGTACTGGTAACGCGCCGCGTAATTTGGCGCACCAGTCCGCCCACCTCCCAACGATCCGTAGCGTCTTCGTTCTTGACTTGATAGCCAACGGCAAGCTGCTGGTACAGGTTAAAAGTCACAGTGAGGCGATCCAAATCCCGGCGCCAAGGACGATCGGCGGCGGTTACCGCCGCCTCGGGAATGCGATCGAGCCGCAGCGACCAGTTGTGGCAAAGTGCCGGGATGTCCGTATTGCCATCGCTCTCCTCGCACCAGCAGTCAAGGTACTGCCGCTTTTCATGGAAGACGATCGCCCCATGACACACCGTAAAGGAGCGCACTCGCCCCGCCGCATCCTGGTACATCAGGCGAAAGGGTTGCTGCTCTTCTAGAAACATCTCAATTTGCGATCGCCAGGCCACGGAGGGCTGATCCATAAACTGCTCTATCTGGCGGCGCAGGGTCACACCAAGCTCACCCCGCTCCAGCAGCAGTTCCCCCACCGCGCGGGCGGAGCTCAGTTGCCCTTGGTCAATCAAAGCGTGGAAGGCGCGCCGCAACGACTCCATCCGCTCCTCAGACCACTGCCCACTCTTGGAAGTCAGAATGCGCTTCCGGGCGATCGCCTCGATAAACTTCGAGACATTGGGCCGACCCCCCCATTTCAAACCAAAATCCAAGGCCAAAGACTCTAAACGCGCCTTGTCTTCATCGGAGATCGAAAGGGTAATGGTTTTTTGGGGACGGGACACAGCAACAAGCAAGGTAAGTAATCCCATCATAGGGGATGGGCAAGGAAGTTCACCGACACATTTACACGGATAAATTGCAGAGCATATCCTTGACTTTTATTCTCCAACATGGGCTAATAGATTTTGTAGAAATACACGGACACTTTTACCACTCAAATCTTTCCAATACCATGGCACCAAAACAAGGCAGCCTCACCTACACCGAATACCTTGCCCTAGAGCAGCTCAGCGGGCAGCGACTCGAATTTGCGAACGGCTACACCTTTGCCCACCCAGCCGCCGATAGGCTCCACGATGGGATCGTTCTTCGGCTGCGGGCAGAGATAGCGATGCGCCTTCCAGAAGGAGGTTGCACCCTTGGCGGTGCCTCCACCAGGGTCGTGGTCACCCAAGCGGCCGATGCCACCTACTATCCGGACATTGTCGTGTTATCTGCAGAACAACCAGTGCTACTGATCGAGGTTTTATCCCCCCTGACATCGTCCCTTGACCGGCGCGAAAAACTCTTTAGCTACCAAAAAATCCCCACGCTGCGGGAGTATGTGACTATTTACACCAACGAAATCTACGCCGAACGCCATCACCGTTCCCCCGTGGGGACTTGGGACGTGCAGCAGCTAGGCGTCGAGAGTCAACTTGTCCTAGAGTCAGTTCCCTTGGCGATCGCCCTCTGTCAGATCTACGATGGCCCGCCCTAGGCAAATGTCAGCCATTTAGGCTTGATCCAAGCACCACCCACCACCAAGCTAAGAGATCCGCCCGAGGGATGCTAGTACCCCGCCGGTACGGGCTCGGATGGGCGATCGCCCTGTTCGGTGGCTGGGAGCGTCGGTACCGTTCGGGGCTCGGCCCGCTCAAGGTCGATGTTGTCGCCGGGGGTAGCTTTTTTGTAGTTCGGGGGGATGCGGTTGAGGGTGTCTTGGTCGATGGGGGGAATTTGGTTTTCTATCTCCCGACCAAGGCGCTCCAGACGCTGCTTTTCTTCCAGCTTTTGATTCCACTCTTGCTGAATGAAGGTGATCCACCCCAAGCAGATGCACACGGCACTTGCCAACCCAATGGCGGAAATCACGGACACTCTTTGCATAAACAGCAGCACCACCAGCCAACGGGGATACTCGACTTGTCGCTGCCGGGGCAAATGCTTAAGGTTGGTCGCTGCCCGCTTTGAGGGCCGTGGAAGTGCCCGTGCCTGCTCTTCCGGTTCTCGCCGATAACTCTGCGCCATACCACTCACTCACCTCGTACTGATCTGATACCACAATTTCCACCGAGTTGGCCGAATTATCAGGTATTTACTGTTTTTTTGGAGGTTTTTTAGGAGTTTGGGGATTTTTTTTGAGGGCCCGCACCGTCACCCGATCGCCCACACGCAGACCGAGTTCTTGAGTGCGATCGCCCCGCAACTCAATCACCGTATCGGCAACGACACCACCCTGGGGATAGATGGGGCAGGGATCGACCGTACAGGGCACGGCCTTGGCGATCGCCTTAACCTCTCCGTCGCGGAGGAAGATCATATCAAGGGGAACCGGGACATTTTTCATCCAAAAAGCTAGGGGCTGGGCGCTGCCAAAGGGAAACAACATGCCGCGATTGCGGGGCAGAGTATCGCGAAACATCAGACCGCGCGCCTTTTGGGCGGGAGTGCGGGCCACCTCCAGTTCGAAGGTTTCGCCGCCGATGGTGGCCGTGGCTTCGATGGGTAAAACTTGGGCCAGATTGGCATCGGGCAGGGGCATGGCCCCGACTACGGAACTCCCGAGAACTAAGACGGCGGCCAAAAATTTAGAAAGGGATGTGCCACAATTTCTAGGAATACCAATGGTCATGCTATGAGTTTTCCCCTCTATGTTGCCTTTATCTGGCACCAGCATCAGCCGCTTTACAAAAGCCCAATCACGGGGAAGTATCGCATGCCTTGGGTGCGCCTCCACGGCGTTAAAGATTATTTAGACTTGCCCCTCATTTTGTCAAGGTTTCCCCAGATTCACCAGACCTTTAACTTGGTTCCGTCCCTGATCCTCCAAATCCAAGACTACGTTTCCCACCGTGCCTGGGATCCCTACGTCGAGGCCCTGCTAACTCCCATTGATCGCATGGATCTGTCCCAGCGGCGGTTTGTGGTGGAGCACGGGTTCGATGCCTACGGGCCGACGATGGTGGAACCCTACCCCCGCTATGAATCGCTCCGCCAACAGGTGGCCCACCTTGGCGTTCAGGAATGCGCTGAGCGGTGGACTGAGTCCGATTTTAGCGATGTGCTGATGTGGCACAACCTCACGTGGATCGATCCGCTCTTTCGGCACGAGGATCCGGCGATTGCGCACTGGTTTGACCGGGGGGAAGGTTTTTCCTTGGGCGATCGCCAGCTTCTGTATGCCAAGCACCGGGAGCTGATGGCCCGCATTCTGCCCTGCCATCGCCAACTGCAAGATCGGGGACAGATTGAAATTGCCACCAGCCCCTATACCCACCCGATCTTGCCCCTCCTGGCAGATAACCACAGCGGTCGGGTGGCCGTACCGCAGATGCTCTTGCCGGGGCTGCGGTTTCGCTGGGAACAGGATATTTCTCTGCACTTGGAAAAATCACGCCAGGTCTACGAACACTACTTTGGGCGATCGCCCCGGGGATTGTGGCCCTCGGAGCAGTCGGTCAGTCCTGCCATTTTGCCCTACGTCTCCCGCCAGGGATATTCCTGGCTTTGCTCCGATGAGGGCGTGCTGGGTTGGAGCTTGGGTAAGTATTTTCGCCGCGATGACCACGGGGCTGTGATCGATGCCCCGGGACTCTACCAGCCCTATCGCCTCGAAACCCTCTACGGGGATGTGGCCATGGTGTTTCGCGATCGCCGTCTTTCCGACCTGATTGGTTTTAGCTATGCCTCCATGCCCCCGGAGAAGGCTAGCGCCGACTTGGTCGATCACCTCCTGCGGCTGCAGCAGCAACACCAGCACCAGGATCCCGATCGCCCTTGGTTGGTCACCATCGCCCTCGATGGCGAAAACTGTTGGGAATACTACGAGCGGGATGGGTACGACTTTTTAACCCAGCTGTACACCCGACTGAGCGCCGCAGAAAACCTCCGCTGCGTTACCGTTTCCGAATTTCTGGAGCTCTATCCACCCACGGAGTGCATCCCGCCCCACCAACTCCACAGCGGCTCCTGGATCGATGCCAATTTCACCACTTGGATTGGCGACCCGATCAAAAACCGGGCCTGGGATTTACTAGCCGAGGCCCGTCAGGTGCTCGCCAACCATCCGGAGGCCACCCGCGAAAACAACCCCGAAGTGTGGGAACACCTCTTGGCGGCGGAGGGTTCCGATTGGTTTTGGTGGTTTGGCGAAGGGCACTCGTCCTCCCATGACTCCCTGTTCGACCAGCTCTTTCGGGAGCATTTGCAGGCCATCTACCAATCCCTCAACGAACAGATCCCCATCAGCTTGCTCTATCCCCTCGAACCCCACGACCTTCCCCGCAGCGATCGCCCCCTGCAACTGATTAGCCCCACCATCGACGGCATCCACGAAAAAAGCGACTGGCAGCGGGCCGGACGAATTGCCATCAATGCCGCCCGCGGCACCATGCAGCAGGGCAGTCCCGTCAATGTGCTGCTCTACGGCTACGACCACTTCCACCTCTACCTGCGCCTCGAACCCAGCGCGCTGGGCAAGCAAGCCCCCTTCCCGCTGGTGCATCTCTTTTTGTTTTATCCCGAACAGGTGCACTTCATCAGCCCCATGCCCCTGGCCGGCGTGCCCGCCATGCCTCCCCTCAATTACCTGTTTCGCCACCACGTGCAAGTAGATGCCACGGCCGAAAGCGTGACCCTATTTGAGGCGATCGCCCACCAGGAATGGCAACCGCGCCAAACCCACAGCAAAATAAGTTGGCGCCAATGCTGGGAATTTGCCCTGCCCTGGGCCGATCTGGGGGCTAGGCCCCAGACCCCCGCCCGGCTATTGATTATTCTCAGTGAAGGTCAAAAATATCTGCTATCGTTGCCGGAGTATGGCATTATTCCCCTAGAAGTACCCTAGTTTGGAGCATCGTTTGTGGAAGAGCCCTTGGAACCCGTAGCAAACCCCCAGGCTGGAACCACCATCCAGGCTATTGTTGCCCAGGCCCTCCATGATGGCTATCTCACTCCTGCCATGGAAGCGGAGGTGGGCCGCATTTGCGACAGCGCCCTCGAATTATCCGTCGATGAATACATGGCGCTCGATCGCCTGATGGGTGCCCTATTAACTGGAGAGGTCGTAGCTGTGCCCCGCAAGCAATTTATTAACGTGATGGAAGAGTTGGTGCTCGGCGAAGCCGTAGCCCTTGTTGCCGAAATCGAATCAAGCACCGATCGCGTTTTGGATCTTGGGGACATCGCCGCCTACGCCCTCAACCGCCTGCCGCCCCTCTATGCCACCACCGAGCAGGGTGCCGCCTACCAGCGCGATCGCGCCCTAGCCGATCTCCAACCCCTGATTTCCCAACAGGTCAAAGAGGCGATCGAACGTAGCATGGATCGGCCGGAGTTTTTCCCCAACCGCGACACCTTCGGCTCCGGTGGCAAAGATACGGTGCTCTCCCAAATCAGCGCCCTACTCAAAACCTACGCCCTAAACTTTGAGGTTAAAACCGAATCATGAACCCCGATATTCGCTTGGTGGTGCTCGACATTGACGGAACGATCAGCGGCCATGCCAACGAAGTTAGCGAGGAAGTCAAAGCCACGGTGAAGCGGGTGCAAGCCAAGGGGGTCAAAGTAGCGATCGCCACGGGAAGGATGTACCGCTCCGCCCTGCGCTTCCATCGGGCGATCGCCGCCGATATGCCCCTCATTTCCTACCAAGGGGCTCTGATTAAAGATCCGCAAACCAATCAAGTTGTCGGTCACTGGCCCGTAGCTCCGGTTCATGCCCGCACCCTTCTCGACGACTTCACACCCTACTCCGACGAGCTATCCATTCACATTTATCTGAATGACGAGCTGTATGTCCGCGCCATTACCCCCCAAACCCAGACCTACGCCGAGCGCTCCCAAATCGAACCCATCGTCGTCGGCGATCTCTACGCCTTTTTAGAGCAAAACCCCGAACCCACCAAAGTTTTGGCCCTCAGCGACAACCCCAGCGTGATTACCGTGCTCCTAGAGCAACTCCAAGATCGCTACACCGCCGACCAACTCTACCTCACCAAGTCCGTCGCCACCTATTTTGAGGCCACCAACCCCATTGCCAACAAAGGCACCGCCGTTAAGTTCATGGCCGAAGAACTTCTAGGGCTGACCCGCGAGCAAGTTTTGGTGGTAGGGGACAATTTCAATGATCGCGAGATGATCGCCTACGCCGGAATTGGGGTGGCCATGGGCGATGCCCCCGCGGCCCTCAAAGCGGAAGCCGACTGGGTTGCCCCCAGCGTCGAGGATCACGGTGCCGCCGTTGCCCTAGAGCGCTTTGTGCTGTCCTAATTCTCTAAAGCTTCCGCATCACCGACGCATTCCAGCGTTGCATCTTGCCCAGGCAGCTGGGTGAATTTTGTATGCGCAATTGTCACGGGTGTGTCTACGTTCTTGTGCTCGCACAGAATAGCTAGGGATGTAACCTCACTGGTCTCAAGGACGTAGGCCAGGTTCACCCGACCGATATAGTTCCTTGCCGGTCTTGCCTCGGATTTCCAGAAGTTTGTGAGATTCCGATCCTCCCGGGGAGCGTTAATGGAAAAACTCAGGGCATAATTGTTGGTCATGTTTTCCCCGTCATAGGGGCTAGACTTGGTGGCGTAGGTGAAATTTTTGGTGTCCGTAGTGATACCTACGCCCAAAGCTTCGATATTTGAGCCAAAGCGCTTCCTTTCAATGAAGTAGGCCTGCTGACCCTTGTTGAGGGAGCCAACGTAGGTGCGGACTTCGGACTGCTTGAGTTTGCATGGCTGGCTAAAGAAAGCCGGCACCACTAAAAATTGACCCGCTCCAAGAAGGATGCCTGCATAAATCAGAACCCGCAAAAAAATGCCCTTAGTCGTAATTTTACCGCTGTCGCCTTGGCGAGAAAGATAAAACAAAAGCTGGATTTTGATCAAGTCCATGGGTTTTGCTCCTAGGTGTGGTGATGTTCCATCAATCGCATCCCTAGTGTTCCCGCCGCAGCGCGGCGTTCTAAACCCCCATTCCACTTTCGGCTGCCCGTCCTGAGTAATTCATCTTTCTTGAGAAATATTGAAATATACGATCAAGAAATGTTATTTTTCTTTACGTTGACAGGAGCACAAACCCATGGCTACCATTTTTCAGCAAGACTTCAACGCCTTTCGCACAATCAACGCCACCCAGGCTTGGTCGCTATTCTTCTCGATCAGCAAGCAGGACAATCTTTTGGGGACTAATCCTATGGTTGGCAACTACATTACGGTTGGTTTGTTGGGCGCTCTGATCGCCTCGATCCTAGAAATTTCCCTAGCTGGATTCTAGGGTGCACTGCTGCATTTTCATTTATTAGCAGAGAACGCCGGGGCGATCGCCCGATCAGTCAAGCAATCAAGTACTAACCAGCTGTTAAAGGAGTTTTGGCCGCGGCCGAGACTTCCCTTTTGTGTCTGGGCTCAATGCCAGGAGCCTAGGTCATGCCAGCAGGGCCGCAAGCCAAAAGCCCGCTCCCAACCCCAGCCCGCTCCAAAAGTGGGCGGCCACAGCCACAAACTTAGCTTGGCTCACCTGGTTTGGCACAGCGTGGTATCGCCGCAAAAGCTGGCAAAGCTGCCAAGCACTGGGAATCCCCAAGCCCATCAGCAGGCAGGTCCAGGGCAGAATTTGGGCGATCGCCCCCAAAAACAGCAAAGTATAAATGCTTACCCAGCCACCAAGAACCAGCCCCATGGCCCGCTCCGTCCCCAGTTGCACCACCGGCGAGTATTTGCCTGCGGCGCGATCGTCGGCAACTTGATGGAAGTGGGAGCACAGCAAAATAATGCTCGTCATGGCCCCCACCAAACCGGCCGGCACCACCACCACTGGCGACCAATAACCCGTCTGGCTGTAAAACGCTGCCGTGGTAGCTAGGGGGCCGAAGCTCCAAAAACACAGAATTTCACCCCAGCCGCGATAGCCCCAACGAAAGGGCGGCCCCTGGTAGAGATAGCCCAGCACACAGCACAGCAGCACCAACGTGAGAACGACCCCGTCCCCCTGGGCCAGGGCAATACTGGCGATGCCACCGATACCCACGATGAGGCAAAGGTTGGCCACAAAGGCGATCGCCTCCCGCTGCCCCGTCAAGTTCACCACCGAGTGGGCTTTATGGAGATCCACACCGGTTTCGGCATCAAAAACATCGTTGCTCAGGTTTTCCCATAGCAGCAGCAGCACCGCAGCACCCAGGAACTTAAGCAAAATGTCCCAGTTGAGACTATGGGTTTCCCTAAAGGCGATCGCCGCTCCCGTGGTAATCGGGATAACCGCAACGCTGTACATGGGCGGTTTGAGGGCCGCGAACCAAAGACGAATAGCAGAATTCATCGTTAGAAAATAAAAAAATACGTTAAAAATATTTGCCCAATGACATACTTTATAGACCAAAGAACCCCCGGTTCACCGTTCGTTAACAGTTGTTTTCAAATACCCTGCTCCCCGGGCGATCGCCGAATGGTGCTGCAATGCCCCGGATAAAAGCAGGAAATTGTTAAGCTTTGCGAAGTAAAATGAATGAGAACGATCTTTGACGTGACTTAAGACCTATGCGTGTTGCGATTGCCGGTGGTGGATTAGCGGGACTGTCCTGTGCCAAGTACCTTGTGGATCTAGGACATCAACCCATTGTGTTGGAGCGCAGCGACGTCCTAGGGGGTCTGGTTGCTGCCTGGCAAGACGAAGATGGGGATTGGCTGGAGACGGGTCTCCACGCTTTTTTTGGCGCCTACCGCAACATGAACCAACTCATGGCAGAGCTTAATATCAGCGATCGCCTGCAGTGGAAGCAACACGCCCTAGTCTTCAACCAGCCGGAAAAGCCCGGCACCCTCTCCCGCTTTGATGTGCCCGATATTCCGGCCCCCTTCAACGTCATTGTTTCCATCCTGCGCAACAACGACATGCTCACTTGGGAGCAAAAAATCCGCTTTGCTATCGGGCTGCTGCCGGCGATCGTCCGGGGACAAAAGTATGTCGAAGCCATGGATAAGTACAGCCTTCTGGATTGGCTGCGCCTGCAGGGTGTGGATGAAAAGGTGAATACCGACATTTTCATTGCCGCCTCTAAGGCCCTGACCTTTATCAATCCCGATGAAGTTTCAGCCACGGTGCCCCTGACCGCCCTAAACCGCTTTTTGCAGGAACGCTATGGCTCTAAGATTGCCTTTTTGGATGGGGCCCCGCCCGAGCGCCTGTGCCAACCCATTGTGGAGTACGTTGTCCGCCACGGTGGCGAGGTGCACACTGCCGCTCCCCTGCGTCAGATTGCGGTGCGCGGCGATGGCACGGTGGATCGGTTTGTCGTTGGTGGGCTCCACGGTCAGAGCGGCTATGACGTTACCGCCGATGCCTACGTGTCGGCCATGTCGGTGGATGCCTTCAAGCACCTGATGCCCGAGCCTTGGCGGGAGGTACCCCTCTTCCAGAAACTCCAGGGACTCGAAGGAGTGCCGGTGATCAACGTTCAGGTGTGGTTCGATGCCAAGCTGCCCACCATCGATCAGTTGCTGTTTTCCCGCTCGGATATTCTCAGCGTCTATGCCGACATGAGCGTTACCACCCGGGACTACGAAGACGCCGATCGCTCCATGCTGGAGTTGGTGATCGCCCCGGCAGAGCAGTGGATCGGGCGACCCGATGGCGAAATCATTGAAGCAACCCTATCCGAACTAACGAAGTTGTTTCCTGAGCACTTGCCGGATAAAGTGAAGGTACGCAAAGCTAAGGTACTCAAAACCCCGCGCTCAGTGTACCGCGCGACGCCGGGTCGTCAAGCGTGCCGCCCCAGCCAAGCGACACCCATTCCTAACTTTTTCCTGTCCGGAAGCTACACCATGCAGGAATTCTTAGGCAGCATGGAGGGCGCAGTACTTTCTGGTAAGCTGACAGCGCAGGCGATCGCCAAAAGCCGGTCTCTTCCACATACCCAAGTTGCCATGGGAGCTGCTGCCACCTAATGCCCTACCCTGTTTCGCTGCCAGAGTCCTATCAAGTCTGTCGCGGCATTACGGCCAAATATGCCAAGACCTTTTATTTGGGCACGATGCTGATGTCCCAGGCCAAGCAGCGGGCGATTTGGGCTATTTATGCCTGGTGTCGGCGGACGGACGAATTGGTGGATGGCTTGCAGGCAGAAAATACAACGGCCCAGACCCTCCAGGAGTGGGAGCAGCGCCTTGAGGCTACCTTTGCCGGCACTTCGGTCGATGCTCCCGATGTGGCCCTGGCCGATACGGTGCGTCAGTTTCCCATGCCCATTCAGCCCTTTCGCGACATGATCGCTGGCATGAAAATGGATTTGCAGTGCGATCGCTACCAAACCTTCGAGGACTTGCACCTCTACTGCTACCGCGTGGCGGGCACGGTGGGTTTGATGTCGGCGGCGGTGATGGGATTTGAGACGCGGGATCCCCAGGTGGTGACCGCAGCCACGGAAGCGGCGATCGCCCTAGGCATTGCCATGCAGTTGACCAACATCTTGCGGGACATTGGCGAAGACGCCCGGCGGGGGCGCATCTACCTGCCGCTCGAAGATTTGTACTATTTTGATTACACCGAGCGCGATTTGCTCCAAGGGGTGGTGGACGATCGCTGGGTGTCCCTGATGCGATTCCAGATTCAGCGGGCGCGGGAATTTTATCGGGTGGCGGAGGCCGGTGTGTCGGCCCTGTGCCGGGATGCCCGCTGGCCGGTGTGGGCGTCGCTGATTCTCTACCGCAATATCCTTAAGGTGATTGAGCGCAACCGCTACGAGGTGTTTGAACAGCGGGCCTATGTGCCGACACCCAAAAAGCTTGCTGCCCTGCCCTGGGCTTGGTTGCGGGCCCAAACCTCCTAGCTATGATCCCCCACCTCAACCAACTGCTGGAAGACTTTAGCCGCCGCCACCCCCAGGAGGTGTTGCGGGTACGGTTGCTGCGGAACGGTGCCCCCGATGAAGTGCTTGTTTTCAAGGGGTTTTCCAGTTCCCTGGTGCGTCCGACGGCTCCCGATCTAGATGTGCCCGTAATCCCCGACGACGCCGAAATTTTGGGCATTGATCGCCTCCGGGCCCCCTACCGACCGCAACAGCCGGAGGTATTGGCGGGCGATCGCCCCCTGAGTGAGTTCCTCCCCCCCGACCATGGCTGAGCTTCCCACCTTTTTGCTGATCGACGGCCACTCCCTGGCGTTTCGGGCATTCTATGCCTTCGCCTATCGCGGTGAGGGGCTGCGCACCTCCACGGGTATTCCCACCAGCGTGTGCTTCGGCTTTTTAAACTCCCTCCTAGAAATTTTGAGCAAGGAGAAGCCGGAGGCGGTGGCGATCGCCTTTGATCTGGCCGCGCCCACCTTTCGCCACGAAGCCGATGCCACCTATAAAGCCAACCGCAGCGAAACGCCCGAAGAATTCATTCCTGACCTGCACAACCTCCAGCGCCTCCTAACCACCCTCAACCTGCCGATGGTTACCCATCCGGGCTACGAAGCCGATGATGTGCTGGGCACCCTCTCCCAACAGGCCAGTGCGGCGGGCTATCGGGTCAAGATCATGAGTGGCGATCGCGATTTGTTCCAACTCATCGATGCCGAGAAGAACATTACGGTACTGCATTTGGGACAGCGCGATCGGATTCAGGAGTGCACCGCCGCCGAAGTCCTGGAACGCATGGGCGTCATGCCCCATCAAGTCGTGGATTACAAAGCCCTGTGCGGGGACAGCTCGGACAATATCGCTGGGGTGCGGGGCATTGGCGAAAAAACTGCGGTGAAGTTGTTGCAGGAGTACCACTCCCTGGAAGGGATTCTGGCGGCCATTCCCACCATGAAAGGGGCGATCGCCCAAAAACTCCAGTCCGGGATCGCCGATGCCAAGCATTCCCAATATATGGCACGCATTGCCCTGGATGTGCCCCTCACCCTCGAAATGGCTGCCTGCCGCTTGCAAGGCTTTGCCCTGGAGGAAGTGATGCCCCTGCTGGACGAATTAGAATTCCATGCCCTGAAGCGCAAAGTTGAAAACCTGCACCAGCGCCTGACCCCCGCCGCCGAGCCGGAGGAACTGTGGTTTGACTTTGCCCCCGCCGCGGCTGTCAGCGAACCCCAGTTCACCCTGGCGATCGTCGATACCCCGGCAAAGCTGGAACAGTTGGCGGACACCCTGGCCCAGGAATCGGGCCCCGTCGCCTGGGACACCGAAACCCTCTCCCTGAATCCCCACGATCGCCCGTTGGTGGGCATCGGCTGCTCCTGGGGCACCACTGCCGAACACGCCGCCTACATCCCCTTGGGGCACATTCCGGCTACCCAGAACCTGTCCCAGGATTTGGTAATCCAAACCTTGGGCCCCTATTTCGGCGATCCCGACCGCCCCAAAATCTTCCAGAACGCCAAGTTCGATCGCCTGATGCTGCGCTCTTTGGGCATCGACCTGCGGGGCGTGGTCTTCGATCCCATGCTGGCCAGCTACATCCTCGACCCCGAAGCTAACCACGGACTCAAGGATATGGCCCGCCAGTACCTCGGCTATCAGCCCCAAAGGTATGAAGATGTTGTCCCCAAAAAGCAAACCATCGCCGAGGTGCCCCTAGCCGCCGTCGCCCAGTACTGCGCCATGGATGCCCACATGACCCTGCGGCTTTACCCGATTCTGCGTGATCGCCTCGGCGAGATTCCCGACCTAGAGCAGCTTTATCGCACTGTAGAACTTCCCCTCGAAGCGGTGCTGGCGGATTTGGAATGGACGGGTATCCGCATCGACGCGCCTTACTTGGCCCAGCTTTCCCAGCAACTGGAGCAGGATTTGGGGGCGATCGCCCAAACCGCCTACGCCCAGGCCGGTCGGGAGTTTAACCTCAACTCTCCGCGCCAGCTGGCCGAGGTACTCCAGGAACTCCTCGGTGAAACTTTTACCCAAAAATCCCGCAAGGGGCAGGCGGGCTATTCTACCGATGTCAGCGTGCTGACCAAGCTGGAGGATGCGCACCCCCTCATTGCCACGATTTTGTCCCACCGCACCCTCAGCAAACTCAAATCCACCTACGTCGATGCCCTGCCTAGCCTGCTCCACCCCCGCACCGGTCGCCTGCACACCGACTTCAACCAAACCATCACCGCCACAGGACGGCTGAGCAGTTCTAACCCCAACCTGCAAAACATTCCCATCCGCACCGCCTTTAGCCGCCAAATTCGGGCCGCCTTTGTGCCCCAGGAGGACTGGGTGCTAGTGGCCGCCGATTATTCCCAAATTGAGCTACGGATTTTGGCCCACCTCAGCCAGGAGCCGGAGTTGCTGCAGGCCTATCGCGATGGCATTGATGTGCACACCCGCACAGCCCAGCTGCTGCTGCAACGGGAAACCATCACCAGCGAAGAGCGCCGCATGGCCAAAATCATTAACTATGGGGTGGTCTACGGTATGGGGCCCCAAAAATTTAGCCGCGATCTGGGTATTTCCCTCAGCGATGCCAAGGACTTTATTGCCGCTTTTTACCGCACCTATGCCCAGGTTTTTGCCTACCTGCGCCATGTCGAAGAGGTGGCCCAGCAAGAGGGCTATGTCACCACGGTGCTCGGTCGGCGGCGCTATTTTCGGGGGCTTGATCGCCTCAACAAACCCCAAAAGGCTGCCATGCTGCGATCGGCGATCAATGCCCCGATCCAGGGAACCAGCGCCGATATTATTAAAATTGCCATGATTCGGATCCAAGAACTCTTGGCAGGCTACCAGTGCCGCATGCTGCTGCAGGTGCACGATGAACTGGTGTTTGAGCTGCCCGCCGCCGAGGTACCGCTGCTTCTGCCCGAGATCAAACGCCTCATGGAAGGGGCGATCGCCCTTACGGTACCCCTAGAGGTGGAGGTGCACACGGGTGCCAACTGGATGACAGCAAAATAAAGCCGCTCCGATCAATCCAGAAATTCACATTAGCCAGGGAGCATACTCCAGGGTGTAGGTGAGGTCGGTAGATCGCTGCCCGATGACCTTGGCCGGGCATCCTCCCACAATGGTGTAAGGCTCGCAGGAACGGGTGACCACGGCCCCGGCGGCCACCACCACCCCATCCCCTAGGTGAACGTTGGGCAGAATAATCGCCCGATAGGCAATCCAAACGTGGTTACCGATGACCACATCGCCGCCGCGATCGCCAAATTCGGACGACTGCGGGTCATGCCCTAGGGTCAGGATGCTGGCTTCGGGGCCAATGGAAACATCGTGACCGGTTCTAATTGCGTACTGCCGACCATCGAGCAAGCAGGAAAAGTTCACCACGGTGCGATCGCCCAAAAAAATCTTGCGCCCATTCAAAAAGCGGCAGCCCATCTGCACCGTAGCTCCAGCACCCAAACCGCCCAAATAGGCTCGCAAAAAAGCCTGGCGCATGCGCCGCGATGGCAGGGTGCCGACGTGGGCATTGTAGAGGTAGCTCATCATACTGCCGGCGAAGAGTCGCGGATTCATGGCGTTTCTTCCGGCTCCCTAAACAGGCGATCGCACACCAGAGCCGCATTCCGTTCCCAGGATTGCTCGGTTTCGTACCGCTGCCACTGGGGGGTAGGCGGCGTGCGCAAAAAGGTTTGGATCCCATCGCGAATGCACTCCCAGGAATCCGGTGGCACAAAGATGCCTAGATCATAGGCTTGCACCACGGTACGTAGGTTGCTGCTAGGCCCCGATGAAGCCAGGCAGGGACGGCAGTTGTGCACGGCCAAATTCAAGACCCCACTGCCCGAGGCAAAGTCCGCGCGGTAGGTAAGCACAATCAAATCCGCCGCTTGGAATAGGTCGCCAATTTCGTGGTCGGGAATGTACTGCTCAATCCAACGGCAACGCTGGGAAACGCCTAAATCTTCGGCCAGGCGTTGGTAGTAGGAGACGGGTTTTTGGGTTTCGGATGCCACTCTGCCGGCAATGAGCAGGTACACCTCCGGCACCTGGGCGATCGCTCGCAGCACCAAATCGAGATTTTTGTTGTCCCGAATCTGACCAAAGGAAAGAAGCAGGGTGCTCGCCTCCGGAATCTGGTACAACCTGCGGCAGGCATCCCTAGTTTTTTGGGGGCTGGGCACCCGATAGCTGCCGTGGGGAATCACTGTGGTGTGCAGTTGGGGCATGGGTTGAACGGTATCCAGATGAATGGGTTCATGGACAAAGGCTTCCTGCAAGAAACCGTAGCCACAGGCAATGGACCAGCGGTGCCACCAGCGCGGCCCCACCTGGTAGGTGCGACAGGGATCGTGGACGATCGCCCCAAATCGGATCCCCTGCCGGGCAAATTGGGCCAGGGGCTGCCACCACAGCGGCGCTAGGTACTCGGAATAGGTAGCAAACAATACATGACCTATTTGGTAGGTGGCGATCGCCCGTCGCAAAGCCCGCTGCTCTTCTAGGATCCTTAGCCCCAAGCGCACCTTTGACGACAGTGGCAAAGGTCTAAGTCCTGGCAGGGATGGGTCGAGATGGTAGGTTGGGGGTAGGTCTAACGGTCGATAGGCGGGAGCCGTGAGAAACACCACCTCCACCCCATGGGCGGCGATCGCCGTTGCTTGGGCATGGGCATAGTTGGCAATGCCCCCCTCCGTCGCCGGACAGAAATACAGCAGGCGGAGTGACATCAGGCTGTTTTCTCACACCAAAAACCAGCACAGCGGTGGGTTTGCCCCTGCCATTGCTGCACCTCGGGCCACAGGGCGGCACAGAGGTCGGGATATTCTAGGGAAACCCAGTGGTTGGCCAAGCGCACGGCAAAGCGATCGTTGAAGGACAAAAAAGCCTCCAGCATGTACTGCTCACTCCAATTGCGCCGCTCCTCCGCCAGCCACCGCACGGGATAGTCGTAGGGAAAGAACACATCATGCCAATGGATCCACACTCCAGGGTTGAGCAGGGGCATAATTTCCAGGAGTTCTTGGCAGACATCGCTCTGAAAGCGCACGGTGTGGGTGGAATCAATAAAAAGAATGTCGTTGCTTTGTAGTTGCTGGAAAAATTCTAGGGGCACTTCAGATAGTTTTTGCGATCGCAGCGTAATCCGATCCCCTAGCTCCGTCAGCCAAGGTTGGGGGTAGGGTTCGATGCAGGTGATGCTGCCGCCCCGGTTGCGGGCGATCGCCAGGGCTGCTATTTGGGACGAAAAACCCGAACCAATTTCAACGATGCGTTGCGGCTGGCGATGACGAATCAGGGCATAGTACAACGCGGCATCCAACGCACCGTATAAATCATTGGCAAAATCAAAGGTTCCCTGCTCCTGAATGCTTTGCAGTTCGGCACCGTAGGCAACCAATGCACCTATCAGCTCCTGTTGCGCTGGCAGATTCCAGTCCACCGCCCGGGACGCCCGCCGCTGCAATATCACCTCCGGCCTCAGCAGTTCCGGCTCCGGAAAAGGCTCGTAGTAGTGGCGCTGCCGAATGACATACCCCCAGCGATCGCCCAGTTGGGGATTTTGATGCAGCAACCAGAGGCACCGCCGCACCAACCGCTGGGGCAGGGCAGAGAACAGACCCACGATCACCCTATCCAAGCCCCGATTCCAACCTTTCGGTAGCAATGCCCTAGCCATGGTGTTTTCGCCACTCCCGTACAACGCGCTCTAATCCTTGCACAAATTGCCCATGAATGTGCTCTGGATCGAACATCGTCTCCGCCATGTGCCGAGCCCGCTCCCCGAGCGATCGCCGCCGCGATTCATCGCCCATCAGGCGTGCCACTTCCTCCAAGACAGCCCCAGGTTCGGGCTGAGTGACCAACGCCGCCGCGCCATGTTCAACTGCCCACACCGCCGCCGCACTGTAGCTCGGTGACCACAGCAAAATCGGGCGACCGAAACGGCAATATTCCACCAACTTAGACGAAAAACTGGTCTCGGCCCACACCCGCCGCTTGGGGTCAAAGGGCACCACCACCAGCAACACATCCGCCTGAGCTAGGGCCGTCTCCAGGTACGACCGGGGCACAAATCCTTGATAAAAAGGGGTCTCCCACTCCGGCGGCGCCCCAAAAAATTGCCCCGCAATCCGATCCTGGACTGCCAAGGATGCGCTTAGGGAACGCAACGGGGGGGCGAAAATGCCGTTCAAGGCTCCCGCATACACAAGGCAAGCGGGCCCGGGCTCCCGGGAGGTTTGCCCCACTGGGAAAAATTGGTCATGGGGAAGAGGGTACAAAACCACCGATTTTTCCGGCCGTCCTAGTTTGGTCTTCATGCCCTCACTAACACAGAAAATCAGGGCACTCCGATCGCCCAACCGAATTAGCCGGCGCGTAAAGAGCTGCCGCGCCGCTGGGTGCAGCTCCGCCACTTCCGGCCACCAGTCATGAAATATGGTCACTAGCGGTGCCGGCACCATCGCGGCAATATCAACCGCAACTTGCCATTGCCAGCCTTCCGCAACTGTCAGTACCACATCCCACGGATGGCGTGCCACTAGGCGGTTTGTATCCCTGCGATCGCAAAATGGCCCCACACAATGCATGACGTCATTGGCATAGCGATGAAACCGGGTGCGGCTAATGCGCTCTAAGAGCCTATGGGGGTAAACTGAAGCCCTCAGATCCCCATTTCCATTCTTTTCACTGGCGATCGCTCCGACCACCAGTTCTAGACATCGAGAAAAATGACGGAACAAAATAAGCCTTCCAGCAGATGTTTGCGCCGGAAACGATGGCGAAACAAGCAGAACATGCATCCCTAATCCTTCGCATTGCGGTAGTTTCTAAGTTTAGTCCAGCATGCAGGCCGATATTTCCCAATCATCATTAGCACAAATGCTAGTCTAACGATACACCCAGGGGAAAAACGTATATTCTTCTAACTTCCACACCACAGTGCTATCCTCCTCCAATCTCCTAACTACCTTTTTCCCAGAATAACCAAAGCACTCAACAAGATATGGAGCCTTTGTCGATAAAACATCGAATATTATGTCGAATCTAAGCAGATACCATAAATTCCTCTTTAGAAGATCGGGTTTCCAGTGATTTCGCCCGCGACAATTTTCTAACACCGTGCGCACCTCATCGTTATACAAATCAATGTTTTTAGACTTTTGTTGCCCATGCATCCGAAACCCAGCAAGTGGAGCATAAACACCATATAAGGTTTCGTGCTCAAAGAAGCGCGACCATAGTTCAAAATCTGCTGCCAAGTGCATCTCAGATCTAGTCATTCCGCCAGATATATTCCAAAGATCCCTTCGCCAAAAAGTAGACTCCTGTTGAATGAAACTTGCCCGGCGCGACCCAATATCAAGGGGTGCATAACAGGAATTCAAAAAAGCCTCGAAGCTAAATCCAGATCGCTTATAATATCTCAAAAAAAAGTTGTGAGCATCCCAAACATAAGGAAGTAAAGAACTTAACCATCGCACCTCAGGAAACTGCTGCATCACAGATGCTACAGTCGAAAATGTCCAGGGAAAGTACAGATCATCGCTATTGAGCCAGGCCATGATTTCACCAGTAGACTTACTAAACCCCTTGTTAATAGCATCATACTGCCCACCATCGGGTACACTAGACCAATACGCAAGGTGCGACTCATATTTCTCGATAATCTTCTGACTCCCATCAGTAGAACCTCCATCTATAATGATGTATTCAAGATTCGGATATTCTTGATTTAAAACGCTTCTGATGGTTGTTTCCAAGTATTGCGCCTGATTAAATGAAGGCGTAACTATTGATATTTTTGGTGTTTTCATAAACAAAACTTAAAGGGATAAATTATTTTTCTAAATGAGTTCTAGCTCCTTTGCCAGAGCAATGAAATGCTCAGCCCTAGGAGACTCTAACACAGTTGCATGTCCGTACCAATAGCCAATGGCATCTGCTAGTTCGAGTTGATAGTTGCGAGCTTTTCGTGGGTAACGCAGCAAATTAATCTGGAACATGACACGATTAGCGTAAACTCTTTTCTTGGAAGGAAGGGAGCCGAACTTATCTAAATAGGATGGGAAGGACTCAACCAAAGTTGCAATGTAACTTGAGGCAATTCCAAAGCGCAACCTTTTGAGATAACCAAAATTTGCCTTACTTGATGCAATTAAATGATTGCACTGCAACTCAGGAATCAATCCAGCAGCATAGCCCATCTTCACTCCTTCCCAGAGGATTTGTGCATCTCCACCGCTCGCCAGACTCTTACCCTTGCGATCAGTTGCTCGCAGATCTCCCTGTTGGACGGCAAGCACATATTTTTGTAAAACTTCGCGTCGCAGAGCTAAACCAGTGCCGTTAGGATAGTATGGTTCCCAAGCTGCAGGTACACAACCATAGGCAAAGTCCGATTTGCGCTGTTGAAAATACTCGCGATTTTGCTCAAACCAAGGATCAACTGGATCAACGTATTCAACTGCAATTTCGCCTGGTCCCCAACACCCAACATTGGGGTATTTTTTGAAGTAATACTCCAATATACTCAAATAATTTGCTGCAGGTTCATTGTCATCATCAAAAAAAACTATAAAGGGAGATGAAATCTCAGAAGCTGCACGACATCGAGCAAACGTCAAACCTTGCTTGGTCTCGACCACACAGCGAACCTTCGCAGAACCTAATAGTAATTCTTTAACAAAGATATGTGATGAAATTGCAGGTGATGAATTGTTGTCAACAATCACAACTTGATCTAGCAGGGGCTCAGTCAAAAAATTATTTATTGCGCGTATAAGACGCTCTAAGAGCCTAGGTTCTGGGTTGTATGTGCATATTGCTAAGGAGAACATAGTAGTATTCGTTTATTTCAAGACAAAGTTAAATCTTCTAGTAATGAGCTTTGCTAGTGCTTTCAAGAAGATTTTGCTGTGCGCTGTAAAACCCATCTCACCTTGAATGAGTACTTCAGCATAGTTCCACTTTTCCACATACATAGAATAGAGATCTGGATGAACTAGAGAAGACAACCTACTTTCGTTGCAACCATTGTGCACATTCTTTTTTGCTACAAATATATTTTGCTTATACCAAAACTCAGGAAAATCTAAGTCCCAAATTAAATCTCTCAGCTCATCGAAGCAAGAGTAGTTAGAGCTATTGAAAAGTTCTTGCCAGTAGACAGGCCACTGACAATTGATATGCCCTTGACCGAATTGGTTAGGACAAGCTGCAGAGAACACAACCAGGTCGGAATGCATGGTCAAAGAGCGAACCAGGTGCGCCGCAGAATTTTCATGTAGATGTTCTGCAACTTCTAAACACAAAACAAGATCGAATTTTCGTCCTAAGTCCCAGGGTTGCTCTAGATCAGTCTGCAAAAAACGATCCCTTTCGATGAGAAGCTCTGAATCTTGGATTGCGATCCCATCAATTCCCAGGAAATCACCCATACCTATATCGCTAGCTACTTTAAGCCACGTTCCAGTTCCGCAACCGACATCTAGAACACTCTTTGGAGCGTACTTTTCCAGAATAATGGGAAGTATTTGTGATGGGGCACTCAAGGTGTGAATATTTTGGGAATGACTGTAGTTAATTGCAGGCGACATTTTTTTATCCTTGATAAATTCACGTATCATCTCTCTTGACAAGGAAGCATACATTGCCTATCGATTCAATGCTTTCGCTTCTGGAGTTATGACTAAGGAAGTCATGAAGTGCCTTTCGGCAACCATCCCATGCATAATAATCATCTAATATTATGAGCCCACCAGTAACAACCAGCCCGAAAAGATTGTCTAGACAAGATTGGGTGGATGAATACCAATCAGCATCAAGTCGCAGTAAGGCGATTTTTTCATCCCTAGGAAATAGTGGTAAAGTGTCTTGAAACCAACCCTGTTCCAGTGTGAAGTTACTTGCTCCAGATCGCTCCATTGCAGACTGCGCATATTCTTTTGGGGCACGGCAATTGTTGTAATACATTGGTCCATCCTTATTATTTTGCCACTCAAGAGCAGATTTTCCATCAATTTGCTGGGCTTCTGGTAGGCCCTCGAAACTGTCAAAAAGATAGTATTTCCTACCAGATCCCAAACAGTCGGCTATTCCGGCTATCATGCCACCACGCCAGACACCGCATTCCACAACGCACCCTTCTAAGGCTCTGACTCTATTGGCCAGTTTCAAATTTATCAAGTACGATTCTTCAGGGATCATGGTGTAGTCTTTAAATTTGCTAAAAATTTTTCTTAGCGCTCTTGTCCGCAACCTATCGAGAAATTTGTAATAGATATATTTCATCATTATTTTCTTCTCAAATCAAATTCTTACACACGAGGAAATTGGCACCATAAAACCGTGATTCCTGGTGTAAGGAAAGGTTCTATTGGGAATCGGGGATTCTGTAATCTCAAAAGAAACTGCTTCCTTAACCCAATCTAGCGTTTCCGAGTTATGGCTACCGACCCAAACTGATGCAAGATAAACTCCAGGAATCAAGGGTGGAAGTTGGATTGAGATTTTGAGGTTATGGGACTTGCGCTGCCATGCTAAAGGTTCTTGCAATAGAGGTATTGCTTGCATGATTGCCCCACCAGAGGAGTCGAGAACATCTACGGCAATAAAAGCTGACTTGTGTTCTTTTACCGACTCTAAAAGGACACTTATCTCTAGGACATGAACGGGCTGTTGTCCAAGCAAGTTGCAAGAAATGCCTAGAATGACTAGGCTTTCTTGGGAAGCAATTTCTTTCCGCTCCCAGGTGCACACGTTTGGGTTTACGTATTTGCTTTCGTAAATAGAGAGACAGCGATCAACGGTGTCGTAGCATTGAATCTTGCCCCCACTCAGCAGGAGAGACTTGGAGCAAAGTGTGCGAATAGCCATCATGTTGTGGCTGACAAGCAAGACAGTTCTGCCATCTTTTGCAGCTACGTCCTCCATTTTTCCGAGGCATTTCTTTTGGAATTCGGCATCGCCAACAGCCAAGACTTCATCGACAACGAGGATTTCTGGTTCTAGGTGGGCTGCTACGGCGAAGGCGAGGCGCACGTACATACCAGAGGAATAGTGTTTGACGGGAGTATCGAGGAATTTCTCGACCTCGGCAAATTCGACAATTTCACTGAACTTACGCAAAATTTCGAGTCGGGTCATGCCCAGGATCGCGCCGTTAAGAAAGATGTTTTCCCGCCCGCTGAGTTCGGGGTGAAAGCCCGTGCCAACTTCGAGGAGGCTGGCCACCCGCCCACGAATGGCGACCCGACCTTGGGTAGGCTCGGTGATGCGGCTAAGAATTTTTAGCAGGGTGGACTTACCTGCACCGTTGCGCCCGATGATTCCGATGCGTTCCCCAGGCTGAATGGCAAAAGAAACATCCTGTAGCGCCCAGAAGTTTTCTTGGCTGCGGCGCTTCTGGCGTTTGTGGGGGTACCGGATGTCACGCCAGAAGGTTTGGGCGGACTTAACAATTTCGTCCCGTAGCGATTGGTAGCGTTGCCTGTTCTCATGCTGTAGCAGGTAGCTTTTGCCTAGGTGCTCAACGTTAATAATCGGCTCTGGCATGGATTCTAGGGCTAAATGTGGTCGGCAAGGGTTTTTTCGACTCTGCGAAAGTATAGCAGACCCGTGTAGGTCAATAGCCCGGAAAAGCTGATGGACATCAGAAAGCCGGGCACATAAGGGGTGACAACGCTGCCGGCGATCGCCCAACGAAAGCCATCGATGACGCCGACCATGGGGTTGATGGAATAAAGCAGCCGCCATTGCTCGGGCACGACGTTGGAACTGAAACCGATGGGGGAAATGTAGAGCCCCAGTTGCACGATAAAGGGGACGACGTAGCGAAAATCGCGGTATTTAACGTTCAGAGCCGCCAGCCACAAACCAGCGCCGAGGGAGGCAAAGCAGGTTAGGGCAATGAGGGGGGGCAGCAGCAGGATATTCCAGGAGGGGGCAAAGTTATAGAAGATCATCAGGGCCAACAAAATGGCGATCGCGATGAGGAAGTCGATGAAGCAGACAACCACAGCGCTGGCAGGAACGATCAACCGCGGAAAATAAACCTTAGACAGCAGGTTCGCATTGGCAATAAGGCTGTTGCTGCATTCGGTAAGGGAGGTGGAGAAGAGTTGCCAAGGCAGGAGTCCGGCAAAGACCCATATGGGATAGGGAACACCCTGGGAGGGCAATTTGGCGATGCTACCGAAAACAAACGTAAATACAATCATGGTCAGGAGGGGGCGCAGCACCGCCCAGCCAATGCCAATGATGGTCTGCTTGTAGCGCACCAAAATGTCACGCCACGCCAGGAAATAAAATAGTTCGCGGTAGCGCCACAAATCTCGCCAGTATTCCCGATCGCCTCTGCCTGCCTCGATGATGAGCTCGTATTTGGGGGTAGGAGGGGGAGCAGGGGTCATGGGAGCCAAGTTTCTACGGAATGTTACTATGGCTTGCCAGCCTAGCAGAAGGAGGAGCGGTGGGCAACCTACGGCACCAAGGGGCTTTGGGTGGGGCTAGAGGAAGGACTGACTATCTTCACGATCGCGCAGGGATTGGAGGGTTCCCTGGGCACTCCAAAAAATTGCCCCATCCCGCTGGGTGTGCAGGAGGCGAATGTTGCGATCTTCTAGGGACTTGGCGAATCCGGATGGCAGGTTTGTACCTGTGACGATCGCGGTTTCGGGGGCGATCGCCCGAAGAAAGTCCTCTTCCAAAAATTCAGGGCGTTCGGCGGCAATCCAGAGGATCTGGGACTTAAGGCGAGCCCCGACAGCTTCCAAGAGTTTGGTCTGGCTGAGGCGATCGCTGCGGTCGAGGATGAGCCAAGTGGTTTCCTGCAATTGGAGCCGCAGGGCAAAGGGCGAGGTGCTGAGGAGTTCGATTCCGGCGCGTCCTGCACTGAGGGGGATGGGGGCGGGGCCCAGGGTTTGGGGACGAATGCCCGCCCCGAGAAGGATCTGTTGCAGTTCTTTATAGGTTTTGGGTGCTGCCCCAGGCACTTCAGCAAAGGCTTTAATGGGCAGGCGGTTTTGCAGCAGTACCTTCCAACCCTCGCTGGCATCAAGCTGGGGGCTGGTGGCGATCGCCCAATCGATTTGGTTGATCCCCGACCGTTGCAGCAGGGGCACCACCGTATTGCTGGCGGTTTGGGCATTACCGCTGTTGATCAGAAAAGTTTCTCCGCCGCTCTGAATCACCATGATGGGGGCGCGGGGCACTGCCAGAACCGTGGCTTGAAACTGGGTGGCGCGATCGAGGGTGCCCGGCAAGAAAAGAACGCCGCCCGCCAGGAGGGCAGCGATGGGCCAGCGGCGACCCACGGGCGGCAAGAGCCACACCAAGAGCATCGCGCTATAGGTGGCCAGCACCTGCCACAGGGCAATGGTGCCCGTGTAGGTGGTAGCTCCGGGCAGTTGGTTGATGAATTGGGCGATCGCAATGGTAGCGTGGACGACGGGGTAGAGCAGCCAGGCGATCGCTCCACCAAGGGGCAACCACAGCAGCCCCAAAAAGCCACTGAGAATGCCGCCGAAGGTAGCCAAAGAAATGAGCGGCAGCGTTAGAACGTTAGCCAGGATGCTGTAGGGAGCAATGCGTCCAAAGGCAAAAAGCTGCACGGGTAGGGTCCAAATCGTCGCCGCAATGGGTACCGCCAGTGCCGCGGCGACTAGGGGCGGCAACCAGTCTAGGCGTTTTTCTAGCCCCTGGGCGGTGGTCATCAGACCAAAGGTGGCCAAAAAACTAAACTGAAAACCCAAGTCATAGAACCACAACGGCTGCCATAGGAGCAGCACCACCGCCGCCACCAATAAAAAGACCAAGGGCCGGGATCGCCGTTGCAGCAAGCGCCCGACCAAACTGCCGGCTCCCATAATCCCGGCCCGCAGCACCGACGGAGAGATGCCCGTCAGGGTTATAAACCCCAGCAGACTGGTCAGCCCTACGCCAAATTGCCAGCGGGAATAGCGATCGCCAACCAAGGCTAAAACCGCCCCCAGAACCAGCGTCACCTGAAACCCTGAGGCTGCCAACGCCGCCGCCAAGCCTGCTTGCACAAAGGTGTCCTTAACATCGTTGGGCACATCCACTGCGCGATTGCCCAAAATAATGGCGCTCAGCAGTGCTCCCTCGGGCATCCCGGCCCCAAGAACATGGGCTTGCACCACCCGCTGCCCAATACGCCAGCTACCCCAAGCTGAGCCTTCTTCCTGGGGAACGACACGGCGGGCCGCCATCCCAGCAAAGATTCCCTGGCGGGCTAAAAACCTTTGGAAGTCAAACTGCCCCGGATTTTCGGCCCCGGAGGGGCGATAGAGCAATCCCGTCACATCTACCCGCTGTCCCGGCCCCAAACCCGTAGCCTGAAGCAGGGGCAGGGTGACGTAGAGCTGCCCACTGGCAGGGCGAAAGGCGTCGGAAACAGTGCCATCATCGCGACCGGCAGGATTGACCTGTTCGACATTGAGGATAAAGCGGGCGCGATCGCTCCGGGTAGTGGTAGGCGGTTGGGCCAGCCGTCCCCGAACCGTGAGGGTAGTGCGCTGCCCCTGCACAAAGGTGGACACATCATTCTCCGCGGGCTGGGGCACACGCACCTGGGCGTAGGCGCAGGCAAGGGTGGACAGGAGAGCCGCTAAAAGCCAAACCCAGCGCTTAGGACCTGCAGGATTGAGGAAGGGAGCCACCAATGCCGCCACCACCCCCAAGGCGAAGGCAAGGGCGGCCCCAACCCACCCCGAAAAACCAGCAACACCAACGCCAACTAAATAGGCCAGACAGAAGATTATGCCCAAACCAATGTCCGATCTCCCTGGATGACATCACCTACGATCCAAGCACAAAAACCGCGTTGGTGGAACCAAGCGAGGAGATCTGGGGTAACCGACTCCGGAACAACAACGGCCATGCCGATCCCCATATTGAATGTGGTAAAAAGGTCATCCTCGGGAACGGCACCGAGGGCACCGAGGTAGGTGAAGAGGGGAGGAACGGGCCAGCTGTGGCGGTCAACCCGCACCGATTGCCCCTCGCCAAGGCAGCGGGGGAGATTTTCTGGCAAGCCGCCACCCGTAATGTGGGCCAATCCGTGGATGGGCCAGTGCTCTAGGGCCGCGCGCAGAATGGCAACGTAGATTTGCGTTGGAGTGAGCAGCAGTTCCCCCCAGGTCGTCGGCTCAGCGGCGATCGCATCGGGTACGGGATCCTTCCAGGTCAGGTTCTCAGCCTCCAGAATCCGCCGCACCAAACTAAATCCATTACTGTGCAACCCGCTGCTAGCAAGACCTATTACGCGGTCGCCCACGCACACACGACTACCATCCAGCAGGCGATCACGCTCCACAATGCCGACACAAAACCCTGCCACATCGTAGACCCCAGGGCCGTAAAATCCGGGCATTTCCGCAGTTTCTCCCCCGAGAAGGGCACAACCTGCTTGGATGCATCCGGCTACGATCCCCTCGACAACCGCCGTCAGGTGCTCCGGTTGCAGCACCCCGGTAGCCAGGTAATCCAGGAAAAAGAGGGGCTCGGCTCCGGTGGTCAGCACATCATTAACACACATAGCTACGAGGTCAATGCCAATGGTGCTGTGGCGATCGCAGCCCTGGGCAATTTTCAGCTTCGTGCCCACCCCATCGGTACCCGACACCAAAATCGGCTCCCGGTAGCCCTGGGGAATCCGGCAGAGGCCGGCAAACCCCCCAAGGCCGCCCACAACTTCGGGGCGGTGGGTGCGCGCGACCAAATCCCGAATCCCGGACACGAAAGCGTGTCCGGCCGCCACATCCACACCGGCCTGCCGATAGTCCATCGCTCCGCCCATCTCCCGCAATAGTGTTCCATTTGCTTGGCACTGGGGCTTAAGTGCTCCCCAATTCCTTGGCCCTGGCGGCGGCGGCTACCACGGCCTCAATCAGCGCCGATCGCACGCCTCCCTGCTCTAGGCAGCGAAGCCCCGCAATCGTCGTGCCCGCCGGACTGGTGACCTGATCCTTCAACTGTCCCGGATGCATGCCCGTCTCGGCCAGCAATTGGGCCGTACCCAAAATGGTATGGAGGGCTAATTTCTCGGCGATCGCCCGGGGCAATCCCACTGCCACCCCACCATCCGCCAGGGCTTCCACCATCAGCGCCACGTAGGCAGGGCCCGAACCCGAAAGTCCTGTCACCCCATCCAGAAGAGATTCCGGTAGCTCGACCACCGCACCAATGGCACCAAAAAGTCGGTGCGCCAATTCCATGTGAGATGGCGTAACTCCAGTTCCCGCCGCTAGGGCAGTCACCGCCGCCCCCACCCGGGCTGGGGTATTGGGCATGGCCCGAACCACAGCCCCGCAGCCGAGTAGGGACTCCAACTGCGCAAGGGAGACCCCCGCCACAATCGATAACCACAACTGGCATGGGGCATCACCCAATCCGGCAACCGCCGCCGCCAGGGATTGGGGCTTAACCGCCAACACCACCACTTCACATTGGGCTACGGGCGCGTTTTCCTGACAAGCAGTAACGCCGTAACGCTGTTGCAAAAACCTGCGCCGCTCCTCGGCGGGATCGCTAACCCACACCTCCTCCGGGAGCCAAAGTCCTAGGGCTAGTAGCCGTGCCAAGATGCTTTCACCCATCATGCCACCGCCAATAATGCCCAGCTGTCCCATGGATAATCCTCTATGCACGTATCAAAGCCTTATGCCCTAGCGGTCTTCACCGCCAAGTTCGGGAATTTCAGTTCCCTATTGGGCGGCGTAGCGACCCATGGGCGTCTCGGCCCAAGTAGGAGTAGGAGTGGCCGTCCGGGGCTGACGGGGCATGGGGGGCTCGATGGTGACGCCCGACTGACTCGTAACTTGGACGCAGGAGGGCGCAAACAGAAAAATGCTGTCACCGATGCGTTCTTGGTGACCATCAAGGGCGTAGGTGCCACCAGCCACAAAGTCCACTGCCCGCTGGGCTTGGTCGGGATCCATCATGGTGAGGTTCAGCACTACAGACTTCCGTTCCCGCAAAGCCAAGATTGCCTGGGGCATTTCTTCAAAACTGCGGGGCTCCATCACCATAACTTGGGACATGCCATTAACCGAACCGGGCATACCAATCACGTTAGAAACTCCATGGGTGGACATATCAGCAGCAATACTGGGGCGGGTCATCGGGCGATCGCGATGGCGACGGGGCAGGGGAGACTCCTCCTCGTGGGTGGCTACTGGCTCTTCGGTGTGAGCAGGGCTAAAGTCCCGCTGGGCATTCTCGTCATAAACTTCATACTCGTACCCATCCGGCTCAGAAAATCCGACGAAGTCCCTCAGCTTAGAAAAAATACTCATGTCACTTACTCCAGTAATGTACTTCACTCCTGTTGGCATCTGTGCCGGTTTGTAGCGACCTTGAAGGATGAGTTCAAAAACGCTGAAATCGGCTCTGAGGCGGTAACAAAACCAGTGCTAGGAATTGTTTCCGCAGAATTTAGCTGAAAACACAAAAAAAAGCTACCCGGTTGCGTAAAGTTTTCTACAAGAATCATTTTTCTTTAAGATACTTAAGAATGGTTTAATCTCGCCGTGAGAGCGGGCTGCGCCTTAGGTTGCTAACTGTATTGTTTTTTTGGGCTCGGAATCGGATTTTGGCGCTGTGTCCTTGAGACCCTAGGGATGGCTCTGGGCGGTCGTCGGGGCATTTTTTATCTCAGAAAATATCCCAAAGGTTGGCAAAATTATGATTTAGGGCAGCAAACATGCGATTATTTCCGGCACCAAACCGTTGAGGCAGCGCCATCGCCCGATGAAGAAGGATGTTTTTAGGGTGTATTTGCCCTAATATGGCTCCTTTTGGCAAAATTCCGCCTAGGATGGGGTCGATAGACCCATAGAATTTCTGGAGGGCATCTGTGGTTTTTAGGATGGCTCGGCTATGACTTTTTTAACCCCAGAACGGGTGGTCGGCGAGGCAGTTGAGTGCCTTTACCCCACATTTCGCGAGGTCGATGCACTGGTACAGCAAAACTTAGCACGGGTTTTGGCAGCCCTGCGGGAGCATCGGCTGGGCAGCCACCATTTTGCCGATGTGACGGGCTATGGCCATGATGACCTGGGACGGCAGGTGCTCGATGGGGTTTACGCCACACTTTTTGGGGCAGAGTCCGCCACAGTGCGGCTGCAGTTTGTATCGGGCACCCATGCGATCGCCTGTTGTTTGTATGGCAACCTGCGCCCCGGAGATGAATTACTGGCCCTAGCGGGAGCCCCCTACGACACCCTGGAGGAAGTGATTGGGGTGCGCCCAGCGGTGGGGTCGCTGCGGGAGAATGGCGTTTCCTACCGTCAGGTGCCCCTCACGGCGGCGGGTACCCTGGACTGGGAACTGGTGGCAACGGCGGTGCGCCCCAAGACCAAAATGGTGCTAATTCAACGTTCCTGTGGCTACGGTTGGCGGGAGAGCTTGGCGGTGGCGGATATTGGCCGGGCGATCGCCCTAGTGAAGCGCCAAAATCCCCACACCATCTGTTTTGTGGACAACTGCTACGGCGAACTGGTGGAACCTCAGGAACCAACCCATGTGGGGGCTGACCTGGTTGCTGGCTCCCTGATTAAAAACCTAGGCGGCACCATTGCGCCAACGGGAGGGTACATTGCCGGGCGAGCAGAATACGTGGCAGCGGCGGCAACGCGGCTGACGGCTCCGGGGATTGGGGCGGCGGGGGGTGCCAGCTTTGGGCTGCGGCGCCTGCTGGTGCAGGGGCTGTTTTTGGCACCGCAAATGGTGGGGGAGGCGATCAAATCTAGCCACTTGGCAGCTTTGGTGGGCGATCGCCTGGGCTATCCCGTACAGCCCGCCCCCTTTACCCCCCGTCGGGATGTGATCCAGGCGCTGCGGCTGGGATCGCCGGAAAAGCTGCGCCAATGGTGCCATCACCTGCAGCGCTATTCTCCTGTGGATTCCTACGTTGATCCCGTGCCGGCAGCGATGCCGGGATATGAAAGCGATCTGATCATGGCCGGGGGCACCTTCATTGACGGCAGCACGTCCGAGCTATCCGCCGATGCCCCCCTGCGGGAACCCTACATCCTCTTTTTGCAGGGGGGAACCCACTGGACACACTTGGCTCTGGCCTTAGCGGCCATGCCAGCGGAGGTGCTATACCCTTAGGCGGTTTTTGGGAATCCACCGGCCGGGTATCGGCAGATAGTCCCGCCAGAGGGCAGCGCGTTGCGAAGCTGGGGGCAGGGAGGCGGCAAGCTGACGGATTTGGGCCTGGGTCAGGGGCGATCGCCCTCCGTAGAAGGGATGCTTGGGGCGATGGCTGAAGTAGCCGTAGAAAATCGCCGCCCGGGGGGTGCGCTCCGGCGGCCGCCCACGGTGGAAATAGGTGGCCGTGTCGGCAAAGATGACCGTTCCCGCTGTACCCGTACACTGGGTGCGCCAAATTCCCGAATCTTCCCCCAAAAGCGCTTTAACCTGGTGGTGCTGGAAGGTGGGGTAGGGACTGGTTCCGTGCGATCGCAGCGTTTGGTTGGCCTCGGGCAGCATGCTTTCAAAGGGGCCCCCGTCCCGATTCACCGGATGGAGGTAAACGGCAATCTTGAGCATCCGCCAGTCCTCCTTGTCGCGATGCCACTTGCGCGGCCCCGCCACCCGCCCATCGGCGCAGCTGTAGTAAAACGATAGACCGTCATAGGCCACGGGCAGCTGCAAGTAGGCTTCCACAATGCGCAACAGGCGCGGGGCGCCTCCCCACCAAAACAGTTGGGGTGCTGCCATCACATCGGCACGGCTAGCAGTGAGGGTGTGGCAGTGGGCGAAGGCAGGATGGTGCGATCGCTCGGCCAGGGCTGCCGCTACCCGCTGCGCCACCTCCCAAAATTCCGCCGTACCGGGGATATCCAGATCCGCCAGGGATGCGGCGGCCACCCCCCTATGGCGCAACTGCTCCACAATGCCGGCTTCAAGGGGATCTAACTGGGGTAAATGGGGGCGATGCTGGGTTAACTGGGACTCGTAGCGGGGTCGCAACCACCGCTGACACAGCCAAGGGGACTCAGCCACGCTCAGGGCCAGATCGGAAGGAATACTCAAGAGCCGCTGGCAGGCCCGATCCGCAAACTGCTGTCCACGATGCAGCCAGTCGGGAGAATGGTACATAGCAACCCATGGGGTAAGGTGAACCATCTCGGATAAATTCGGATCAGATTCCATAACTGTGCCTTGTTTTTAGTTAAGAAGACGCCATAAAAAGAAAAATTTCAGAACTTTGGCGACGCTGGGGGTCAAAAAAATTAACGGGGAAGCCGGAATCCCAATTGCAGAATAGATGGGATTTTCGTCTTGGGGCAATGCCGTGATCGATGTACGCTTTGGTGTTCCGCCCCACTGGAGGGATGGGGTCATAGAACTGTACTACCAAGCCTTTGCCCCACAACTGGAGCGGCTTTTGGGCCCTGATGATCGCTGTCGCCGGGTTCTGCACGCTAGCCTCGTACTGGATCAGTCCCTGATTGCGATCTACGAAGAAACCGTCGTCGGTATGGCTGGGCTGCACTACGATCGCCAACGGTTTTTTGCCCCAACCCTACCTACCCTCCAGAGCACCCAAGGCTGGGGGCGGGGACTCCTGGTCTACGGTCTGTGGCAGAGCAGTCTGATGCCCCTAGGCGATGGCGATGAACTGGTACTGGAAGCCCTCGCAGTTCCCCCCGAGCGGCGCGGTCAGGGCATTGGCACCCTGCTGCTGCAGGAGGTAGAGTCCTTCGCCCGGCAAAATCGCTTTACCACCATTCGCTTGGAGGTGGCGATCGCCAATCAGCGGGCCCAGGTGCTGTACCAGCGTATGGGCTTTCAGGAAGAAAAAAAACGGCAAAATGCCGCGATCACCCAATTTCTGGGGCAGCCCCCCCGGATTATGATGACGAAGTCCGTTGCCCCTGGGGATCCCTAGAAGGATGCAGTATCCATGCCCCTAGTTTCGATCATTATTCCCCTACACAACAAAGCGCCCTACGTCTGTCAAACCCTGGACTCCGTGCGATCGCAGACCCTAGCCGATTGGGAAGCCCTGATTGTGGAAAATGGTTCCAGCGACGGCAGCCCCGAAGTGGTGCAAACCTACGGCGATCGCCTGGCCGATCCCCGCCTGCGGCTTGTCACCTCCCCCCGCCTCGGCGTTGGTGCAGCCCGCAACCACGGATTGACCCTAGCGAGCGGAACGTGGGTGCTGTTTCTCGATGCCGACGACCTCCTGCTGCCCGACCACCTGGAGCGCCTCCTTGCCACCGCCGCCGCCCA
>DBAX01000116.1 GCA_002291895.1 Cyanobacteria bacterium UBA999
TCGTTTAGCCTACCGCGTAACCATTGTTATGCACTACTACCAAAACGCGACGTCCGTACCAAGAGCCAACCCTAGGCTGCTGTGCCCCAGAACCGTGGCGTAGCAGCCCTAGAAACGTTTGGGTAGCCAAAGGGCATAGAATTATGTACAATAATCAAACACTTGGGTTACGGAGCGAGCTAATGTTGGTCTATGAGCCAGATTTGCGCACGAGGTGGCGGATTCCGTTGTATTTGCAACCCGTATCGGCGGGCTTTCCGTCGCCAGCGGACGACTACTTAGAGGGACGTGTTGATCTGAACCGCTACTTGATCAAGCATCCAGCAGCAACTTTTTTTGTCCGGGTAACAGGAGATTCGATGATTGCGGCGGGGATCCATCCGGGAGATCTGTTGGTGGTGGATCGGGCTATTCCTCCCACATCGGGACGTATCGTTATTGCGGTCATCCACGGAGAACTAACCGTCAAGCGTATTCGCTATCAGGGCGATCGCCTGTACTTGGTGCCCGAAAACCCCAAATATTCCATGATTAGTATCGATCCCGACATGGAACTGCACGTCTGGGGTGTGGTCACGAACGTGATCCATCCTCTATAGCGATGGAATTCTACTTTTTTTATCGTTTTATTATCCCTAGTGAGGTAGTTGGATGACGTTGTTTGCGATCGTGGATGGCAATTGCTTCTATGTTTCCTGTGAGCGAGTGTTTCAACCCCAACTCGAAGGATTGCCCATAGTGGTCAGTAACGGGTTTTGCGTATTGTCTAAGTCGCCGGAAACGAAGCCCTACAGTATTGAGATTGGCACGCCCATGTTCAAGCTGGAATCGTTGGTGCGACGCGGCAAGATTCGGGTCTGTCCGACTAATTTTCGCCTCTATGGCGATCTTTCGCGACGCATGATGCAGGTGCTGGCGGATTTTGCGCCGTTGGAGGTGGCCTCTATTGATGAAGCCTTTCTGGATGTGTCCTTTTTAGCCCACGGGGATGGTCGCTGGGTGGAGTGGGGGCAATCGGTGCAGCAGCGGGTGCGGCAGTGGCTAGGACTGCCCGTTGCGGTGGGCATCGGCCCCACCAAGACCTTGGCCAAGGTGGCTAACCGCTGGGCCAAACGCCTGGGGCAGGGGGTGATGCAGGTGGTGCACGGCCCATCCCAGGACGCCTTGCTGGCAGAGTTTCCCGTTTCTGACCTGTGGGGTATTGGGCGACGGCTTACCCCCAAGCTGGTGGCGGCGGGCATCCCCACGGCCCTGGCCCTGCGGGATGCGGATGAAGATCTGATTCGGGCCCGTTTTGGGGGGCGGGCGGCCCAGGCGGTGCGCGAACTGCGGGGGATTGTTTGCTTTCCCTTGGTGTCGGTGGCCCCGCCGCCCCAGCAGGCATCGGTGTTTCGCACCTTCGCCGAACCTTTGATGTCGCTAGCGGATTTGCAGCGGGCGATCGCCGATTATGTGGCTCTTGGGGCAGAGCGCTTGCGCAAACACCATCTGGCAGCGACTGAGTTGACCGTTTCGGTGCGATCGCATCGTTTGGTGCCAGCCCAGTCTACGACCTGCTATCTACCGATTCCTACCAACTACACGCCGGATCTCATCGTCCATGCCACCGAGGCGATCGCCACCCTCTTTCGCCACGGCGAGAGCTACAAAAAAATTGGTGTGGTGCTGACGGGATTGCGTAGTTGCCGCCTTCAGCAGGGAGAGTTATTGATGCCGACCGCCGGGACACTGGTGCCCAACACCGGAGGCGATCGCCACCGCCAGCTCATGGCAGCCTACGACGATATCAATCACAAATTCGGTTCTGGGGCAGTGCGCTTTGGGCGGATGACACCCCAAACACCGAGTTTATGGCTGAATTTACCTACGGTGCGGTAGCCCCTAACCCCCCCAACTGCCAGAAATCGGGACATGTTCCTGTTTCTGGCGACGGGAGAGCGCTGCCTCAGCCAAGCCCTGGAATAGGGGGTGGGGACGGCTCGGCCGCGATTGGAATTCGGGATGGAATTGGGTGGCAATAAAATAGGGATGCACGGTGCTGGGTAGCTCGATGACTTCGACCAGACGTCCGTCGGGTGAAGTGCCACTGATTCGATAGCCCGATTCGAGAAAGAGCTGGCGATAGGCGTTATTGAATTCGTAGCGATGGCGATGGCGCTCGTAGATATTATTCTCTCCGTAGAGGCGATGGGCTAAAGTGTCGGGAATGAGACGGCAGGCATAGAGCCCCAGGCGCATCGTGCCCCCCAGATCCACCACATCCCGTTGCTCTGGCAGGAGGTGAATCACCGCATGGGGCGTATCGCTATCAAATTCAGCGCTGTTGGCCCGCTCCAACTGCACCACGTTGCGTCCCCAATCGATAACTGCGCACTGCATGCCCAGGCACAGCCCCAGGAAAGGAATTTGGCGATCGCGCACGTAGCGAACACTGGACACCTTGCCGTCGATGCCCCGGATGCCAAACCCGCCGGGAACCACCACCGCATCCACTTCGCTGAGAAAGTGCTCAGCGCCAAAGGTTTCGATATCCTCAGCATTGACCCAGCGAATGCACACCGCACAGTTGAGGGCGATCGCCCCGTGTTTGAGAGCTTCAATGACCGATAGATAGGCATCGTTGAGCCGCACGTACTTACCCACAATTGCCACTTCGATGGTGAACTCCGAGCGATAGAGGCGCTCCACTAGGGTTTGCCACGTTTTGAGGTCGGGCTGCCGTTGTTCCATCCCCAGGTAATCCAGCACCTGTTCCGCCAGTCCCTCCCGTTCCAAAATTAAGGGCACTTCGTAAATGGTCTTGGCATCTTGACAGGTGATCACCGAACTGGTGGAAACATTGCAGAACTCAGCAATTTTTTGCTTGATGTTGCTGGGTAAAAGGCGATCACAGCGACAGACCAAAATATCGGGTTGAATCCCTAGGGACTGCAACTCCTTGACCGAGTGTTGGGTGGGCTTGGTTTTCATTTCACCGGCCGCCGCAATCCAAGGAATCAGCGTCACGTGCATAAACAGCACGTTCTGCCGCCCGGCATCCTGACGAAATTGGCGAATCGCTTCCAAAAAGGGCAGGGATTCAATATCGCCGACCGTACCGCCGACTTCCACAATAACCACATCGGGGTTGCTGTTGCGCGCTACGCGCCAGATGCGCTCCTTAATCTCATTGGTGATGTGGGGAATCACCTGCACTGTCCCCCCTTGGTAGTCGCCGCGCCGCTCCTTATTGATTACTGCTTGGTAAATTGCCCCCGTCGTCACATTACTCAACTTGGACATGGAGGTATCGGTAAAGCGCTCGTAGTGCCCTAGGTCCAAATCCGTTTCTGCCCCGTCCTCGGTGACAAAGACCTCTCCATGCTGGAAAGGACTCATCGTTCCGGGGTCTACGTTAATGTAGGGATCAAATTTGAGAATGCTGAGGGTATACCCCCGGGACTTCAGCAGTCTGCCCAGACTCGCTGCTACAATGCCCTTGCCGATGCTGGAAACCACACCGCCGGTTACAAACACAAATTTGGTCATAGGATCGCCGAATGCACGGTTAGTAATTGTACTGGGTTTATGCCCCCCTTCCCATGGCAGATCCATGTCTGGCGATCGCCCCTAGGGCATCGCTCCGAGAGCCGCCAACGGCTGCGAACCGTGCTGGCACGCTACGAAACCTCCCCCCAAATTGGGGTCACACCCCGAGGAAAACCCTATCTCCGCAACGCCCAGCGCAACTTTAGCGTCAGCCATTGTCGCAGCCATTGGGTTTGTGCCGTGGCGGTTCACTCCGATGAGAACCACAACCTAGTGCCCGACTTGCGCATTCCGCTGCCGCTCAACGGTGGGCCCATCCTGGGACTCGGCTGCGATCTGGAATACTGGCGGCCACAGCACCGTCCCTGGGACGCCCTGGCTCAGCGCTACTTTACCGCCGCCGAGCAAGCCCTCCTTACCGTCCACACTAAGGAGCGGTTTTTCCAGATTTGGACACGCAAGGAGTCCTACGGCAAGCTCACGGGGTTGGGGTTGCGGGCAGCCTTTGCGGAACTCAACTGGCACACTCTGCCCAGAACCAACCAGTGGCAGCCCTGCGGCGATCGCCATTGGTTCTACGAAACCCGACTGGAAGCCACTGGCGATGGCATGCTCACCCTGGCGATCGCAGCACCAAATCCACCGCCTCCTGCAAGTCCGCCAGAATATACTCCGGTTGATGCAGCGCCAACTGTTGCTGGTTCCGAATGCCCGACAGAATCCCAATCGTCTGGACGCAGTAGCGCTTCCCCGCAATAATGTCCGCCTCCGTATCCCCCACAATCCATTGCCGCTCCACCGGAGGCAACGTGGCGATCGCCCCGCGCATCAGCATCGGCTTATCTAGGGTATCCCCCGTTTTGTCGTAATCGTCCCCTAAGCAAAAACGGCGATCCTTGGGAAAGAACCGCCACAGGTCGTACTGATCGAGCACTGGCTCCAACTCGCAGACCCGCCGCATGGTCATCACCGCCAAATCGATGCCGGCTTCCTGCACCCGCTCCAAAGCCGCGATCGCCCAGGGGTGGATGCGATCATACTGGAAGTAGGGGCGGCTGTGCACAATTTCCCGCCGCAACCGGGAAAACTCTGCCGCCTGCCCCGGCTGGATTAAACCGGACTTCAGGGCAATGTCGTACTCCATCACCTGCGATCGCTTTAGCTCCCAGAAGACTGTCTTAGGCAACAGATCCACCGGTTGTTGGGGGAGGCGCACCTGCTGCACGCACACTTGATACACCTGATAGTACCGTTCCGACACATCCAGGATGGGCCCATCAAAATCTGTGAACAACCGTTTAGCCATAGCGTAGGATAAAGGCAGAAACATTAAGGAGTACTTTACTATGACCCTAGCCCTGACCGCCGAAAATGTCGAAACCGTCCTCGACGAACTGCGCCCTTACCTCATGGCCGATGGCGGCAATGTGGAATTAGTTGAAGTCGAAGGTCCCATCGTCCGCCTCCGTCTGCAAGGTGCCTGCGGCTCTTGCCCCAGCTCCACCATGACCCTGCGCATGGGGATCGAACGCAAGTTGCGGGACACCATCCCCGACATTGCCGAAGTAGAGCAAGTGTTTTAATCTCCACTCCTGGAACTTCAACTTCATAATGGGGCGCTCCATCGGATCGGGGCATAGCGTTATTTCCAGCTTTGCCCCCCGATCTCTGCGCTTCGACTTAGGTATCAGGGTTCAACTGCCGGTATTCGGTCAAGGCAGTACCCTAAAGTACATAAAGGTGTTTAGTGGAGTGCGATCGTGATCGTAATTCGGTTGTTTGGGCCCCAAGACGCTGAACAGATAGCGCAGTTGTTCCATGAAACCGTTCGGGAAGTCAATAGCCGCGATTACTCACGCAATCAGGTGAGGGCATGGGCACCCGATGATAGGCACTTTAGAAACTAGGAAGAAGTATGTTCAAACCGATGCACCTATGTTGCTGATGACGAGGGTGTTATAGCAGGGTTTGGCGAGCTAGAATCCAACGGACATATCGATTGCTTTTACTGCCACAAAAACTATCAACGGTGCGGCGTAGGCAGAAAAATCTATCAAGCAATTGAAGCGAAAGCAGGTACATTGTCAGTAGGGCAATTGTTCACCGAGTCCAGCATTACCGCGAAGCCATTTTTCGAGCGTATGGGTTTTTCAGTGCTCCAAAAGCAGCTGGTAACCCGCCGGGGCGAAACATTCATCAATTTCGCTATGGAAAAGCATCTGTAGAAGGCAGAACATCGACCACATGTGGACTTGGCAGCGGTATTCGGGAGCGACAAAAAGGTATCGTGAAATTATCGTGAAACCTTTGACAGCATTTGCAACTGTTTGAGCGCCTAACAAACCCATCACAAGATTCAGCACGTCCTTTATTCCCAAGAAAATATAGGATAAAAAAATGGGGAGAAGCTCGTGACTTGTCCCCATTTTTTGTTTAGTGATTTTGCTTTAGTAGTAATGATAAAAACCTTGCCTCTGGGGTGATTAGGTTCAAACTTTAGGCAGACTTTTTAGCCGAGCCGCCCAAACTACCGCCGAAAAACATGGGGATGAATTTCTCAATAAAGGTGATGGGATCTCGTTTCCAGGCCTCTTGCACCAAGTCAACACGAACCTGCTGCAGCTTGGGGTCAAAGACTGCCTTGGGCAAGTGCGCCATCAAGTACTGGGGACGCTGCCACAGGGGCAATTCTTCAGCAATTTTAACCAAGTTGCTAACCCGCCGCAATTCGGCACCTGCCAAAATGTCCATTCCTGACTCAAAGGCAGCCTGCTCTACCGCAGCGTACTTACGCTTGGCCGTTTCCACCTTTTCCCGATGGGCAGGGCTTTGGCGCGCAAGTTCAGCCAGCCAGCGATTACCCCAGCGCACGTGGGCGGCTTCCTCGGGCATAATTCGCTCCAGAGTTTCACAGATTTGACGATTTTCGGCGGTAGGCTCCGCAGCCTTGAGGGCGCGGATGTGGGAGGCAAAATACTCGCAGCCCCGCTTTTCGGTGACGTTAATAGCCGCTAGAGCATTGATGACCAAGTCGTCTTTGCTGTCGGCATCAGCATAGTCCAGCAAGCGCTCGAACTCGTCGATGTAGGAGATTCCTGGGGGCTTTCCTACAGGCTCGCCCAGTTCGCAAAGGAGGTCGGTAAGCCAGTAGGCGTGGCGGGCTTCATCGGAAACATGGTGGGAAAGTTCCTGCACCAGGGTGCGGGGCTGTCCATCGAGGAGCTCAATCAGTTCGGTGAGATCCTTGCAACTGCGCTGCTCGCTGAAGCGGTAGCGATTGAGGGTGACCATGTGGACTTCCCGCTGCCGGACGACTTGGCTAAGAATATCCTGGGCGCTGAGTTGGTTACGGAATTTACGGGGGTAGGCAACAGTCATAGATTCGGAGCAATTCGTTATCTACATGTTAACGAATGTTACAAGAACCGGTGGCTTACTCGGCAATGACTTCGACTTTAATAGTGGCCGTAACCTCGGCATGGAGCTTAATCTGAACTTCGTAGGTGCCAAGCTTGTTGATGTCGGGGACGGTGATCTCCCGGGAATCGAATTCCATCATGGTTTTGGCAGCAATTAGTTGGGCCACTTCGCGATCAGTGACGGTGCCAAAAATCGAACCGCCTTCGGCTTTCTTTTTGATGATGAATCCACCGATGGTGCTAAGGGCGACTTTCTTACTTTCGGCTTCTTGGCGAATTGCAATGAGGCGCTGACGCTCGACTTCTTTGCGGCGCTCAACTTCGTTGATGACGCCCCGGGTAGCCATAACGGCCATGCCCTTGGGGAAGAGGTAGTTGCGAGCATATCCGGGAGCAACGCGAACGAGATCCCCTAGCTTGCCTAACTTGGTGACATTTTTCGTCAGCATGATCTGGATGTTGTTTTTGGCCATGGTTGGAGCCTCCTGGTTAAGGTCGTATGATAAAAAGATGGTCTTGGCTAGGTTAGGGGTTTACCCGCCGCCATTGAAACGTCTGTTTTGGGCGCAAGCAGTTTTTCTAGAATACCAAAGGTCGCAGGAAATATGCAAAGGTTTGGTGTATTCGGCGTGGTGCTGGCGGTGGCACTCTGGGGCTGTGGCACGACATTGCCGCCCAAACCCTTTAGCCATGAGGTCTCGCCGACGGAGCCCCTAGCGCGGATTACGGAGATCCAGGACGTGCCTGTGTGGGTGCGGTTTCTCAATAGCCGCCGCGATCGCCCGGTACGGGGGGTAGGGATTGCCCTGCGTGCAGGGGAAACGGTACGCACGGAAGGAAAGTCGCTGGCCCAAATTACTCTCAAGGATGGACTTGTGGTGCGTCTGGGCAAAGATGGGGTGGCCGTGTTGCAGACCGATGGCACGGTGCAGATAACGCGGGGGCAGGTGTTGGCATGGGTTGCACCGGAGCCGGGTAAGATGGCGACCCTAGAGACTTCCTTTGGTCGGGTAACGGCGGAACATGCCACGGTGTACCTAGAACTACCGCAGGGGGAACGGGGCGATCGCCTGGTACAGGTGTTGCAGGGAACGGCGGTGGTGAAATTAGCGCGATCGCCCGAACCGTTTACGGTGAAGTCGGGAGAGCTGCTGCGGGTGAAGGCCGATGGCACCGCCGAACCCCCCAAGGTTGGCGATCCCGCCGCCATAGCCAAACAATTCGACAACCATCCACTGCTGTTTGCGTTTCGTACCCAGATTGCTTCGCTGCCCCAGATTACGTCCCAGTTTGGCCTGCGCACCGTGGTCACAACCCGCACGATTGAATACCAGCCCCGTCCCGTGGCACCACCACCATCCCGCCCCGCCGCCGCGATTCAGGAGCCCGCTCCCAAACCAGATCCTAGCCGGGCTGCGGCTCCAACTGCGAATCCGGAACCTGCTCCTGCTGCTAGTCCAAAGCCAACGGCCCCTCCAGAGCCCGTCGCAACTCCCATAGAACCCCTCGAGCCAGTCCCCACCCCAGAGGATGGTCGCGCCCTGCCCGTGCAGCCAGAGCCTCAGCCGGTTATCGAGCTAGTGCCCCCACCGGAGCGTCCAAATCCGCCAGCGAATACCAGCAACGATCGTGGTTAGAGGAACAGGACGCGGGCCGGAATTCCCTGCGATCGCAACCAAAACTGTAGCGACTCCGCTTCTTCCCGGCTGAAGAAGCCTCCGGCATAGATAAAGCGTCCCAGGGACGAGGAGTAAACAAATGCCTGGGGTAGCCACTGGCGTACCAGGGCAAGGGCAAAATCTCCGTCCCCCTGTAGGGGCACCATAGTGATGTACCGACGGGCGGCATCCGGGATAGGGGGCAAAGAAGGCTGAACAGGGGAAACGGGCGGAAGTGGCGTGGCAACGGTATCGATGATGCCCCGCTGGGGATCGTAGATGGCTCCGGGGGCGGTTTGGCGGGCAGTGAGGCCCTGTTGTTGCAGTTGAACCAAAACTTCAGCAGCACGTCCGGGAGGGTACGCACCCGCAATTGTGGCAATGCGACCATTGACGGGGCCGACCACGGGGGCAAGCCCCACGCGGGCCATGGCTCGGGCGATCGCCTCATCGCTTCCTAGGACGTAAACCACCACATTATTTGCCCCCAGCCCAGGAATTTGGGCGATCGCCCCGGAGACAGCAGCACCCACAGCAACCAGAAAAGATAGCAGACTAAGGAGAAATGTTTGGCGCATGGTACCGGGAAGTGAGCAACCTTACAGCAAATTCTAGAAGATACTGACGGATTTGGGATGCTAAAAACATCCGGTGGGGGCACAGGGGTACTCCGGCATGGTGAAGGGCGGCGGCGGCCCAGGTGTTGCAGTTGTACCAGCCCACATAGGCTGGCGTGGCGGCATAGAAGGTACTGCGACCATACTTACCTGGGCCTAGGGGACGGGGCGGCGTTGTCAGCGTGGCGCGAAGGAACCCTAGAAGTGCCGCAAAACCCGCCGGGGATACTTCAACGGTGGCGATGGGGTCGCTAAAAAAAGTCCCTGGCGCTTCGGGCAACCCGGCGATGTGCAGCGCACTGGGGGAAGGCACCACCAGCAGGCGGGCAATGGAAAGCCAGGACCGATCGTTGGCAAAGTAGTAGGCGCGATCGCCCCAACCCACCTCTATGTAGGGAGCTGGTTCCGGGAGGAGGTCGCGGAGCCACTGCTCGGCGGGATCGGAGGTAGCTTTCCAGGACAGTCCGGTGTGCAAGTTTTGTTGAATCACGTAAATCCGCCGCCCCTCTTGCCCTTCCTTGGGCAAAGCTATCTCTGGTGCAGCGCAGGGCCAAAAGTACCACAGGGCGATCGCCAACCCCAAGCCAAGGAGCACCCACAGGCTGCGCCGAAACCAGCGGGCGATCGGTTTAAGTCTCGGGTTCAGGGACATGGTGTTGAATTTGGGTTAAAAAGTGTTCTTGGGTTGGCACGGGCCCAGCCCCTCCCTGCAGCAGGCGCAGCCAGTATTCCTGATTTCCCGTACGTCCCGTAATCGGTGACGGCGTCATCCCCCCGTACTGCCAACCGCAGGTAAGGGCGGCGGTCAAAACTTGGGATAGTACCTGGGCATGGACATGGGGATCGCGCACCAGCCCATGTTTACCAACTAATGCCCGCCCGGCCTCAAACTGCGGCTTTACCAAACAGAGGGTTTCTCGGGGCGATCGCAACAGATGCCAAAGGTTGGGCAAGATTTTGGTCAGGGAAATAAACGATAGATCCAGCACCGCCAGATCGGGCCAGGGGTCTTCGGGGGCGTAGAGCTCCGCCGCCGTGAGATGGCGCAGGTTTGTCCGTTCCCGCAACACTACCCTGGGATCCGAGCGGATCTCCCAGGCCACCTGCCCATAGCCGACGTCAATGCCATAGACCCGCGCCGCGCCGCGCTGCAGCAAAACGTCGGTAAATCCACCCGTGGAAATGCCCCCGTCAAGGGCCACCCGCCCCGCCACCGCCCCCTGGAACTGGGTCAGCGCCCCGACCAATTTTTCACCCCCCCGGGAAACATAGGGGGCCTTTTGGTGCACCACAATTGCTGCATCGGCGGCAATTTCCGTGCCGGGCTTATCGAGCACGTGGCACCCTACCTGCACCCAGCCCGCCCGAATCCATTTCTGGGCCTGCTCGCGGGTTGGGGCAAGTCCTAGTTCTACCAACCTTAGATCCAGCCGTTGCTTCATAGATTTTTAAGGAACATGATGTCATTATCCTTGGCGATCGCCCTAGGTTGGTGCTACAGTCACAGCCAAAATTCCTTCCTCCACAGTTATGCAGACAAAGGCAAACAAGACCTCTTCCACCCCGACGCGATCACCCTCCGTGCCCATGACGGTTTATCGCGAACTATCGGCTGAACTCCAGTCTACCCGGGCCAAGTTGGCCCTGATGGAAATCCAGAACGAGCAATTGACCGAGCAAAATCTGAAGTTGAGGGCTGAGTTGGAACCCATTCTCCAAGCCAGCCAGAATATCCACCAACTGCTGCACCCGGTTCATAGTAGCGAATCGGGCGATCTTCGCACAGACCTTCCGGCGGAGCGTCCCCCACTGTCCCTGGCCCTAGAACCGCAACCTGCTCCCACCAGCCTGCAGGCTACTGTGGCTGCCATTCAAGCCCAAGCGACCAAGCCCCCCGAAAAGCCCAAAGCGACGGTCAGCGTGCCCCAGCCCCAAGCTGATACTGCGGAACCCGGCACCCTGTCCGGCAGTTGGCTCATCCTGACGATGATCCTGGTGGTGGTCACGTCTTTTGGGGCCGGCTACTTGTTGATGCGCCCCCTGATGAATCAACGTTAGGACTGAGGTACCTATGGCTTGGACCTTTGAAGGGGCGATCGCCCACACCCAGGAACTTTTATCCCAGCCGCGACCCGCCGATGCCCTAGCCGACGCCGTCGGGGAACTGCTCGCGGACAGCAATGGCGCCCGGGGGTTTTGGGTAGCCTTTCTTACCGACGATGGGGCGATCGCCGATCAGGAACATGCTCACCTCGCTGAGGTTTTGGCCCAAGCCCCCCTGCCAGCTTTAGAACTGTTGGTAAAAAATTTGGCCATGTCTACGGCCATGGTTTTAACCCATCGCCGTCAGGGTCATGAAGACCTCGCCCGCAGCTCCGAGCGGGTGGCTCGGCGATCGCGGTTCTGGCTCAAGCCTCTGCAGGAACGTACCCTAGCCCTTACCCAGGCCCTAGCCCTTTCTGCCCGCACTGGTAATGGCGACTATGCCGAATTTCTCAGCAAGTGGGGCTACGACCAAGAGCAACGTCAGGCGATCGCCAACTGCTTTGATGACCTAGGCAACGTGCTCTAGGCAATTGATTGATAAGTTGCTTCGTACTTTAGCTGGCGATCGCGTTCCCTAGATACCCTTAACGAGGCGAGCGCCCATAAAAAGCTAGCTAATTGCGAAGGTGTGCGGCGGTAACCCACCACTAAAATCTCTCACCCATCCACGCTAATGCAGTGTTAGGCTGCTGAAGCTGCCACCGCTTAGTCAACTCGTCGTACTCTGCATGTGCACCAATCCAAAATGAGTAAATGCGATCATCTTTCAAGAAGCTATGAACTCGGTAGTTCAAACTCACATAAGCTGAATAAATTGGTTGACGCTGGCTAATCCGCCTCAATTGAAGACTCCTATGGTAAGGATCTAAAAGCCAAAGTTCACAAGCTTTGATTTCTTGTTCTTGAACTGATGCAGGAAGCTCATCCTTTTCGTTTAGCGCGAGATTTTCCATTAGCTTATGGGGCGTAGGTCACCAAACTCATTACAGGGTAGAGACTGAGTGGAAGGGGATTCTGCATTGTCCATGTGGAATGAATAGCCCCAATTAAAGGCACAATCGATAAAAGAACTACTTCAACTGTGGGAAAGCTTGCAACAATTATGTCAGAAGGTTTGGCGCGATTGCTCAAATGTGCTGATTTATTTCTTGCACCTAGGATAAATGCGTTGTAAGCACTAGCTTTTCCATCTGGGTCAACAACGCAGTGATAATAAATCGCGTCGTTCTCCAGCATACGACGGGTTGCATCCTTAACTTCAGAAATATGCAAAAAAACTTCTTGCCTTCCGTCAATAGATTGGATAAAACCAAATCCACAGTCATTTTTCCATTTTATAAGCTTTCCACTGCGGAAATCGGGTTCCATGAAAAATCTCAATAATAAAAAATTTGTAACTTTATCAAAGCGCCTTAAAGCATAGCTACAACTGAAAAAAGAAGTAGTCCTACGACTCTGCTCACCGGACGCAGACAACCTTTGCAACGCAACGGTAGCTTAGATTAGTTCCGGTGCAGCAGGATTATTGGGCTGCTAGTCCCCTTATGCCCCTGATGTGTTATGTTCCGCGATGTTGCCCATACGGAAACCTATGGAACAACTACAATATCGTGAGCGCCCCGGACGACATCGATTTTATAACCCGAACGCTCCAGTCGTGGAGTATTACCCGAAATCACGTTCCAGAATTCGATCGCACCTGTTTTTGGGTTAGCTTCACGATAGTGATAGATTGCTACTGCCAATGATTTTCCAGTTGCGTCAAAGGTTACTTGTTCCGGCAAGAGGCCCTCGAAGCCGTACTCGTTAACCGTGGTCAGTTGTCCAGATGTGCGGTCAAACTTTACCAGCGATAGGGAACTGTAAGGCTTACCTCGCCAGACTGGGGGTAAAGTGCTGAGGTAAGTGCGGCGCAGGTTTACAGTGACAATGAGTGTGTTATCGGGACTCAGCGCAAACCCTTCAGAGCCAAGTCCCACTTCAGTTCTCGAAACGACAGTCGGAGGCACACCAGTTTCAGAAGCAAAGCGAATTGAGATCATTTCACCTTTGGGATTTAATAAATAATTCAATGCTCGCAGTCCATACATGCGCCACTTTAGATCGGGCACCAGAAAAAACTGTCCATCTGCGCTAAACCGTCCATTACTAAGATGATTACCTACAACCAGGGGGCGATCGTAAAGTTCTAGCCGAATGCCGCTGTTGTTCTGAATTACTTTGTAGAAGGCAACGAAAGAGTTGTAAAAACCCTCAGAACCATCACTGGTTGTAGTGATTGCCAGAAAGCGTCCAGAAGGGTGCCAGACGACCGATCCTGGAACTGCTGAGGGAGAAAAGTCTTTGGCGATCGCAAAGTTATCGCGTTCTCCCAAGGTGCCATCAGGCTGAATCTGGAAAATTGCCAATTCCCGATCTGGCTCTTCTGAAGTAACTGCCAAAAATTTACCATCGGGACTGATACTCAGCGTTTTTGGATTTCTCCCCACGACTACAGTTTGCAGAACCTTTGGCTGTTGCAGATTGGCGATATTCACGACGGTAATCCGCTCACCCGGCGGCATCTGGTCGATCGATGCAAATGCTTGAATTCCATCGGCAGGACGCGATCGCACCTCCGATACATAAGCCCATTGCTTATTGGGAGAGACGGCAATATTCTGGGGCCACGACATCACCGAATTAGAAACCTGGACGGGTATAATCCCAGGCTTCGCAGCATCAAGCGGCAGTTCCACAAGAGTGAGCGTATCTTCAATGCCAGCGACGCGATGTAGTTGGGCATCGGCATAGGCGGTTGCCACCATATCCGCATCAGAAGCAACCAGTAAAGCACGTCCACGGAAATTAAGGGGTTGATCTGATTGGGCAACGGGTGCAATTCCCACAGGTTCAATTAGTTGCAATAGACCGTAGCTGGTCAGCATCAGGAATACCCCCAACACTGCCCAGCCTGCAAACTTGAGCCATTTCAATTTCATCAGTTTCATGATCGCCTCCATCGAATCAGCCTTCCATCTTTTTTGATGAGCATTAACTTAGAGTAGGCTGGAGTAATCATGATTGTCTAAGTCATTTTTGATGCTAAACTAATAACTCAGAGTTATTGATGGAATTCCAACAGCTTCGCTACTTCGTCATGGTTGCCGAAGAACTCCACTTCGGACGCGCCGCCGATCGCTTACACATTACGCAGCCCGCCTTGAGTAAGCAAATTGCCAAGTTAGAAAAAGAGATAGGTGTGGCATTACTCATTCGCACCAAACGCACAGTACAACTCACCAGTGCTGGACAAGTATTGCTAGAGCAAGCCAAACAACTGCTGTTTCAGACAGATGCAGCCGTTCAACTCACTAGGCGCACAGCTCATGGTGAGGTAGGGCATCTAACGATCGGGTTCACAGAAACTGCCACTCACACGGTGCTACCAAAACTGATGCAGGTCTTCCGCCGTACCCATGCCAATGTCGAACTCACAATGCTGGAACTTTCTACCGAGGCACAAGTTGCGGCATTAAATGACGACAAGATCGATCTTGCTTTTTTGCATCCTCCCATTGATCAGCGCGGCTTAGATTTGCAACCAATTCTAGAAGCAAACTTTGTTGTTGTGTTGCCACAACAGCATCCATTAACACAGTACGAAAGAATTGTGCCGGGGGCTTTAATAGACGAATCGTTTATTATTCATCCCCGCAAAGAGGGACCTAATCTCTACGATAGGTTTATCCAAATTTGTCAAGCAGCAGGGTTTCAACCCAAGATTGTCAAAGAATCTGTCTCTTTACAAACGCGAATCTGTCTGGTTATCGCAGGCTTAGGGATTACGTTTACCCCTGAAAATTTGCAGTTTTTAGTTGGCAATGAAGTAGTTTGTAAACCTCTGGAAAATTGTCCCATTCGCCTAAAGTTTGCAGCGGCTTGGCGGCAAAGCTCTGCTAGCTCAACATTACGGGAATTCTTAAAAATTATGCAAGAACAACTTTAGTACATCATCAACTTAGGATGACCTAAAAGTCTTACTGAAACAGGTTGTAAATACGAATAAATTTTGACCTGAGGAGCTCAAAATTCTTACATTTGAGCGGCTTATCGAGCTTGTAAAAAATTAAATAATAGCACAGAAAGTCCGATCAAACGATTTGCTATACATTTTTTGATTGTCCAATTTATCTTTGTCTCGCTGACGTATTTAGCGAACTCTTGACATAGTAATCTTCGTAATACAAATAACTATGTCAAGCTAACAAGCGAAGAAGAATACTTTAGATTCAACTGTAGAACTTATTGTATAACGTTCCCGTTCACCCGCTGCTAGTAGCTCTTAAGAATCACCAACTATCTCCATACGGTCGGCGTGCAACAGGATTGTTATACGGGTGCATTTTAGGAGTTAAAGACTGGCAGAAGAAATGCCATAATAATGCCTCCAATCACAATACCTTCCAGAACCTTCAAGACCAAACTAGAGTGCTTAATTTTGACTCCTTGATGCCATGAAAGTAGCGTATCCTCACCGCGTATTTTCCAATTAAACATTGATACTAACAAGGAGACACCGCCAACTTTGGTTCCCATCAGTAGATGTAAGGCAAGACTAATGAACACACATACCCACGCTGCCAAATGTGCCAGGTACCATTGACGATGAATTTCTCCAGCAGGAAGCCATTCTTCTTTCATCATTCGACCAGTTACCACAGCAAACGTTGCCGCAAGCAACATCAATGTATTCGCAAAGCGGTGCACTGATATCCACCAAACTGGCTTACCAAACTGTTTTAATTGACTGAAAGATTGCTCTTCTACTAGACGACGATAGCCAATATGA
>DBAX01000094.1 GCA_002291895.1 Cyanobacteria bacterium UBA999
TTTTGGTGAAGCAGGGCCACTTTGCCACCGCCCACCACCCCATCACCCCCAACCTCCACCTTCTCACCGCCGGCAGCCCTCCCCCCAACCCCGCGCTGCTGCTTAATTCCCAGTCCCTAGAAGATCTGCTCCGCGACCTCCGGCAGCGCTACGACTCGATCATCATCGATGCCCCACCCCTGACCATTGGGGCCGATGCCCTGCTGCTGGGAAACCTGGCCGATGGCACCCTCTTCACCCTCCGACCCAAGGTGTCCGATCGCAGCAGTTTTGGCTTTGCCCGCCAACTCCTAGAACAAAACCACCAGGAGGTGCTAGGACTGGTAATCAATGGCGTTTCCGTCGAGGATGATGCCCACTTTGGCTACTATTACTACGTCAACGAGTATTACCAAAAACAGGCGATCGCCCCGAACCCTGCGGAATGACCGTTTACTCCCATATCTATGACATCGTGCGGCTGATTCCCTCCGGTCGGGTAGCCACCTATGGGCAGATTGCTGAACTTGCGGGACTCGCTGGCAAGGCCCGTCTGGTGGGGTATGCCCTCTACCAGGTGGACATGGCTTCCAGCGACATTCCTTGGCACCGGGTGATCAATGCCCAGGGCAAGGTCTCCCATTCTCCCCTGCGGCGGGGAACGGACCACTGGCAGCGATCGCTCCTGGAGCAGGAGGGAATTGTGTTTCACGAGGATCGCGTCGATCTAGCCCACTATCGCTGGCATCCGCCGTTGGGTAGGTTTCCTAGCCCCGAAGATCCCCGCTGACCCCCGATTGCCCCTAATAGGCACCCCTGCCAAAAAGAACCAGGCGCAGGGTTTCCACCAAAATATCGAGATCGAGGTTCAAAGACCAGTGGTCAACGTAGAACAAATCGAGGCGGGCCATATCGTCCATGCGGCTCAGGTGGGAGCGACCGGCAATCTGCCACATGCCGGTCATGCCCGGAACGACAACGTGGCGGGTGTGGTGCCAGTCGGCAAAGCGCGCCACATCCCGCAGCGGCAGAGGACGGGGCCCGACCAAGCTCATCTGCCCACAGAGCACGTTGAATAACTGGGGCAGTTCATCGAGGCTTGTCCGGCGCAGCAGGTGGCCGATGGGCGTAATGCGCGGGTCGTTTTTGAGCTTGAAGGTGATGCCATCCTGGTTTTGATTGTGGCGCTCCAGTTCCCCTTGGCGGCGATCGGCATCCATGAACATGCTGCGAAACTTCCACATCCGAAACACCCGCCCGTGGAGGCCAACACGCTCCTGTCCGTAAAAAACACTGCCGGGGTTGGTCACCCTGATCCCCAGGGCGATCGCCCCAAATAGGGGCGACAGAAGCATCAACCCCAGGAGCGCCCCGACCAGATCCAAAAGCCGCTTGCCGAGGTACTCCCAACTGCCGAATAAATCGGGATCGATGCGGATTGTGGGCATGCCCGCAAAAACTTCCGGACTACCGCGACGGTGCAGCAGGGTGAGGCTCGACGGAATCAGCCGCAGGGAAATTCCTGCCCGCCGCAGCTGCCAGTAAAGGCGGGAAGCCAATTGGTGTTCCGGTAAATCTTGGGCTATCACCTCCTGGGCTCCAGAGTGGAGAATCTGGGCGATCGCCTCCGGAGTATGGGCCTCACTCGCTAGCAGTTGCCCAATGATCCGATGTCCCGTTCGGTGGCGAATTAGGTCCGCGAGGGGCTCCAGGCGGGCGGCGGGGGCAACCAGAAAAACAGCCACTTGGGCGGGGGCAAACTGATCGAGCACTAGGGTCAGGAACAGCCGCAACCCCATCACCCCCACCACACTTCCCAGCCAAGCGGGAATAAAGAGCGATCGCGGTAGGTCGAGGTCTGGGTCGTAGAAATAGCCCAGCACCAGGGACCACAGGTAGACCATGCAGAGGATGGTAGCTTGCTTGGTGTAAAAGCGCGTAGTGTAGCCATAGAAGTTGTGGTGGGCAAATAGCAGCACCGTAACCGCCCCATAGGCCCAAAAAACTCCCGGTATCCCCATCCACTGCCCCCAATTGAGCAGAGGAGGCAGGGGGGAAAACGGCCGGTTAAAATCCACCGCAAACCGCCATGCACCCATCATCCCCAGGATGTCGCCCATCAAGAAGATCAGCGATCGCCCCCATGCTCCCTCGTAGGTGCGGGCCAGTTGCCAGTGTTTTCCTGCTCGAATGTCCTGCATGTTCCCTGCCGCATTTGGTTCTAGGAATAAGCATGCCCTAAGCCGTGGGCGAACATTGCAGCGCCTAAAATAGAATTGTGCAACCTTCGCTCCCCATGGCTCCCCAAGACCCCAAAACCCTACCCCATCCAGCATCGCCGTCCATGCATTTTGCCCCCTCGGCCCTAGAGCGGGCAGCCCGGGCCCTGCGCTGCTCCGGGTTTACCCGCCATTTGTTGGAAACCCTGGTTACCGTGGGGGTGCCCCTGCGGGCGATCGCCAGCAAAGAGGGCTACCACAGCGGCTACACCACTACCCCCCGCTCCCTCATTGCTACCGAAAACCGCTTGCTCTGGCTGATTCAGGTGGGTGTGCTGCGCCGAGAAGTGGATGGTCAGGGGATCACCGATAGCTTTCGCATCACCCCGCTCGGGTACCAACTGTTACAGCAGCTTGCCGGTCAGCCGGTTCCGCCCGCCGATAGGCGCGATCGCCTGCTCGATTTTTGGGAGCAGATCCAGATCGCCCGTCTCTGGGGGTTTTAGCTACACTGTTCCACAAGCGTTGCACCCTACGGCCATGGAATCCGCCCCCAAACCTGTCCTCTTTTCCATCTCCTTTAAAGCCCTACCCCAGGTTAACCCAACGGCCAACCGCTCCGGTGCCATGCTCCAAATCCTGAGCCAGCGATGGCATATCCACCTGCTCACTGCCGTTCCCAATGCCGCCATTCCCGGCTGTGCCGCCGCCGATTACGTGGCCGGCTGGTATCCCACTGGACTGCTCCGGGCGCTGGAAAAACTCAAACTTAGCAAGCTAATTGACCTCTTGGTCTGGCCGGACGGGGATGTATTTTGGACTCTCCCAGCGATTCTCCGGGGCTACCACCTGATCAAAACCTACCAACCCCAGGCGATCGCTGTATTTGTGATGCCCTACTCCGCCGCCCTTGTCGGCATCGTGCTGAAGTGGCTCACCGGTCGGCCCCTAGTGATCAACCTGGGCGACTCCCCCACCTGCACCGACATGCACCCTGTCTTTCCCACCTGGCTGCATTACCACATGTTTCGGTGGCTCGAAGATTTTTGCGTCCAGCAAAGCGATGCCATCATCTACGTTTCCCAAACCACCTTGGAGCGGGTGCGCGATCGCCAGCCCCCCGCCCAGCGGGACAAATTCCATCTTTTACGGGGCGGCGGCGATCAAACAGCCTTTGACGAACCCCTCCCCCCCCACCCCCCACCCCCCGACATTTTTACCATCAGATCGGCA
>DBAX01000096.1 GCA_002291895.1 Cyanobacteria bacterium UBA999
GTCGCATTCAAGCCACCCTATCTAACCAAACCGGGATCCTAGCCGTAGAGCTGGCCTGCGACAAGGAAGGCACCAAGCGGATTTTGGGGGATTCGGGGATTCCGGTGCCCCGGGGAACGCTGCTGCGGTCTGTAAAGTACCTTGAAGAGGCGATCGCCGAGGTGGGCGGTTTTCCCATCGTTGTGAAGCCCCTCAACGGCAACCACGGTCGCGGTATTACGATTGATGTCCGGTCCTTGCTTGAGGCTGAGGACGCCTTTGCCTTGGCCCAGGAAGTGTCCGAAGAGGTGATAATTGAGCGCTTCCACCGCGGGCGCGACCATAGAATTCTGGTGGTCAACGGCCGGGTTGTGGCCGTAGCCGAGCGTGTGCCCGCCCATGTGATTGGTGACGGACGCAAAACCATCGCCCAACTGGTGGAGGAGACCAACAAAGATCCCCGCCGGGGAGATGGTCACGATAACGTTCTAACCCGAATTGTGGTGGATCGCCCCAGTTTGGAAGTGCTGCAGCGGCAAAACTTGACCTTGGAATCGGTGCCTGCCCCGGAACAGGTGTGCTACCTGCGGGCAACGGCCAACCTTAGCACCGGCGGTATCGCCGTAGACCGTACCGATGACATTCACCCCGAAAATGTTTGGCTAGCCCAGCGCGTTGCTCGGGTAATCGGCCTGGATATTGCCGGCATTGATGTGGTAACCACCGATATTTCCCAGCCCCTACGCCAGACCGATGGGGTGATCGTGGAAGTCAATGCGGCACCGGGTTTTCGGATGCACACTGCCCCCAGCGTGGGTATTCCCCGCAATGTGGCAGAGCCGGTGATCAATATGTTGTTTCCGCCCGGTGCGCCGACACGGATTCCCATTGTGGCAATTACGGGCACCAATGGTAAGACCACAACCACAAGACTGACCGCCCACATTTTTAGACATGCCGGCCACATGGTGGGGTACACCACAACGGATGGGATCTACATCGGCCCATGGTTGGTGGAAAAGGGCGATAATACGGGGCCCTACAGCGCCCAGGTGATTTTGCGGGATCCCACGGTAGAGGTGGCAGTGCTCGAGACGGCTCGGGGCGGCATCCTGCGCTCTGGGGTGGCCTTCGATGGCTGTGATGTGGGGATTGTGCTCAACGTTCAAGCCGACCATTTGGGGTTGGGAGACATCAACACCCTTGAGGAAATGGCGGAAGTTAAAAGCGTGGTTGCCCGCATGGCATTTCCCAGCGGCTATGCTGTCCTCAATGCGGATGATCCCCTCGTAGCTGGAATGGCATCGCTGGTTAAAGCCCAGGTTGCCTACTTCAGCTTGAATGCCAACAACCCCATTATTAACGAGCACACGCAGCAGGGTGGGTTAGCGGCCGTTTACGAAAATGGCTTCCTTTCCATTTTGAAGGGGGATTGGACCCTACGGATTGAACAGGCTATTCACGTGCCGGTGACCCTAGCGGGCAAAGCTGAGTTTATGATCCAGAACGCATTGGCAGCCAGTTTGGCGGCCTTTGTCCAGGGCGTACGGATTGAGGATATTCGGGATGCCCTAACCAGTTTTGTGGCTTCGGCGGAGCAGACCCCGGGACGGATGAATCTATTTGCCCTCGGCGATCGCCATGCCCTAGTAGACTATGCCCACAATCCGGCGGGCTACCGGGCGATCGCCAGTTTCTTGTCCACTTGGCAGGGAGAGCGCATCGGCATCATTGGTGCTCCGGGTGATCGCCGCGACCAAGACATCATCGAGTTGGGCCGTTTGGCTGCGGGCATGTTTGACCACATCGTAATCAAAGAAGATCAAGACCGGCGCGGTCGTGCCGTGGGGGAGGTAGCCGATCTGCTACTGAAGGGCGTTCTTTCGGCGGAACAGCACCCCGCCCACGAGATTATTTTGGATGAACTGACGGCCCTAGAGACGGCCCTTTCCCGGGTGGCGGCCGGCGGCTTGGTGACGATTTTCCCGGAAAAGGTTGAAGCGGCGATCGCCCTCTTGGAGTCCCGCCTAGCCAAAACCGTCACCGGAGCGATCGCGAACCCCAATGCCAACAACGTGGTCTCCCTGCCCTAGGTTTTGCCCGTTTGATAGCCTGTCTGACAAAGGGTAAGACGCCAAAAGAGGGTGTCGGTATCGTTAAAGCCCCGGCGATAGCAGAACGTAGGTAGGTGCCCGCGGGGGGCTTGGAGGGAAAAGTCCAATTGGGCTGGGGGTACCCACTGGGTACGCCACCAGTTGCGGCGCTGCCATCCCACCAGACGACTGAACCTCAGGTAGGTAGCGGCAAATTCCCACTGTCGGTCAGGCGGGTAGGAAAGCTGCCCCCCCAGTTCCTGCCAGAGGGTTCTTTGCACCGAGAAGCCAAAGCGCCCTTGGCTGAATGCGTCCCAAACCCGATCCAGTTCGCACAGGCGATCGCAGCTGATCTCAGCCACCATGCCGTCAAGGATCGTGGTGGTCATTGCATCGGCCTGCTGCCACTGCTGGGCTTTGAGGAGATGGGCCACATGGGATACCCCAACTCCCCCCGGTTCTAGGTCGGACAGCATAGCGGCGGCGCTGGAATAGCGCACTGCTAAGGACTTAGCCACCGCTCGGCCCAGGATAGCGCCCAGTTGGGGCGAGAGGGTGGGTGGCATATCCCAATCTTGGCGGTAGTCGTCAAACAGGGCAAAGGGCGATCGCCCCGTTAGCAGGTGGAGGCAGGTCACCCCCAAGCTGTAGAGATCGCTGGCAAAGGTAGCCCGTCCCTGAACCTGTTCGGGGGCAGCATACTCGGCAGTGCCAATGAGGGTGCCCGTAGCCTGGGGAGCGTAGTTTTTGGCAGCCCCAAAATCCACCAGCACATAGCGCCCATCCTGGGTGCGGAGCATGTTGGCAGGTTTGATATCCCGGTGGATGACCCCATGCTGCTCCAAAAAGGTCAATACAGGCAGGAGTTGGCGCAGCAGTTGTGTAATTTGGGCTTCGGAAAACGGCCCCGAACTCCGGAGCAAAACATCTAGGTTCTGCCCTTCAATGAGTTCCTGTACCAGGTACCAGTGACCGGATTCGGCAAAAAAATCGCGGAATTGTGGAACCTGGGGATGGTTTCCCAGTTCTCTTAGTTGGTCAGCTTCCCGCTGAAACAGAGCTAGAGCCTTTGCCAAGACCTGCGGATCTTGATTTTGAGGATAGAACTGTTTGATAACGCAGCGGGTCTGAGTATCCAATTGCACTGCCCGGAAGGTTCGCCCCATACCACCCTGTCCCATAGGGGCGATCGCCCGATAAAGTCCACGCAATTCCAAGGGCGAGCCGCATGAGCAACAAAACTTCATCCCCTCATCATTCTTTGGCTGAGGGCAGGATGGATTTAGGCAGTAGCTCATGACCTTCTCTGGCAGCTATGCAATTCATTATGTGTTATTTTTTGTGGACGTTATGGGCAAACTCAAAGGGAACCGTATGATACGTCGAAACCAAATCAGCAGCAGTGCCGTGACTTTGTGGGTAGCTAGCACCACCCTCGCAGTAACTACAACCGTAGCGATCAGCCCCATTACCTGGGCACAAGGTGCCCCGACCCAGGTGCTGATCGTGGCACCCCGACCCGATAGCGCGATCGGCGATGGCAGCCCCAACAATCCTTTCCGTTCCATTACCGCTGCCCTTGCCAGCAAACCCCAGCCGGGAACCACTATTCAGATTGCCCCTGGCACCTACAGTGCCGAAACCACCCAAGAGGTATTTCCGCTCACCATTCCCCGGGGAGTATCTCTGCGCGGCACGCCCGACAATCGTGGTGAAGGAATTGTAATTACGGGCAGCGGTCGCTTTTTGAGTCCTAGTTTTGCTGGGCAAAATGTGGCAGTGGTCTTGGGCGACAGCACCCGCCTTGAAGGAATCACTGTGACCAATGTGGCAGTGCGCGGCACAGCAGTTTGGATCGAGCGCGGTCGCGGTGTTGTCATCAGGGCCAATACGTTCCGGGACAGCAACCGCGAGGGGCTTTTTATGTCGGGAACCGCCGAGGCCGTAGTGGCGGATAACCTTTTTGTTGCCAATGGGGCCAATGGCATCTCAGCGGTGGGCAGCAGCGGTGGGGAGATTCGTAGCAACCTCTTCGACAACACTGGCTTTGGCTTGGCTATTGGTCAGCGCTCGACGGTAAGGGTGCTCGAAAATCGCATCGTCAACAACCGCGACGGCATCGTGATTTCTAATGTGTCCCGACCCGTGCTGCGCGGCAACCTCATTGCCAATAACCTCCGCAATGGGGTTGTGATTCTGCCCGATCGCAGGGGCGTTCCTAACCCCGACCTCGGCAGTGTGGAAAGTCCGGGAGGCAACGTCTTTCGAGCCAATGGAGAGAAGGACATCAACAACGCTACTGCTGAAGGCATCGTGGCGATCGGCAACGAACTGGATCAAGCAAAACTCGGTGGCACCGTGAACTTTTTGCCCGTAAAACCCCAGTCCAGCCCAGTTCCTAGCGCGGGGGTGGTTAAACCCGCCAGCTAGAGTTAACCCCTCGCCAACACAACTACACGTTAAATCTAGTATGCCCCTGGTTTTCTCCGGGGCTTTTTTTTGCCTATTTCTCCCCTGCCTACCCACTAGCCCATTAGTTTGATAGCATTGATAACGCAATGCCGCGCGGATGGATCCTCGGCGAGTAGTACTGCCATGGTGATGCCCACCCTATGCCCAAATCCGTATACGACGCGCTTCTCAATTTATTTTTCAATTCACTTGTCAAGTTCCGTTCGGCACCTCCCAAACTGGCGTACTCTTAAGCAACCTGGGGAATCCTTTGCGATTCTCTCGTTTTAGAACGGGGACATCCTACTTCGCTAAATAGAATCGATGTACAGCCGCGGCGATCGCCAGCTACAAGGGTAAGGGATTCGATACTGCAAAGCGGGTGGCGGGAATCGAACCCGCAACGACAGTTTGGAAGACTGTGGTTTTACCACTAAACTACACCCGCATCAAGCAGAAACAAACTATAGCACATTCCCTTGAGCGCCAGTGGCACGAGCAACCATTGACCGGGGTCAGGTCTAATCCTTGGCATAAGAAAATGCAATTACGGAAACCTGCCAAGACAAACAGCAATCTGCTATGCTCCTAATCATAGATTTAAAATGATTTAAAGAAAATTAATCATAGACTTAAATCTATTTAAAGAATCTATAAAGTACTTCTCGTTCCCCCACTAGGAGGTTCATGATGATCTTTCCTGCTCATTCGTCGCGGCGGTATTTTCTCAGTTTGGTAGGCACCACTGCGGCAAGTTCTATTCTGTTAAAGGGGTGCTTGGGCAATCCCCCCAGCGATAGCCCCACAACTACGACCCCCACCAATAATGCTCCAGCCGCCGATCAGCCCAAGCCGGAAGTTACCAAAGTCAAGTTGGGCTACATCCCGATCGTGGAAGCGGCACCGATGATTGTTGCCCAAGAGAAGGGCTTCTTTGCCAAGTACGGCATGACAGGCGTGGAGGTTTCCAAGCAGGCAAACTGGGGTGCTGCCCGGGACAATGTGGTGATTGGTTCCCAGGGCGGTGGCATTGATGGTGGTCAGTGGCAGATGCCCATGCCCTACATGATTTCGGAGGGCAAAATTACCACCAACAATCAGAAAATTCCCATGTACGTGCTGCTGCAATTAAATACCCACGGCAACGGTGTGGCGATCGCCGGCAAGCACAAAGGTAAGGGACTGAGCACCCAAATTGAAGGTGGCGGCAAAGCTCTCTTTTCAGGACTGAAGTCCGCAGGCACTAAATTCAAAGCCGCCTATACCTTTCCATCAGCGAACCAAGAACTCTGGATCCGCTACTGGCTGGCGGCCAATGGCATCAACCCCGACACCGATGTGGAATTGCTGACCGTACCGGCGGCGCAAACGGTGGCCAACATGAAAACGGGCACGATGGATGCCTTCAGCACGGGCGACCCCTGGCCCTACCGCATTGTAAAGGATGGCATCGGCTTTATGGCGACCCTTACGGCGGAAATTTGGAAGAATCACCCTGAAGAATACCTCGCCATGCGCCAAGACTGGGTGGATAGCCATCCCATTGCCACCAAAGCCTTGCTGAAGGGGATTATGGAAGCGCAACAGTGGTGCGATGACCCCAACAATCGAGCCGAACTGGCGAAGATTCTTGCAGGCAGAAACTACTTCAATGTGCCTGAAAATGTCCTGCTAGAACCGCTTCAGGGCAAGTACGATATGGGCGATGGCAGGGTAATCGACGATAAATCCATGGGCGTACTCTACTGGAAGGATGGGGCAGGCAGCGTTTCCTATCCCTACCGCAGTCATGACCTGTGGTTTTTGGTGGAGTGCGTGCGCTGGGGCATTTTGCCCAAGGCAGAACTGGCGAATTTCAATGCCCAGATTGCCAAGATCAATCGGGAAGACCTGTGGAAAGAAGCCGCAAAGGAACTGGGTATTCCCGCCAGCGATATTCCTACTGGCACTTCACGGGGCATTGAGAAGTTCTTTGACGGGAAGGAGTTCAATCCTGAAAATCCCCAAGCATACCTAGATAGTTTGCAAATCAAGAAGGTGTAAGGAGTAAAAAATGGTAGTGACTACGCGCAATAACGGCAGCAGCAACGGTTTGACTAAGTTTTGGCATCGGAATGGGCGGTACATTGTGCCCCCCATCGCTGGGTTTTTAGTTTTTTTGACGATTTGGCAGATGCTCTACAGCATTGGGGCGATTAAATTGCCTGGGCCCATCGATATTTTGAGCGATCGCAATTCCCAAATTCTGATTCTCTATCCTTTTTATGATCGCGGTGGATTAGATAAGGGGCTTTTTTGGCAGACCTTTGAAAGCTTCCAGCGGGTGATGATCGGCTATACCTGTGCGGCGATCGTGGGGATTGGCATGGGGATTTGGGTGGGTACGACCCCCATGATCAATCGGGCACTCGATCCTTTGTTCCAATTTTTGCGCACCGTGCCGCCCCTTGCCTGGGTGCCGATTTCCCTTGCCGCCCTGCAACAGAACGAGCCTGCTGCCCTATTTGTGATTTTTATTACGGCGGTGTGGCCGATCCTGATCAACACCACTGTAGGTGTGCAACAGATTCCGCAGGATTATCAAAATGTGGCCCGAGTTCTACAACTTTCCCGCAAAAAGTATTTCTTCAAGATTCTATTTCCCTCAGCACTGCCCTACATTTTCACGGGCTTGCGCATTGCGATCGGCTTGGCATGGTTGGCGATTATTGCAGCCGAAATCGTGATGTCGGGGATTGTGGGGATTGGCTTCTTTATCTGGGATGCTTACACCAACGGCAATGTTAATGAAGTGATTATTTCGCTGGTCTATATCGGTGCGGTGGGTTTGATGCTGGATAAGTTCATGGCTTGGCTCCAAACTAAGCTACTGCCCAACAACTAGCTAATGATTAAAAGGAGCACGGAACCATGACAGTTTATGTAGCGATCGAGCAGGCGGGCAAAACCTTTCCCCTCTCCGGTGGCAAGGAATACATCGCCCTCAAAGGAATTGATTTGGAAATTGGCAAAGGAGAGTTTATTTCTCTTATTGGTCACTCGGGTTGTGGAAAATCTACGCTCTTGAATTTGATTGCCGGCTTGGATGGAGTTACTGAGGGAGTCGTAACCCTTGAGGGGCAGTACATCCGCAAGCCAAGCCCCGATCGCATGGTGGTGTTCCAAAATTATTCTTTGCTGCCATGGCTGACGGTACATGACAATGTAGCGCTGGCGGTGGATGAGGTGTTGGGGAAATTGCCCACCAAGGAGCGGGAAGATTTGATCAAGCACTACATTCACATGGTGGGACTCGACCATGCCTTAGATAAGCTTCCTGGACAGCTTTCGGGGGGGATGAAGCAGCGGGTGGCGATCGCCCGGGCCCTCGCTGTGCGACCGAAACTGCTCCTACTCGACGAACCTTTTGGGGCTTTGGATGCCCTAACCCGAGGGAACCTGCAGGAAAAGCTGGTCAGTATTTGCGAATCCACCCAAACTACGGCAGTGATGGTGACCCACGATGTGGATGAGGCGGTTTTTATGAGCGATCGTATTGTGATGCTCACCAACGGCCCCGCTTCCAATATTGGCGGCATTCTGACAGTGGATATTCCCCGCCCTCGCCATCGCTTGGAGGTAATCAAGCACCCCAGTTACTATACTCTCCGCAGTGAGATTCTCTATTTTCTGAATCAGCAGAAGCGCGTAAAGAAAATGAGAGCCAGAAAGGTGGCAGTGGTAGCGCGTCACGGCCTAGAGAAAGTGAATTTGGAACTTGGTTTTGTGCCTCTCACCGCCTGCGCTCCCCTGGCGATCGCCAAAGAAAAAGGCTTCTTTGAAAAACACGGACTGGATGAAGTGAATCTGGTGCGGGAAACCAGTTGGCGAGGGATCGCCGATGGTTTGCAAAACGGTTACCTTGACGGTGCCCAAATGCCTTCGGGGATGCCCATGTGGCTAACTTTGGGAGGGTTGGGAAAAAATCTGCCCACGGTTACCGCTCTCACTATGACCCGTAACGGCAATGCCATCACCCTATCGCGGAACCTCTACGACAAAGGTGTGTATTCCCTCGCCGATTTTGCCCGCTATCTCAAGGAAACTCCCGAAAAGCACCGCATGGGCGTAGTGCATCCCGCCTCCATGCACAATCTTCTGTTGCGTTATTGGCTGGCCTCCGGTGGCATAGACCCCGATCGCGATGTGGAGCTAAAAATCATTCCCCCCGCCCAAATGGTGGTGGATTTGAAGGCAGGCAGTATCGATGGCTTTTGCGTCGGCGAACCGTGGAACTTCCGGGCCGCCTACGAGGGAGTCGGCTTTACGGTCGCGACTGATCGCGAAATTTGGGATGGCCATCCGGGTAAGGTTTTGGGAGTACGGGAAGATTGGGCCAGTGCCTACCCCAACACCCACATTGCCCTCGTCAAAGCCATTTTGGAGGCCTGTGTCTATTGCTCTGACCCCGCCAACGCCAGCGAAATCACCCACCTGCTGGCCCAAAAGGAATACGTGGGCACGAAGCGAGAATACATTCAAATCGGTGGCCCCGAACTCAACTCCTGCGATTTGACAACACCGATGCGAGAGTATGCCCACCACCAATTTTTTGGCACAAATGTCAATCGTCCCAGTCGCACGGAGCACCTGTGGCAGGCGGCCCAGATGGCGCGGTGGGGTGATGTACCCTTCCCCCGCAACTGGGTAGAAGTGGCAGAAAAAGTCTGTCAAGTGGGGGTTTTTAGCACGGCGGCCCGGGAAATCGGACTCTCGGAAATCACCTACGGCAAGGGAGCGATCCAAATGTTCGATGGAGCCTCCTTCTCCGCCGAAAATCCCATCGAATACCTACAGAATCTGCAAATTGAGCGGAATTTCACCTTAGCGGAAATCCCCTAGTCATCCGATAATTCCATTGCCCCTCTGCCCCAACCCCCCTTTGGGGAGGGCACGGGCAGGAAAGTTGATTTTAAGATTTCTGTCTGTATTTTTTCCATTCCACCGTTATTTTAGTCATTCTTTAGGGAACAACTATGACCACCGCTGCTTTTCACGATACTAGCTACGACAGCATGCCCCAGCCGCATCCACCTTTTCTCACCATAGAAAATGTCACCAAAATCTATCCCACCAGCAAGGGAGCGAATGTCGTTCTCGATGGCGTGAATCTGAACGTGGCTGAAGGAGAATTTATCTGCGTGATCGGACACTCCGGTTGCGGAAAATCCACCCTACTCAACATGGTGTCGGGCTTCAATCAGCCCACTAGTGGTGAAGTGCGACTGAAAGGACAGCTAATCAAGAAACCAGGGCCTGATCGCATGGTGGTCTTTCAAAACTATTCTCTTTTGCCATGGCTGACGGTCTATGAGAATGTCTATTTGGCGGTAGATGCTGTTCATCCCGAATATGATGAGGTCAAAAAGAAAGATATCGTTATGCACCACTTGGCCATGGTTGGTCTCATAGAAGCGAGCGAAAAGAAGCCGCCCCAAGTGTCGGGTGGGATGCGGCAACGGGTGGCGATCGCCCGGGCTTTGGCTGTCCGTCCTGAGCTGTTGATTCTTGACGAACCCTTTGGAGCCTTGGATGCGATTACTAAAGAAGAATTGCAAGAGGAGTTATTGAAGATTTGGTGGGAGCAAAAGTGCACGGTGATGATGATTACCCACGATATTGATGAGGCGCTGTTTCTGTGCGATCGCCTTGTCCTGATGACCAACGGCCCCGCCGCTAAAATTGGCGAAGTGATTAGGATTCCCTTTGAACATCCGAGAGATAGGGATCACATCCTTGAAGATCCCCAATACTACGATTTGCGAAACTACATCCTAGACTATCTCTTTGGCAGAATGAGCCACGAGGAGTAAATCGAAGATATCGGGCTAATCTCACTCATTTGGCGATTCATCTATCTACTTATTTATCCAAGGGAGGAGCTGCAATTGTTCCGGCGTCATAGACGTGCCACAGACGGGTTGGGGGATTGGGGGGCATCAAAGTGCTGCCAAATGCTGCCACCTGCTGCCGCAATCGGGCGGACGGGCGAAAGAAGAGCGGGCGAGAATCCCGGCGCAACTGAGCCGCCAACTTTTCCCCGTCGGGTTCCGCAGCTAGAAGAAACAGTCGGGTCGTTTCCGGTAGCTCATGCCCTAGGGAAAGGAGATCGCCTAGGTTGGTGAAGTCATCGCCGCGATCGCCGATCACAACTCCCGCGGACTCCGTGGAGTGGGCTGTAATTTGCCGCACCACACTGGCATTGTGGTAGCTAAGATCCAGAGTCCACCAAGCATCGCTCGCGGTGCTGATCGTGGCTGATGCCAAGCTAGCCGCAGCAACGGGAGCCCAAAGAACCTCCCAACGGCGCAGAGAAGTCACAGCCCATACCATCAACAGCTCAACGGCAGGGATGCAGGAAATAAGGTAGCGACTCACAGTGCTGCGTCTCCCCCCTAAGATCAGATCGGGCAGGAGCAGGAGTGCAAAGGGAATCAGGCACCATGTCAGGATAAACAGCCTTGTCGGCGCTCCTTCCCGACGCCATAGGCTGATACCTCCCCACAGGATCAGCCCCAGAAAGGGTAAGCGCAGTAGATAGGTCAACCCGTTGTCAAATCCGAAATCAAGATCTACGAAGGGGGCGGTAAATCCCAGAATCCACAGGCGCAGGGCATAGCCCAACTCAAAGGGACCGGCGGCCCAGCTTGTGGTGTCCCGAATCCGCTGGTAGTTTCGCACAATTACCCACAGCCACGGGCTGAACAGGAACAGACTGGCGGCGACGGAAAGTAGCCACCGCCGCAGCGATCGCCCCTCCCTAAGCAGCACCAAAAATGCCCCGTTGCTCAGCACACTCAAAACCATAAACGGGTGGGTGTACAGCCCTAGGGCGTTGATCAGGGTATAGCTAAGCCACCGTTGTCCCCCTTGGTGGGAGCGCCACAGGCACCAGCCGCTGGCAATGGTTAGTACCGAAAGGAGGCTGTACTGCCGGGCCAGTTGGGCAAAAAGGATCTCAAAAGGAGAAAGGGCATAAACCGCCGCTGCTACCCACCCCATGCGGTCATTCCCCGTCAGATCCCGGGCTAGGGCGTAGATCAGGGGAATGCCCAGCAGCCCCACCACCGCTGCCAAGGAGCGCATCGCCGCCCGTTCTGGGCCCCACAGTTGCATCCACGCCCGGCTCAGCAAAAAATAAAAGGGCGGGTGCTGGGGATCTTCCACCGCCAAAGAGCGGATGGTATCGTCAATGGTGCTCTGGGGCTTGAGGCGTTGAAAGACTTGCAGTTCCGCCACGCTGACGGGGCGATCGCCAAAGAGCTTTTGGTCTACATCTTCGATGGTGTACCCTGCCGCCCGCAGGGAGGTGTAGGCTTCGTCGTGCCAATAGGACTTGTGCCCCAGCCCCGTAAAACGCAGGAAGATGCCGAGCACCAACAGCAATAGGCAAAAGGTGCGTACCGGTGCACCCCTTAGCAAAGGGTTCATGGAACAATAGCAAAAGTGCAACAAAATTTTAACGCAGGAATTATGCATCCAACTTCCTCTCCCTCCGACAAAGATCGCGTGCGGGATTATTTCAATGGCATTGGTTTTGACCGCTGGCGGCGGATCTACGGCGATGACCAAGTCAACAAAGTTCAGCGAGATATTCGCCAAGGGCACCAGCAAACCGTGGAATTTGTTTTGGACTGGTTGCGGCGCGATCGCGATGCGGCCCACCGTACCTTCTGTGATGCCGGGTGCGGCACCGGTAGCCTGAGTATTCCCCTGGCCGCCATGGGTGCCCAGGTCTTTGCCAGCGATATTTCCGAGAAAATGGTCGCCGAAGCCCAACGGCGATCGCCCAACCCCGCCAATCCCACCTACAGCGTCAGCGACCTCGCCAGTCTCAGCGGCAGTTACGACACGGTCATCTGCTTGGATGTTTTGATCCACTATCCCTTGGAGGACGCCAAATTCCTGTTGGGACACCTGACGAGCTTGGCCCAAGCGCGGCTGATTTTTAGTTTTGCGCCCAAAAACCCCTACTACACCTTACTCAAGCGTATCGGCGAATTTTTTCCTGGGGCCAGTAAAGCCACCCGCGCCTACCTGCACAACGAATTTGCCCTGCGCGAAGCCCTAGACGATCTTGGCTGGAAGGTAGCCCGCCAGGAAATGACCAGCACCCAGTTTTACTTCTCCCGTCTGTTGGAAGCTGTGCGCAAGTAATGCTCAATCGGGCTGCGATCCAAGACCAACTCGGCGATGCCTTTATTCGGGCGATCGCGGCCCGAGCCGAAGTTTCCATCCTTTCCCGTCGCCAAGACTACGGCATTGATGGCACCTTCCGCCCCCTTGTCCAGATCCATGGACACATCAGCGAGGCAGCCCACTCCATCGATTACCAACTCAAAACATCAACCCGGTGGCGGTGCCACAATCAGCACATTGTCTATGCCCTCGATGTCAAAAACCACAATCAAATCGTCCAGCGCAACACCGCAGCCAGCGCCGCCCCCATAATCCTGCTGCTCAAGACCCCCCCCCCCCCCCCCCCCCCTTTGCTCCCAGAACAAAAACGGGTTACCCCGCCCGGGAATTTCTATTTGTTTT
>DBAX01000078.1 GCA_002291895.1 Cyanobacteria bacterium UBA999
CGCGGGGGGGGGGGGCGGGGGGGGGGGGGGGGCGCCGGCGGGGGGGTGCCGGGGGGGGGGGGGGCCGCCGGGGGGGGGGGGGGGGGGGGGGGGGGTGGGGGAGCGTAGCGGTATTCCGAGGCATAGTGCACCGTTGTGGGAATTGCGGCCAACTGCTCCAACAGGTACTTCCCCACAAGGGCCGCATGCCAACTGGTACCGCAGGCTAGAATCTCAATCTGGGCCGTGTTTCCCAGGAGGTCTGCGGGCAATCCCAACTGCAGGGAAGACTCCTCACCTAGGTAGCGGGCCAAACCCGAACGAATCACCCCCGGCTGCTCGTAAATCTCCTTGAGCATGTAGTGGCGAAACCCTTGCTTTTCCACCATCGTGGGGCTCCAGGACAGGGTCTGGGGTTGACGGCGCAGGCGATCGCCCCCAAAGGAGTAGAGCGCTACCCCCTCCCGGGAAAGCACCGCCACCTCGCCATTTTCCAGGGGTAAAACCGTCTTGGTGTACCCGATCAGCGCCGGCGTATCGGAAGCGCAAAACTGCTCCCCCTCCCCAAGGCCAACAATCAAGGGTGCCTGCTGCCGTACCACAATGAGTTGATCGGGGCGATCGCTGTGGAGGATGGCTAGGGCAAAGGCCCCCTGCAACTGGCGCACTGCCTGCAGCACTGCCGGCAAAAACTCCCCCGTCGTGGCATAGGTGTCGGCGATCAGGTGCGGGATCACCTCGGTGTCGGTCTCCGTGACAAAGGTGTGCCCCAGTCCCCGTAGCTGCTCCCGGAGGGCATAGTAATTTTCGATAATCCCATTTTGCACCACCGCTAGGCGACCGCTTGTATCAGTGTGGGGATGGGCGTTATATTCTTCCGGCTTGCCGTGGGTGGCCCAGCGGGTATGGCCGATCCCCAGGTGGGAGTCCGCAGTCAATTCCGCAGCAAATTTGGCCTCTAGGTGCACGAGCTTGCCCTTGGCCCGAATGCGCTGCAATCCATCCTGCCCCATCAGAGCAATGCCTGCCGAGTCATACCCCCGATATTCCAACTTCCGTAGTCCCTGTAAGAGAACCTCGCTGGCGGGGCGATCGCCGATATAGCCCACAATGCCACACATACACACCATTGCCTAAAATTGCCCAGCATCGTAGCATAAGCGCGGCCACCGAGTTTGATACCATAGTTTCAGCGTACGGTCGTCGGGGGGGCATTCATGCTCTGGACGGTAATTATTGTGCACATAGTGCTAAGTGCTTCGCTCCTCTGGGCCACATGGCAGGTCTGGCTGCTGCGCTCCGCATTCATAGCTACGGTCGTATCGGTCGACAGCTGGAACACTGCCTGCGAGCAACTCGTCTTTGCCCTCCCAGGAATCTTCCAAGCCCAGCAAGCAGGCGGCGCTGCCCGTCAGGGACTGGGAAAGGTTCAAGCCCAGTGGCAACGCATTCTCGGATTCCTCTCCCTTCTTAAACAAGTTCAATCATTCCTCAGCAACGTTCGGCAACAGTCAGCAAGGAGTATGGGTTATGGCAAACGATTCCGGTAAATTTTGGGGGGGGCTCTTCCTTGGCAGCGGCATCGGCGTGGCCCTTGGGCTGCTCCTCGCCCCCCGCTCGGGCAAAGAAACCCGCCAACTGCTCAAACAGTCAGCCGCCAACTTGCCCGCCAACGTTCAGGCAGCCCAGAAAAATATTGACGAGGCTGTTCAGCGGCTCCAGGAGGCGATCGCCGTTGGTCAAGAGGCCAGCCGCCGTCTGCGCTACGAGCTGACCAGTGACAATCGCAATGGAGACCGAACCTAAGTGGATCCGATTTTTCTGTTGGGACTCTCCTTTCTGCTTGTCGTCGCCAGCCTTACTGCCCTACTCCTTACCGCCATTCCGGCCTTTGCAGAACTGGGACGTGCCGGGCGAAGCGTGGCGAAGCTGGCTGATACCCTTTCCCGGGAACTACCCCCTACCCTTGAGGCGATTCGGCTCACTGGACTGGAGTTTAGCGAGCTGGGGGATGAATTAAACCAAGGTGCCCGGGGTGCTAGTGAAGCCGTACAACAGGTGGGTGAAAGCCTCAAGGGGGTGCGGCGCAAGGCCAACGAAGCCTCCATTGCCACCCGCAGTGCCTTCGCTGGGATCAAGGCTGGGCTTCGATCCCTCGGTCGTCCCCGCCGCCCGCGCCGTCCCCTCCTGCCCCCTTCTTCCGATTCCTAAGACCCTATGACATGGCGTGAAGAAGAAATTAACCTTCTAAAAACCCTCAACTACCGCCGCCACGAGCTGTCGGTACTGGTGGTGGAAGACGATCGGGTGATGGCTACCATTACCTCTAAAATCTTGCTGCGGGAAGGCTACCGCGTCGAAGTGGTTGCCAATGGTGACGAAGCCTGGCAAAAAATCCTCCTTCAGCCGCCGGATCTGATTATCAGCGACTGGTCGATGCCCCAAACTTCCGGGTTGGCCCTATGTCAGCGCATTAAGCTGAATATTGAGCATCCCCACCTCCAGTCGATCTATTTCATCATGCAGACGGTGCACGACTGCAGTCAGCATCGGGAACTGGCGCTGCAGGCGGGAGCCGACGAGTTTCTCGCCAAGCCCGTAGATCCCACGGAGATTAAGGCCCGGGTGCTGGCGGGGTTTCGCTATACCCTCCTGCGTCAGTCCCTGGAAATTGCCAATGGGCGCATCGCTGCCTACCGATCGCAACTTTTTGCCGTACAGATGATTTGCCCCGAGTGCCGGCTGCTGAACCTCCGCGCCCTGAGTAAGGCCCTGCCCCACTTTCAAGAGCGGATGCAGCTACGCGGTGGCACCCTAGGGGTCATGCGCATTGCGGTGCGGGATTGGGTGGCGATCGCCCAGGGGTACCCGCCCCACATCCAAAACGAGCTGGTGGAGGCAGTCTCCGGCCGGCTTCTCAACCAAATCCCTAGCCACGCCCTGACCTACTACCTCAATCAGGGGCTCTTTCTCTGCCTGATCCCGGAGGCCACGGAGGTGCTGTGTGCCGAAACAACCCAGCGCGTGCACCACAGCATTTCCTCCCGTTCGGTAGTCGTGTCCTTTAATTTAAGCTTCCTGGTGTTGGTGGAGGTTACAACCAGCCTCCACTCCGGTTCTCAACTCAGCGAACTGACCGTTGAGGATCTGCTGACGTCTGTGCCCCAGTGAAGCGCTCGATGCCCGCCCAGTCGCGGTAGCTGCGGATTGCCCCATAGCCTGCCTCTGCCAACAGGATGCGCACAGTATCGGCCTGTCCCGCCATGTGTTCCACGAGCCAGTGGCCGCCCGGTCGCAGCATGGTTTGCCCAGCGGCAATTAGGTGACGGATGGCTGCCAAACCGTCGATACCGCCGTCTAGGGCCAGGTGGGGTTCGTGCTGGTGCACTTCTGGGGCCAGGGTAGGCACCACCGCCGTGGGAATGTAGGGTGGGTTTGCCACCATGCCTGCAATGCGCCCCCGCCAGGGCTCGAGGGGGGCAAACCAATTACCCCGGTGCAGGGTGATGCGGTGCTGCAGTCCATGGGCTGAGATATTTTCCTGGGCAACGGCAAGGGCTGCGGCGCTGATATCGACCGCGTGGATCTCCAGGTTGGTGCAGGCTCTGGCCAGACCAAGGGCGATCGCCCCCGTGCCGGTTCCCAAATCCACCCATAGTCCTGGAGCGTAGGGATCGATCAGTCCCGCCACCCAATCCACAATAAGCTCGGTTTCGGGACGGGGAATCAGGACATCGGGTGTCACCCTGAGGTGCAGATCCCGCCACCCGCACCACCCCAAAAGGTACTGCACCGGAACGCGCTCCGTAATGCGGCGCTGCCAAAGGGCGGCAAGCAGTTGGGTGACCTCCGCCGCAGGTTGTCTGTGGCGCAGTTTCAGCTCCAAGCGAGAAAGACCCAACCCCGTAGCCAAATACTCCAGTTCGTAGACGGCAACGTGATGGGCGATCGCCTCGGCTACCGCCCGTTCCCACCACTGCCAGAAATCTAGACCACTACCGTCTGCCACTCCAGCCGCTCAAGGGTTTGGGAGCGCTCGTAGGCCCGTTCAAAGCTATCTAGTTTGGCTTCAATCTGCAGGGGCTGACCAACATAGCCCTGAACCGCCTCTTGGGTCTTCAGCCCGTTGCCGGTGATGTACACCACCGTAACTTCATCGGGGGCAATCTTACCGGACTCCACCAGCTTTTTCAGAACAGCGATGGTGGTGCCACCAGCGGTTTCCGTAAAAATGCCTTCGGTTTCGGCCAGCAGCTTCATGGCAGCCACGATCTCAGCATCGGTTACGGATTCGATGTGCCCCTTGGTTTTGCGGGCAATGTCTAGGGCATAGACGCCATCGGCGGGGTTACCAATGGCAATACTCTTGGCAATGGTGTTGGGCTTCACGGGGGAAATGAAGTCCCGGTCTTCCCGGAATGCTTGGGCGATCGGCGAACAGCCCTCCGCTTGGGCCCCACTAAAGCGGACAGATTTTTCTGAAACCAGTCCAACCTTGATGAATTCCTGAAACCCTTTATAAATTTTGGTGAACAGGGAACCCGACGCCAGGGGGGCTACCACGTGATCCGGCAGTTGCCATCCCAGCTGCTCCGCTACTTCATAGCCTAGGGTTTTGGAGCCCTCGGAGTAGTAGGGGCGCAGATTGATATTAACGAAGCCCCAACCGTGGGTGTTGGCTACCTCTGAGCACAGCCGATTGACTTGGTCATAGTTTCCTTGCACCGCGAATACCTTGGGCGCATAGACGACGGTGCCCAATACCTTTCCTGCTTCCAAATCCGCAGGGATAAAAACGCAGCAGTCCAAACCTGCATGGGCAGCGATCGCCGCTGTCGAATTGGCTAAATTGCCGGTGCTGGCACAGGCTACGGTATCAAAGCCCAACTCGCGGGCCCGGCTCAAGGCAACGGATACCACCCGGTCCTTAAAGCTGAGGGTAGGCATGTTCACCGCATCGTTCTTGATGTAAAGCGCCTTCAATCCGAGGCGACGGGCAAGGCGATTGGCCTTGAGTAGGGGGGTCATACCCGTCCCCATGTCGATGTAGTTATTGGTCTGCACCGGCAGAAAGTCCCGATACCGCCAAATTGAGTTGGGGCCAGCTTCAATAGTTTGCCGACTAACCCGTGCGGCGATCGCCCCGTAATCGTAGGCAACCTCTAGGGGGCCGAAACACAATTCACAGACATGCATAGCCTTGGCAGGATAGGTTGCGCCACACTCCTTGCATTGCAAGTGGGAGAACGTGCCATCGGTGTGGGTGTGGGAATGGGTGTCGGTGGTAACTGAGGTCATAACGTGCCAACTCATCAGGGTAATCAAACCCTAACATTCTCCAAAGGGGGCGTCAAATAAACCCGACCTTTTTAGTCGGGTATGCGATTTAGTAAGTCCAGACCCACTTCAAGCACAGAAGCCACGACCTGCTCCGCACCCGCATCCCGCAATTGCGCCGCGTAGTGCTCCCGTCTTTCCGCAGGGACGTGGGGTGGGAGCACGCCTATGCCCACAAGCCGCTGCCCGTCGGCGTCCCGTCGGGCTCGAGTAACCGTCAGCATGTCCGCCACCGTATCGCCAGCATAGAAAATCCGCCGAATCGGTTCCCCGGGTTCCGCCAAGAGCGACACTGCTTGCCACAAACCCGTCGGATCTGGCTTTCCGGGGGCATCCTCCATAGCCACCAAAACTGCCTCGGCGACGCCTAGACGACCTAGGATAAACTGCGCCGAGGCCCGCGTTGCTCCACTAAAAAAGCCCCAGCGAATTCCTGCCGCCGTGAGATCCGCGAAATATTGGCGGGTTGCTAAGAGGGGCTCATCGGCAATGTAGCCATTGAAGCCATCCCCGCGATACTGCCGCTGGAAAAAAGCCACCGCCCGTTCCCGGATCGGCTCTTGACCGCGACGGCGAATTAGCTCGCAGGCAGCATCCCAGTCGTTATTCCACAATCCCTCGGCTTTAAGGCAATCAATTTCTTCCGCAGAAGGGCGATCGCCCGTAAATTCTGCCACAGTGTCCGCTAAGGCCCGGCGGTAGGAGCCGGAGACGTCACGAATGACCCCATCGATGTCAAAGATAAAAGCGTTGTCGGACTGATGAACCATGTTAGTATTCAAGATCGCAGATTATAGGAATATAACAGCGTTAAGACGTAATAAAAGGTAGGTATGGAGGTACAGCATTTGTCTCAGTATGTGCTCAAGATTTTGTGGCTAGAAAGTAACGTCGCCCTAGCCGTCGATCAAATTGTTGGTAAGGGCCACAGCCCCTTAACAAAGTATTTTTTCTGGCCCCGGGACGATGCTTGGGAGCAACTAAAAGCAGAAATGGAAGGCAAACCCTGGATTTCCGATCAGGATCGCATTGAAATCCTTAACAAAGCCACAGAAGTGATTAACTACTGGCAAGAAGAAGGCAAAAAACGTCCCATGGCTGAGGCTCAAAGCCGCTTTCCTGACGTGATCTTCACGGGTAGTAACTAGGAAGATCCAACCTAGGCAAAACATAACACCAAAAAGAAACCCCCATGCTCCTCAAGGAGTGGGGGTTTCCTGTAGTTAGGCGAGCAAAAACCTAACAGTGTGCCTACCTAGGACTGAGCGTCAATCTCACCCATTTTCAGCACAGGTTCCGTCTTGCGATTGATTCCCTTCTCGAAACCAGCCACAGCGGCCCGGGCACGACCCGCGTGCCACAGGTGACCAACCAAGAAAAAGAAGAACAGCACAAAGTGCGATGTAGCAAGCCAAGAGCGGGGAGAAACAAAGTTCACCGCATTAATTTCGGTGATCACACCGCCAACCGAGTTGAGGGATCCCAAGGGAGCGTGGGTCATATACTCAGCAGCGCGGCGGATTTGCCAAGGCTGCACGTCGTTCTTGAGCTTGTCGATGTCCAAGCCGCTAGGACCGCGCAGGGGCTCCAACCAAGGAGCGCGCACATCCCAGAACCGCATGGTTTCGCCACCGAAGATGATTTCCCCAGAAGGAGAGCGCATCAGGTACTTACCCAAGCCAGTAGGACCTTGGGAGGTACCAATGTTGGCACCAAGCTTTTGGTCGCGGACTAGGTAGGTAAAAGCCTGGGATTGGGAAGCTTCGGGGCCCGTAGGTCCGTAGAACTCGCTAGGATACACCGTGTTGTTAAACCAAACGTAGCAAGTGGCAATAAAGGCCATCAGGGACAAAGCGCCCAAACTGTAGGAGAGGTAGGCTTCTCCGGACCAGACGAAAGCGCGCCGTGCCCAAGCAAAGGGCTTCGTTGCGATGTGCCAGATACCACCAGAAATGCAGATAAAGCCAATCCAGATGTGTCCGCCGACAACGTCTTCGAGGTTGTTAACCCCAATGATGTTGCCCGAGCCACCAAAGGGAGAGCTGAGCACGTACCCGAAAATCACGAGGGGGTTGAGGGTGGGGTTGGTAATGACGCGAACATCACCGCCGCCGGGTGCCCAAGTGTCGTAAAGACCGCCGAAGAACATTGCTTTAAAAACAAGCAAGAAGGCACCGAGACCTAACAGGATGAGGTGGTACCCCAAAATGTTGGTCATTTGGTTCTTATCCTTCCAGTCGTAGCCGAAAAATGTGGAATAGTTTTCGAGGATCTCAGGACCGCGAATGGCATGGTAGATACCACCCAAGCCCAATACGGCTGAGGAAATCAGGTGCAGGACACCGACAACGAAGAAGGGGAAGGTATCCACGACTTCGCCACCGGGCCCCATACCCCAACCCTGAGTAGCCAAGTGGGGCAGAAGGATAAGTCCTTGTTCGTACATGGGCTTTTCGGGCACAAAGTGGGCCAATTCGAACAGAGTCATGGCACCTGCCCAGAAGACGATCAGCCCGGCATGGGCCACATGGGCACCGAGAAGCTTGCCAGAGAGGTTGATCAGGCGAGCATTTCCCGACCACCACGCAAAGCCAGTGGTGTCAATCGAGCGACCACCGACCCCGAGGGAGTTGAAATTAGCTGTTGTCACGAGAGAATGTCTCCAAACTTTATTGCTTACGGTAAAGCTACCAGTAACAGGAAAGAAGTTTCAAACCCGTTACCGATAGCCAAGAATTTAAGGAGAAATTAGAGGGCGTTGCCGCGGGGCAGGACTTCCTCAGGGAAGATGAACTTTTCGGCGGGCTGGTCTTGGGGAGCCATCCAAGCACGAATGCCTTCGTTCAAGAGCAGGTTCTTAGTGTAGAAGGTTTCAAATTCAGGATCTTCCGCAGCGCGAACTTCCTGGGACACAAAGTCATAGGCGCGCAGGTTGAGAGCCAAGCCAACAACGCCGACGCTCGAGAACCACAGTCCGGTCACGGGCACGAACAACATAAAGAAGTGCAACCAGCGCTTGTTGGAGAAGGCAATCCCAAAGATTTGGCTCCAGTAGCGGTTTGCAGTAACCATGGAGTAGGTTTCTTCCTCTTGGGTGGGGTTGAACGCCAAGAACGTGTTGGCATTTTCACCGTCTTTGTAGAGGGTGTTTTCCACGGTAGCACCATGGATGGCGCAAAGGAGCGCACCGCCGAGGATCCCAGCCACACCCATCATGTGGAAAGGGTTCAAGGTCCAATTGTGAAACCCTTGGAAAAAGAGGATGAAGCGGAAGATACCAGCTACGCCAAAGCTAGGTGCGAAAAACCAGCCAGCTTGACCTAGGGGGTAGAGGAGGAACACCGAGACAAACACGGCGATGGGGCCAGAGAAGGCGATCGCATTGTAGGGACGGAGACCGACGAGACGGGCGATTTCGAACTGACGCAGCATGAAGCCGATCAGACCGAAGGCACCGTGCAGGGCCACGAATGTCCACAGACCACCGATTTGGCACCAACGGGTGAAGTCGCCTTGGGCTTCAGGACCCCAGAGGAGCAAAAGGGAGTGTCCCATGCTCAGGGCAGGCGTGGAAACAGCAGCGGTGAGGAAGTTGCACCCTTCGATGAAGCTAGAAGCCAAACCGTGGGTATACCAAGAAGAAACGAAGGTAATCCCGGTGAAAAAGCCGCCGAGAGCCATAAAAGCGGTGGGGAACAGCAGCAAGCCACTCCAGCCGACAAACACAAAGCGATCACGCTTGAGCCAGTCATCAAGGATGTCAAACCATCCCCGTTCAACTTGCTGCGATCTTCCGATAGCAATCGTCATAGTAAATCCCTCTGTACAATCGTTTTGAACGGATTTTGCACAAGCTTAACACATCTTTACTTTTGATCCCCGGTATTAACGAAGTTCGTGGCAGATGCGGTGATAGAACTATTTATCGGTTGTTTCGCTGGGTTGGGCAAGGGATCACTTCTAAAGAAAAATTAAAGAATCTTTGGATTTCACAAAATACTAAGAATCATTGAAGATCACGAATCATAGGATTAATCAATGAGTAAAAAAACTCATCGGCGTTAGCGCCTGTTCTGAATCTGCTCTGCGGACGCGGCCATGCTGGCGCTGGAACCTTAACAAATTGGGAAGGCTGCACTTTGCTGGTGGGCAATCCGGGATGATAACAGCGAAGCAGCCTGTGGAGGATTTCAGAGCCTATGGATACGTTTAATACCATCATTGCCACCAACGTCAACCTCATAGCCGCAGCGGTTTTGCGCGTGCTCGTGGCGATCGCTTTTTGGTTTGTGGGGCGGCGGCTGATCGGCTTTGCGGCGGGCGTGACCGGGAGCACCCTCAGGGGGCAACGCATTGACCCGACGCTGGTTGGCTATTTGAGCACGAGCCTGTCGGTATTGCTCAATATCGTGCTGGTGGTAGCAATTTTGGGGTATTTCGGCATCGAAACGACCTCCTTTGCGGCGCTTTTGGCGGCTGCGGGGGTGGCGATCGGGGCGGCATGGAGCGGATTGCTAGCTAATTTTGCGGCCGGCGCATTTCTGGTTGTGCTGCGCCCCTTTCAGGTCGGTGACTTTGTTGCCGCCGCCGGAATTACGGGCACCGTTGTGGAGATTGGTTTGTTCGTTACGGCGATCGACACTCCCGACCATGTCCGCACCTATGTGGGAAACAACAAGCTCTTTGGGGATACAATTCAGAACTTTTCTACCAACTCCTACCGCCGGGTGGAATTGGAAGCACAACTAGATCACACCGTTAACCCCGGCGAGGCGGCCCGCATTCTGCGCGATCGCCTGGTCAACATTCCCAACGTCCTGACCAATCCGGAGCCTAGTATTGAGATCCTGGGATTTAATCCCATGGGGGTGGTTTTGGCTGTCCGCCCTTTCTGCCACAACAACCACTACTGGCAGGTGTATTTCGACACCAATCGGGTGATTAGGGAGTCCTTCAGTGAATCCCAGTTTCCGACGCCCAAGCAGCACTTTGAGGTGCGCCAAGGGTAGTACGTGGGGCGGTTCATTCCCGGCGGGTCTGGGCCGTCGATGGGTGGGGATTTCTAGCCTAGGAAATCAGGATGCGCTAGGATAGTGAACCTTTGGTTGTAATACTATGGCCCTTCCCATCATTGCTATTGTTGGTCGCCCCAATGTCGGCAAGTCCACCCTGGTAAACCGCGTGGCCGGTGAGCAGTATGCCATCGTGTTCGATGAGCCGGGGGTGACGCGCGATCGCATTTACCGCCAGGCATTTTGGCGGGAGTACGAGTTTACGATCGTGGACACGGGGGGATTGGTATTTGAGGATGATTCGGAATTTTTGCCCCTCATTCGCCAGCAAGCCATGGCCGCCATTCGGGAAGCCAACGTGGTGATCTTTATGGTGGATGGGATCGAGGGGATCAATGCTGCTGACGTGCAAGTGGCCCAATGGTTGCGCCAGCAGCCTGTCCCGGTCATTTTGGGGGTTAACAAGTGCGAGTCGGCTAATCTGGGCATTTCCCAAGCGGCGGAGTTTTGGCAGTTGGGGCTGGGGGAGCCGATTCCCTTTTCCGGGATCCATGGCAACGGTACAGGGGAGTTGCTGGATGCGGCGATCGCCTATTTCCCGCCGGTAGAAACCATCGACCCGATGCCCGATGCCCTTAAAGTGGCGATCATCGGCCGACCCAACGTCGGTAAATCCAGCTTGCTCAACGCCTTCCTTGGAGAAGAACGCAGTATCGTTAGCCCCATTGCCGGTACCACCCGGGATGCGATCGACACCGTAGTGGAGCGCCAGGGTAAGCGGTACCGACTGATCGACACCGCTGGGGTGCGGCGCAAGAAAAATGTGGATTACGGCGTGGAATTTTTTAGCATCAATCGCGCCTTTAAGGCGATCAACCGGGCCGATGTGGTGCTGCTGGTGATTGACGCTGTGGATGGCGTTACCGATCAAGATCAGAAGCTTGCCGGGCGCATCGATGACGAGGGGCGGGCCTGTGTGGTGGTGGTCAATAAGTGGGATGCCGTGGAGAAGGACTCCTACACCATTTACGACTACACCGAGAAGGTGAAGGGGCGGCTCATGTTTGTGGACTATGCGCCGATCATTTTTGTCAGTGCCCTTAAGGGACAGCGGGTGGATAAGATTTTGGATCTGGTGGATCAAGCCGGAGAGCAGCACCGACGGCGGATCTCTACCGCTGTGCTCAATGAAGTGTTGCGGGATGCCACCTCCTGGCTTTCGCCACCGGCGGGCCGCAGCGGGCGGCAGGGCAAAATCTATTACGGCACCCAGGTTTCCAGTAGCCCCCCGGCGATCGTGCTGTTTGTCAACGATCCCCAGCGGTTTAACCTCAATTACCGCCGCTACATTGAACGGAAGTTCCGCGAGTCCCTAGACTTCACGGGCACCCCCCTGCGCCTGATTTGGCGGGGCAAAAAGGAGCGGGAAGCCGAGCGCGACCTACAATCGAAGTAATTACCCGGTTTTCGTGCATTACCATGCAGCCCACCGATCCCAAGAAATTCACCGAAAAAGCATGGGAGGCGATCGTCAAGTCCCAGGATATTGCCCGCCGCACCCAGCACCAGCAGTTGGAGGTGGAGCACCTGCTGCTATCGCTTCTGGAGCAGAATGGCTTGGCTGCCACAATTTTGGCGGCGGTTCAGGTGCCCGTGCCCCGCATGCAACGCCAAGTGGAGGATTTTTTGCGGCAGCAGCCCCGGGTGGCGATCGCCGAGCAACTCTACCTGGGGCGCAGCCTGGAAATTTGGTTGGATCGGTCCGACGAAGCCCGGCGATTACTCGAAGATGAATTTATTTCCGTAGAGCACATGCTGCTGGGTCTCGCCGATGACGAGCGGTTGGGTAAACGGCTGTTGCGCACCTACAACCTTGATCGCAAAACCCTAGAGCAAGCCGTGCGCCAGGTGCGGGGTAACCAGGGGGTGGTGGATCAAAATCCCGAAGCCAAGTACGCTGCCCTGGAAAAGTACGGCCGGGATCTGACGATTCAGGCCAAAGATGGCAAGCTCGATCCGGTGATCGGGCGGGATGACGAAATTCGGCGGGTGATTCAGGTGCTGTCCCGGCGCACCAAAAACAATCCGGTGCTGATCGGAGAGCCGGGGGTAGGTAAAACGGCGATCGCCGAGGGTTTAGCCCAGCGTATTATTCGTGGCGATGTGCCCGAGTCCCTCAGGGGGCGGACGCTCATTAGTTTGGACATGGGATCGCTCATTGCCGGGGCCAAGTACCGAGGAGAATTTGAAGACCGGCTCAAGGCAGTGCTCAAGGAGGTGTGGGCCTCCGACGGGCAAATTGTGCTGTTCATCGACGAGTTGCATACGGTGGTGGGGGCCGGAGCCACCCAGCAGGGGGCCATGGATGCCAGCAATTTGCTCAAGCCCATGCTGGCCCGGGGCGAACTGCGCTGTATTGGGGCTACCACCCTAGACGAGTACCGCAAATATATTGAGAAGGATGCGGCTCTAGAGCGGCGCTTTCAGCAGGTGTTTGTCGATCAGCCCTCCGTTGAAGACACGATCTCCATTCTGCGGGGACTCAAGGAGCGCTACGAGGTGCACCATGGGGTAAATATCTCCGACTCTGCCCTCGTTGCGGCGGCGATGCTTTCGGAGCGTTACATCAGCGATCGCTTTTTGCCCGACAAGGCCATTGACTTAGTGGACGAAGCTGCAGCCAAGCTCAAGATGGAAATCACCTCCAAACCCCTAGAACTCGACGAACTCGATCGGCGGCTGATGCAGATGGAAATGGAGCGACTCTCTCTGCAAAAGGAAGGCGAGCTCATGCCCGTAGAGCGCGCCGAGGCGGGGGGGAAGGTGCTGTACACAACCAAAAACAGCAAGGCCGTGCAGGAGCGGCTGCAAAAACTCACAACCGATATGGAACATCTACGCCAGGAGCAGGCGCGGCTAGATCAGCGGTGGCAACAGGAACGGGATTCTATTGAGCAGTTGCGATCGCTGAAGGAGCAGATCGATCAGACTAAGGTGCAGATCGAGCAGGCGGAGCGCAACTTCGACCTCAACCGGGCTGCCAAATTGAAATACGACGACCTTCCCCGGCTCGAAAAACTCTTGGATGAGGCGGAATTAACCCTCAATCGGGCTCGCACCGACGAGACGATCCTGTTTCGGGAGCAGGTTACCGAAGATGACATTGCCGAAATTGTCTGTCGCTGGACGGGCATTCCCCTCAAGAACCTGCTGCAATCGGAGCGGGAAAAGCTCCTGGCCCTGGAATTTCATCTGCACCAGCGGGTGGTGGGGCAGGAGGAAGCCGTAGGCTCCGTGGCCGCCGCCATTCGGCGGGCCCGGGCGGGGATGCAGGATCCCAACCGCCCCATCGGTTCGTTTTTGTTTTTGGGGCCAACGGGGGTGGGTAAAACGGAGCTGGCGCGGGCTTTGGCAGAATTCCTGTTTGACACCGAGGCGTCCCTAATCCGCATTGACATGTCGGAATATATGGAGAAGCACGCCGTGTCGCGACTGATTGGGGCCCCCCCAGGCTATGTGGGCTACGAAGAGGGGGGGCAGTTCTCCGAAGCGGTGCGGCGGCGACCCTACTCCGTGGTGCTGTTTGATGAGGTGGAAAAAGCCCATCCCGATGTTTTCAATATTTTGCTGCAGGTGCTTGACGACGGGCGCATCACCGACAGCCAGGGCCAGACGGTGGATTGCAAGAATACGGTGATCATCATGACCAGCAATATTGGCAGCGATCGCATCTTAGAATTTGCGGGCGACGACACCAAGTACGAGGCGATGCAATACCAAGTTTTGGGGGCGCTGCGGGCCCAGTTCCGTCCCGAGTTTCTCAACCGCATCGATGAAACCGTGATCTTCCATGCCCTGACCCTAGAGCAAATTCGGGCGATCGCCCAGGTGCAGATCCGACGAATTGAGTCCCGCCTTGCCGATCGCAAGTTAAAGTTAGTGCTTACGCCCAAGGCCCAGGATTACATTGCCCAAAAAGGCTACGACCCCACCTACGGAGCCCGCCCCCTGAAGCGAGCCATCCAGCGGGAACTGGAGAACCCCATTGCCACCAAAATTCTGGAGGGCACCTACGCCAACGGGCAAACCATCACCGTGGATTGGGAAGGGGAGGAACTACGCTTTACCTAGGAAGGATTAGGGCTCGGCGGGGGGCATATGTTCTTGAGGACGGGGTTTGAGGGCGATCGCCGGATGACCTCCGTAGATTGTCCAGGGTTCTAGGGATCGCAGCACTGTGGATCCCAGCACCACCACCGCGCCCCGGCCGATGGTAACGCCCGGTGCCACCGTCGTTTTGGCCGCCAGCCACACTTGATCCTCCAGGCAAATGGGTGCGGTTCTGAGGCGAAAATCCTCCCGACTCCAGTCGTGGTTGCCCGTACACAAATAGGCCCCCTGGGAGAGGCACACATCGCTGCCGATGGTCACGGGGGCCAGGTTGTCAATCCACACACCTTCCCCAATCCAGGTGCGATCGCCCACGGTTAGCCGCCAGGGAAATTTCACCCGTATGCCGTTTTTGAGGCGAACCTGCCGCCCAATCTGGGCCCCAAAGCGGCGCAGCACCCACACCTTAAATCCCGAAAAGGGCAGCCAGTCGCTGCGTACCAGGCGATCGCCCAGGAAGTACCACAGTACCCACTGCCACAGCGGTGCCCCGATGGTGTAGGTTCCCTTGTCGTAGCGGTCTAGCCTCACGATGCCGGTAGGTTGTACACGCTTTGCCCCGTTCCCGGCAAAAAGGTCAAGCTACTGGGGGGAATTTTTTGCCCGACGCTTACTTCAATATCGCCCCCCCAATCTTCGATGGATAGCACCCGGTGGGCTTCCCCCTCGTAGTCGTAGTAGTGGCACCGTTCCGCCGGACGCGATCGCAGGTTGCCAATGCGGGTCATGCTGGCCGTGCCCGATTCCACCAAGCGGAACTCCATGTCGTTGTAGGTCAGGCGCTCGGGGGGATTGCTGCGCACATCGAGGTCGTTGACGGTAGTAGTAAGGGTCACTTCGAGGGTGTCGTCCTCCTCCACCGACAACCAGCAGAGGCGATCGCCATCCTGAAGCATGTACTCCAGCCAAATATCGCCGCCATCGTTATAGGTTAATTTTGCTTCCACCGCCCAATCTACGCCGAAGTGCTGTACGAAGTCGCCAATTTCGAGGTTAAACAGATTCAGGCGGCGCGATCGCGCCCGGGGCAGGGGTTTGGCCCGCAGTTTTTGCCACAGGAACACCACCGCCATCATCAGGGAAAAAACCAGAACCACCAAACCCACCAGCAGCCAGAATTGCACACGCGCCTCCTAGGTTCCTAACCAGTGCCAACAATTAGCGCACGAACAACGGCATCACTTCCGCTGCTGTCAGCACCCCGTGGATACCCCGGTCGTAGAGGCGCTTCCCAGCCTTGAGGTAGCCAAAGGCCGGCCCGCAGACATTCGCCGCCATGCTGGTTTCATCTCCCAGGGTAAAGGTATGGCTAGAGATCTTGCCCTCAAAGGTGCGCCCCGTTAGTTTCATGTGGGTGCTGAGGGGTTTTTGGGCATGGCGGGTGTCCACTACGCCCCCCACCGTGACTTGGTGGCGATCGCAAATACCCAGCCGTTCCAGCATCACATCGTCGGCATGTTCCATCCGTTCTAGGGTTAAAATTCCCCCAGTTTGCTCCAAGAGCGCCTCCACCTCGGCATCGGTCATGCCCTGGGCTCTAGCCACGTCGTAGCCCGCCAAGTGGGCGATATCCTCCCGAATTGTCGCTCGATAGGCTTGCCAGTTGGCAATCCCCACACCAAAGGTGATTTCCACCCGATGCACCTCGGCAAAACTCTGGGACGCGATCGCCGCTGCCGCTGTCAACAACCCCGGCGTAGCCCCACAGCCGGTCAGGTAGGTGATTCCTGCGTCCGCCAGTTCGCGATCAAGCCCGAACATCAATTCCATGGCACTGGTGCGCTTTAGGGCATCCACCAACACCCCGCGCCAACCGGCAGCTAAAAACACCCGGGCCACTTCCACAAAAAATGTGTTCGGCAGGTTGGGCAATGCCAAGAAAAAGCCCTCCACTCCATCGGCTGCGGCCACTAAATCCCCAATACTCTGCTCCGAGGACACCCCAAGGGAACCCACCGAGCCCGAGGACTGGTACGCGGCGATCGTCTGTTGCAGATTTAGACCCTGGGGATCGTAGGCATACCCGTGGCGATCGGCCACCGCTACCCAAGTCAACTCCTGTTTTCCCTGGAGCACTACGGCCGCCGCCTGCCCCAAGCCGCCAAAGCCAAGGATTCCAACCTTCATTCCACTTCCCATGAATTTGTCTCATATCCGCCAACGGCACACTATAGATTACTGCAAACCATCGCCAACATGGGACGCATTGCCGATCTGAAAAGAAAAGTCACAAAGTACACTAGAACCAAGTACATCTGACCCACCATCCACAGGACTATGGCTATCGAGATTCCCGCTGCTCTCAAACCCGTCATCACTTTTTTTCACCCCGTGCTGATGACCCTGACCCTGACGATCGCCTTCTATGCCCTCTACTTGGGAGTGCAGTACCGCCGCGGCCGCTCCGCCGAGGGGGAGACCAAAAAAGCCATGATGGGCAAACGCTACAACCAAAAGCACTTTCAAGTTGGCTCCCTCTTCCTCGTATTGATGGTCATGGGTAGCATCGGCGGCATGGCTGTCACATACCTCAACAACGGTAAGCTATTCTTCGGAGCCCACCTCCTCGCCGGACTGGGTCTGGCGGCCCTTGCAGCCCTCTCCGCCTCCCTCGCCCCGCTCATGCAGCAGGGGAAAGAATGGGCCCGAGTCACCCACATCTCCATCAATGTGAGCCTTGTCGCCATCTTCCTATGGCAGACGGTTACCGGATTCGATATAGTTCAGCGCATTCTTGCCCAGATGACCGCCACCACCTAAGCCGAACCTTCCCCCCGGCAGTGCTCTCTGGGGGGAGCTTGGCGATTTTTCACGGCGGACTGTAAAATAGGGGTGCAGGAGCAAAAAGTGTTTGGTATTTGTATCGTCTTGTATCAGTGCATCGGGCAAAAAGTACTAAGATGAGCGCTTAAAATAAGCTAACGTAGCGTATCCACTGATTCGGGGGACTTCACCATGCCGCCAGAGAACGAACAACAGCCGCAACGGTCTACCCCCAACGATATTGCAGGTATTGACTGGCTGATCATGTCAGGGGTCAGCAGTCCCGATAGCCACCCTGACCTACCCGCCGCAGATCCCGATAAAGATGATGAAGAGTTCCTCCAATCTATCGGTCTCGACGATCCCGTGCCAGATACTTCCGGTAGTTTGCATCCAACCCCTCCCTCCTCAGTGGGTGGCATTGATTGGTTGATCGTGTCCGATGTAGCCGAACGTGTGCGCACCTCCGGACTCGATGCCAGTAGCATTCCTAAGAACCGAGTAACTCCCCCAGTTGAGCCAGAAATGGAGCCACTCGGCACCTTGGATGACCTAGATCTCAATCTGGATCTTGATTTAGATACTTCCATCCTCGAAATGGAGCCGGATTTTACCCTGGGTTTAGATAACTCCGAACTAGATCGGAGCCTAGCAGATTTCAACCGCGAACTCTCTGCCGAGGCGATCGCCCCGGAACTGGAGTCGGATGCCATTGTCGATGAAGCCTTGCCAGAAGTGCGCCTCCCTGAGAGTGGGGATAGGCCCACTGACCTCCCGGAAGCATTGGGCGATCCTATGGACTCACCGGGCGATGGGCACCAACACAGCGCCGCTCCCGCCCTAGAAATTTCTGAGGACTTGGCACTTGAACCCATCGAGGCCCTTCCCCTGGATGGTGATTCTCCATACCTAGGAAGCGACACCAACGCCTTCGATGAAGTACTAACTCCGCTCTCCTTCCCCGAACCCCATGGAGAAGCTCTAGCAGAACCGTCGGATGGGCTCGCATCCGATACAACATCGGAACATGAATTTGCGGATGAAGTCACCCCTGCGCGATCAATAGGGGAGCAGTGGCTTCCGGATCCCCTGTTAGACAATACCCCACCCTTCGCGGATCTCGATGTACCTGACCTCGACATCACCATGGGCCGAGTTTACGAACCTCCATCTGACCCTGGGATTGCCTGGGAGATGGGACTTTCTTCCGAGGGAGTTGCTGCTCCTCCGACCCTAGACTGGGAATGGGAGGCGGCGGAAGCTCCCGGTGCTGTGTTTAGTGACTTAGATCGCGAACCCGCATCCTCGCTGTCCTACGATGTTTCAGAATTGCAGCAAATTTCCGATCCGCCATCCGATCTGTCGCCCGATGAATTTTTTGATGCATCATCGGCTGAGTACCAATCCATAGCACTCGATGATGGATCCTTCGCTGCGGCTTCGGAATTTCAGGCGCTTCCAGAACCCGAGGCTGATCTCTGCCTGGAAAGCTTATCCGGCGGCACCGAACCTGAAGCTCTCTGTCTAGTGCCAGAACTTGATGCTGCCTCCTGGAGTGAGGAGCCAGAGGATCTACCAGAGGATCCAATGGAGCATGAATCTACTCTCGATGGCATTGAATCGGATTTGCCGCAACAGGAAGAGCGATTTGATGTGTCTGATGCGATCGCAAATGATATTCCGAATTCCGAAGCCCACAGTGCGCCCAACGATACCGCTGCCGAGCCGAGCATGCCTGACCAGATTTCGGAATTGATGGAATTGGATGGAGATTCTTCTCTGATGCCGCTGACGGATCTTGAAGCGGAATTGTTTGCTTCCTCCTCAGAGGCTGAAGCTGCTCACGGTTTTCCAGAAGATGTAGAAAGCGATATTGCGGTTGATGGTTCGGGTCTGGAAGTGGGAAGCTACTTCGGAAACGAATTTGACGATATGGGTGACATCTCCGATCTTGAGGAAGGGGTGCTTCAGGATTTTACGGACATTGAACTGTCGCTCAATATGTCCGATGCCATCAGTCAGAAATCATCAGAAGTAGAGCAGGGCGATGACTTTCCTGGATTGAACGAGCCTTTGACCGATTGGCCGCTGCCTGATGCAGCAGCCGATGAATCCTCCAATGTCTTGGGCGACGCCGGAACTAGTCTGGCATTGGAGCAGATAGAGAACTTTCCGGAGATGAGTCTGGATTACGCGTCCGTTGCGTCCCATGAATCCTTGGAACTGCGGGAGGAGCTATCGGAAGTGGCGTCCGAGGAATATTCTAGGGGTGACGGCTTAGCGTCCATGGAGTTCGCTACCCCCGATAGTGGGCTCGACGCATCCCAGGAATGGATGACGGATTTGCCGGAGCTGGATCTGGATGGGGAGGCGCTACCGCTTGATTTCACTGAATTGGAAGCGGAAATCAATGCACTGGACTTTCAGTCGTCACCAGATGGCTGGCAGGACTCGTCCTCGGTGCAGGCTCCGGAGAATGTGCCAACCCAGGAAAACGATGGCGATCGCACTTGGGATGGGGAAGTATCCTTCGATTCCTCTGAATTATCCAATGATTCATCCAATGCACTGAACTATAGTGCCTTTGATTTAGCTGACTTCGATGAAGGAGGAGTTCCTGATATCCAATCCGGCGATGCTGCAACAGCCTGGGAGGAAGCTGCTTTCGATGAGCTACGGGCAGATGATGACCCCTTCGACTTCTCTGAAACTTTGACCGCATCCGCACCCGATCTGCTAGATGCAGAGCATCAAGGGGATGATGTTCCTGTGGACTTTGCAGCATTGGAGGCTGAAATCGGCGATCGCAATTTCTCCTGGACCCTCGATGCCACTTCCAATGATTTGTTGGAGATGCCAAGCACCTCTGCCGATGAACCTGCCTACGAAGTGGAGGGAGATTCCGTTACCGAGCTGATTGGTAAACGTACGGTGGGTGACCCTGACGATGGGTTCGGCGATATCCCAGGATTGGTCTCCGATACCACTTGGGATCAGTCGTCGGATGATGCGTGGCTGGCTGAGCAGTTCGCCAACGAAGAGGTTAACGTGCCCGGTGATGGAACAGACGATGCTTTTGAAGCCACCCTATCGCAAATGTCATCAGGTTCGGGTGCAGGCGATGCTACGCTGGATTTGGAACACAACGAAGCGGACGATAGCGCGTGGAACTTTGACACCGCTGAAGTACCGCTGCCCCAGAGCTGGTTCGAAGATGCTTCCACTTCTGCCCTTGAGCAACTGAATTCCGATCCATTCGAACCATTGGATGTTGCTTCTGCTGGTGTGGAGGCGATCGCCCCAGAATTAGCTTGGGAGCCAACCCCATCTTCTCCGGATCCGTCGTGGGAGATCGAACCGCCGCTGCCAGACGCGCTGACAGACAGCGACTACAGCGCGACGACAACCTCGGGATTCGATCAGGATCCCGATACGGAGATCAAGCAACAATGGCATCAAGCCGCCGACTCCGCTGCTGAGGAATGGGATGCTACTCCCGCTGCCGATGACCTTGAAGATTTGCGGACAGCAGCCAACCAATTTGCTAAGAGTTGGGATGTTCCGGAAGCGCCAGCAGGGGACGAAACTTCTGGCTATGTGAGCAATACTGAGCTGGTTGACTATTTGGATAATTTTGACCTTGCCGCAGTAGAAGAGCAAGCTAA
>DBAX01000065.1 GCA_002291895.1 Cyanobacteria bacterium UBA999
TATCTGCGCCTCACCCTTTCCGCTGCCCACACCCCGGAGCAGGTTGCTACCCTAGGTCGGCACCTTGCCCAGTACCTGCCGCACCTGTGCCGGGCGATCGAAGACTAGGACGGATCGTGGTCGCATCGTGGGTGCATGATGGGATGAATCCTGCGGTGAACCGTGAATTTTCGTTACGATCGCCCCTGCGCCTGTGGGAAAGGAAACGGCATTTCCTAAAATAACTGCAAAACTCGTTTATAAACCTTCGCCAAAAACCCCCATACCTATGATGGACTTTGTAAAACCCTATAATGGCGACCCCCAGGAGGGGCACCTCTCTACGCCCATTAGCGACTCCGCCCTCGTGCGCGCCTACATTAGCAACCTACCCGCCTACCGGGAAGGACTGTCCCCCCTGCTGCGCGGTTTGGAAATCGGTATGGCCCACGGCTATTTCTTGGTCGGCCCTGAAGTGGTTCTCGGCCCCCTGCGCGACTTTCCCCAGTACAAGAACCTCGGCGGGCTAGTCACGGCGATCGCCCTGGTTTTGATTGCCACTGCCGCCCTGGCCGCCTACGGCATCGTCACCTTTGACAACACCAAGGAAACCGACGCCGCCGACCCCCTCAAGACCGGATCCGGTTGGAGTCAATTTGCCGCTGGTTTCTTTTTGGGCGGCTCCGGGAGCGCCTTTGTGGCCTACTTCCTCCTGGAGAACTTCTCCGGGATCGATGCCATCTTCCGCGGCCTGGTGAACTAGAGCTACCGCACCGCAATCCGTTATTCGTCCAACTGTTTTTTACGACACACCTTCAGGAGAATCCCATGACCGGAACCTACGCTGCTTCCTACCTGCCTTGGTTGTTGGTGCCCATCACCACCTGGCTGCTGCCCCTCATCGCCATGGGCTTGCTGTTCATCTACATCGAGCGCTAGAACTTTTTGCTTGCGATGCTGCCACCCTCGGAGCGATCCGGGGGTGGTTCTTTTTGGCGATGCCTGCGGTGCCTTTGCCGGTGCGATCGCCCGTGCGGGATCGCGATCCTTTGCTTGTGTATGGGCTTGCATTGCCATTGGATCGCGATCCTTCGCTACTGTATCCCATGCTTTTAAAACACGATCGCGATCTTTCGCTTCTGTATCGCCAACGTCAAGGATTGCTTGCCAATGCAGAACGATTAGATGGCGATCGCGAAGCATTATGATGCCATCACCTCTTAGTAATGGCGCTTCTTAAAGCATCATGCCAGTATTTAAAGTAAAAGTATCGTGGAATTTGCCGTAGGGCGCTGAACCCCAAAAATCCGCCACGAACATCGGTGCAATCGCAACCCCACGCCCTTTGGCAGCCCATGAGCAGCAGCAGGGGGAACGGGCAACCGCCTTACCCAGCGCATGAGCTTTCCAGGGCTGACGCCGCCTAGGCTTTGGGGGCAGGGGGGCGAGCAAACGATTCCCTGAAAGGGAAGTTCCTAGGAGCGCTAACAGTTGGTGATGCCTGCCGTAGGGGCATTATTGGAGCGACTTAAATTTAGACAGAATATCTCTCCCGCCCTCTCTCGCCAGCTTTTCTAGGCGATCACGCTCTGACTTAGTAAAATCGGTGCGGATGGCGCGATTTTGCACCTGCTCTTGTCCATTGATAGTCGCTTTTTGGGGGCCGAGTAACTCGGCTTGCAGCTTGCCATTGCGGTCAAACACAAATAGTTCAGCGGAGTGGAAAAAGCGAATCGCGGCTACCTTGCCATTGAGGTGATACCAATAGCCAATACCGTCTCCGTAGTTGACGAGCGTAGATGATGCCGAAATAAAGCGATACTGCCCTTTGCCGCCGGCATTGGCAGTGCAAACCCTATATTCAACGCCTGACTGCACCATTTTGCGATCATTACAGGGCTGCTGAGCAGTTTCGGCAAAGGCTCGGTGCAGAAGCTCCGCTTGGTTGTTATTGGCAAGCGATGCTAGGGACATGGCTGAGATGAGCACTAGGGAAGTACTACCAATGGCGATGGATTTCATGCTTTTTGCGGTTACATTTTTCGTTAAGCGGTGACAGATTTTGGGCGTTGCTAAGAAGTTCTTAGCTGCCCCAGATGTGAATGGAGCCATTTTGCATCTTGAAAATGCGTACCCGTGTTCCTTTGCTGTCTTCACTCCACTGTTGGTAAACGGTGCCGCCGCGTTCATCGGTGTAGGTGTGGGGGCGATCGCGACTCAGGAGGAAATAGTCCGACACGCCATCTTGCCAGCGGATGCCTACATTGCCTTGGTTCATGGAAAATACACAGGGCATGGCGATAGTGGCGCGCCGAGCACCGTTGGGAAAATATCTGCAGTAGGCTTGCCTGCTGTCTGCTTGGGCAAGAAGGGGGAAAGATAGGGTCGCACAGGCGGCGAGCGCTGAACCTATCCGAATTGCTAGTAACTTCATGGTGCTGAATCTGACCCTAAGGTTTTTGATTCATTCTACTACCCCATAGCGCTTGGTTTAGGATCCCGATAGATGCTGCACCCTAGGTAAAAATTGTGCCCCCTTGAAGGCGCTGATACTGCCGGGAGAATTCTTCCCTAAGCCGGGGGAATGCCTGCAGTTGCCCATCCTGGGCCAGGAGATGCTCGGCGGCAGCACGGGCCCGCTGGTACACTTCCAGGCGCGCGGCTTCGTCGGGTAGGCGATCTTCAATGGCCAGTCCTCCATGGCCCGATTGCTCCGTGCCCTCGTCTTTACCCTTGCCCCGCAACTGAAAGTCCCGTTCGGCGATGAAAAAACCATCCTGGGACTGCACCAGCACCTCTAGCCGCTCCTGGGCATCTTCGCCCTTGGCATCGCTGATCAGGAGGCAGTAGGATTGGGCAGCGCCCCGCCCCACCCGCCCCCGCAGTTGATGCAACTGGGCTAGCCCAAAGCGATCGCTGTGCTCGATCAGCATGACGCTAGCGTTGGGAATGTCCACCCCCACTTCGATGACGGTGGTGGCGACCAGAATGTGGGTTTCGTGGCGGCGAAATTGGGCGATCGCCGTATCTTTTTCCGCCGGAGTCATTTGCCCGTGGAGCATCCCCACCCGAAAGTTGGCAAAGACGCTGCGCTGGAGGTGTTCTTGCTCTTGGATGGCGGCGCGCACGTCTGCCATTTTTTCTGACTCTTCCACTAGGGGCAGCACGATGTAGGCCTGCCGCCCCTGGGCCAGTTCCCGGCGGATGAGGTCGTAGGCATGCTTCCGTTGCCCGGGGCGCAGTAGGCGGGTTTGGATCGGTTGGCGACCGGGGGGGAGTTCGTCGATGACGCTGACTTCAAGTTCGGAGTTGGTCAGGTACAGGGTGCGGGGAATGGGGGTGGCAGTCATGATCAGCACGTGGGGGTCGGTGCCCTTTTGCACCAGGCGCGATCGCTGGTCGCGGCCAAAACGGTGCTGTTCATCAATCACGACCAAACCTAGGCGGGCAAAGCGCACCCCCTCCTGAATCAGGGCATGGGTGCCAATGATCAGCGGCAGTTGCCCGGTTTCGAGGAGTCCCAGGATTTCCCGCCGCTTGCTGGTGCGGGTAGAGCCGGTCAGCAGTTCCACGGGGAGGGGCAGTTGGCTAAACCAGTCGAGAATTTTGCGGTAGTGCTGCTCGCTGAGTACCTCCGTCGGAGCCATGAGGGCCGTCTGATAGCCCGCGGCGATCGCCGTCAGTAGGGCATGGACGGCAACAATAGTTTTCCCGGAGCCCACATCCCCCTGCAAAAGGCGGTTCATCGGGGTCGGGCGCTGGAGGTCGGCTTGAATCTCGGCAATTACCCGTCGCTGGGCAGCGGTTAGGGGAAAGGGTAGCAAGGAGTTGAGGCGCTCTAGGAGGGCATTTTGGGGTGCAAAGGCGATCGCCCGTTGCTGTTGCCGGCGGTAGAGTCCCACCAAGCGGCGGTACAAGTATTTATCGAAGGTAAGGCGCACCGCCGCCGCCGTCAGGGCCGCGGCATCCTCGGGGTAGTGGATCTGGGCGATCGCCTGGCCGAGGGGCAGCAGGTTATATGCCTCGCGAAGTTTTTCCGGCAAGGGATCGGCCAGGGAGCGACAGGCGGGTAGGCACTGCACCACCACGCGGCGAATGAGTTCGGGACTGACGCCTTCGGTAAGGGGATACACGGGCACCATCCGCCCCACCGCCGTGGACGTGATCCGGTCTTGGCGGTGATCCAAAACCTCCAACTCAAACCCCTCCAGGGTGACCCCCCATTTGCTGCGCTTCACCATTCCCGACGCGGCGATCGTGGCCCCTAGGGGATAGAGTTTTTTCTGCGTCTGCTGCCAGGCGACTTGGCTGTAGCGCCGTCCGGCCCAAAAGCGGCTCAACTTGAGCTGTCCGCTGCCATCCCGCACCCAAAGCTCCGCGATCGTCAAATTGGGATTTTTTGGACTGGTAAAGCAGGAAAACTTGCGAATGGTTCCAATGACCGTCACGGTCTGTCCCTCGGTCAGGGCGCGAATTTCCACCTGCTGCCCATAGTCCACATGATCCCGCGGGTAGTAGTCCACCACGTCCTTAACCGTAAATAGCTCCAGACGGGCGAGCTTTTGGGCTGTGGCTGTACCGATACCGGCGATCGCCGTGAGGGGGGTGGCGAGATCTAGCCGCTCCTGCCCCACCAGGGGCCCCGTTTTAGGCTTCTTAGGGGCGGAGGGCACTGCCGCTGGCCGGGTCAGGTCATCTAAAAAACGACGGGTTTCGGCTACCAAATGCTGCCGCTGGGGAAGGGAAAACCGCTCGTAGGTGGCGTATTGGCTCGCTAAATAGGTGCCGCGATCGCGCCACGGTTCCGGCAATCCAGTTTCGAGGGAGTGGTGTAGAAATTCCGCAAAGCGATACTGTCGCCCCTGGAGGTTCTGAAACCCACGGTCAACCTCGAGGCGCAGGGCTTGCTCTATTCGCCTTACGGTCTCCTGTTCTACCAAGCCAAGCGCACCTGCAAAATAGTTTCAATCTTAACGATCTCTAAGCGATCTCTATTAACGATCTCTAAGCGATCTCTATATAGATAGTGATGGAACGGTACAACCCCTTGACAACCCCTGCCATGCTGGTACGCGAGCTAGGGGCACAGCCGTCCCATCCAGGCAGAATCCGGCGATCGGCGACAGCGAAACTGGGAACCTGCCCACCGGGGCTCCCAACGACCATTGGGCAATTGCTGCACTTCTACCCGCGTCCGCCGGGACGCTACCGCATCATCCGCCAGTCCATTGATCTGCACCAACAGCACCACCAAGCCAGAGGGGCGCACTTGGAGCGAAACCGTTGTAGTTTCTAGCCCCTCCATACTCTCGTCCCGGTCGAGCCGCGCTAGTTTGGCCGCCATCTGCCGCGGATGAAGTCCGAATAGTTCGTTTTGGTTGGCGAATTCCACCAAGTTGTGCACCAGGTATCCCCGGCGCTCCGCTGGCTGTGCCACACTTGGTTCCACGGCAATCTCGGCCGTGCCTAGAACCAACGCCATGAACCACAAACTTCGATACCAAATTTCCATGGGTTTCTATTGGCCTTATGGCTGCTTTTTAATAGTTGCATTTTAGCGCTCCCCTTTAGCGGGGCAAGTCCCCAACCCTGATACACTGATGCCATTGGGTCGAAGCTGAGTCGAGGCAAAAAAATGCGCTGGCGCTATAGGGCTCTGTGGCTGTGCACTTGGGTGGTGGTGGTCTTGACAGTGGTGGCCTGTCAGCAAGCCGCTCCCCCAGCACCGACGGCGACCCTGCCGCCCCTACCGCAAAATCCCAACATCGAAGTTTTTTTTAACCACAACCTCACTGCCCGTTACACCGACGGCTACCGCAATATTGAACGGGATGGCGATGATTTTGAGCAGATTATTCTGGAGGCGATCGCCCAGGCCCAGAGCTCGATAGATTTGGCCGTTCAGGAATTTCGCTTACCCAAGATTGCCCAAGCCCTCATCGATCGGCGCAAGCAGGGGCTTCAGGTGCGCCTGATTATCGAAAACACCTACAACCACGGCTGGACAGACTATTCGGCGGCGGAGGTGGCCAAATTTGACGAACGCAAGCGCGGTAAGTATGACGAATTTGTTAGGTTCGCAGATCTTGATGGCGACGGTCGCGTTTCTGCCGACGAGACCAACCAGCGGGATAGCATCCCCATGCTGCGCAATGCTCAGTTTCCTTACCTGGACGACACTGCCGATGGCTCCCGGGGTAGCGGGCTGATGCACCACAAGTTTATGGTTGTCGATGGAGCGGCGGTCATTGTTACTTCTGCCAACTTCACCATGAGTGACATGCATGGGGATTTTGGGGTACCGACCACCTTCGGCAATGCCAATAACCTGGTCAAAATTCGCGATCGCGCTGTAGCCAAACTCTTTACCGATGAATTCAACATCATGTGGGGAGATGGGCCCGGTGGGCAACCCGATAGTCGATTTGGCACTAAGAAACCTGCCCGCAAGCCCGTGACCGTGCTCGTGGGTGACACACCCGTGCAGGTGAAATTTTCCCCCGACCGCCGCAGGGTTAACTTTGACGACACCAGCAACGGGCTGATCCGCAAAGCCCTAGCCTCGGCCACAAAAAGCACCGATTTAGCCCTGTTTGTCTTTTCCGAGCCGCGGTTCACCAATCTCCTCGAGCAGCGCCAGCAGCAGGGCATCCAGGTGCGGGCCCTCGTGGAGCCTAAATTTGCCTACCGTGAATATTCCTCCCTGCTCGATATGTGGGGCTACGTCTCTACCCAAGACTGTCGCGCCGAGGGGGATCAGCGTCCCTGGAGTCAGCCCATCGAGACTGCGGGGGTGCCCAACCTTCCTTCGGGGGATATGCTGCACCACAAATACGGCGTTGTCGATGGTAGAACTGTCATCACGGGCTCCCATAATTGGTCGATCGCCGCGAACCACCTCAACGATGAAACCGTGCTGGTGCTGGAGGATCCGGTTGTGGCAGCCCACTTTCAGCGGGAGTTCGAGCGGCTCTACCGCGATAGCCGTCGGGGTGCCCCCAAGCGCGTCACGGAGACGGCCAGCCGGGACTGCCAAACATTGCGATCGGTGCGGGCTAAGGTGCAAAAGCAACGGGGACGGCGGCGACGTGCCCCAGAGCGCAGTCAGGATCGGGGCGATCGCACGGAGCCAACGGATCGGACGGATCAAATTGAGGAAAACGCCTCATGAAACCATCCATTGCCCAGCACTACCACGATCGCACCAAATACGATCCCGACACCATCGCCCAGAAAGGTAAGGAGCTCGACTGGCAGTCCCAGCCTTCCCCCTACAAGGAGTACCGGGTGGGCACGGTCTACAACCTCAAGGACTACCTCACCCCAGATCGGCAGCCAGCGCAGGATGGCTTGTTGGTGCGTTCTTGGCAGCGACTGTCGCGCTTTTTGCTCTTCAGCTATGGGCTCACGGCCAAGGTGCCCACGTGGGGTGGGGGCTACCACTACCTGCGCTCCTCCCCTTCGGCCGGAGGGCTCTACCCCGCAGAGGTGTATTTGGTTTCTGGGGGCACCCCTATTTTGCCGGCGGGACTCTACAACTACCAGGTGCGCACCCACAGCTTGGTGGGCTTTTGGGAATCGGCCGAGGTGTGGACCCGGCTCCAGGGTGCCTGCTTTTCCCATCCTTTGGTGGGGCAAACCCGCTTGGCGCTGGTGCTTACGGCCGTGTTCTACCGTTCGGCCTGGCGCTACGAAGACCGGGCCTACCGGCGGATTTTACTGGACACCGGACACCTGCTGGGCAACCTAGAACTGGCGGGCACCCTTACCGGTCTGCGCCCCTACCTCATCGGTGGCTTTGGCGATCGCCCCCTCCACGATCTGCTGTTTTTGCCCCCAGAGGAAGAGAGCCCCCTTGTGGTCGTTCCCCTGCTGGAATTCCAGGAAGAAATGCCCCCCAACCCCATGGCGGTGCTGGCCTCGCCGACAACGGCTGCCTTCCCCCCCCTCCCGGACGGACAGTTGCTAGGGTTTCTCCATCGCTGCACCGCAATCGAAACCCCCCTCCCGATCGCCTCTTCCAGCCAACCTGTCCATCGGGACAAATACAACCTGCCCTTTGGCAGCCGTATCAGTACTAAAACCACGCCTGTTTTTTGGGGAGATAACCTCGCGGAGTTGGAAAGCAGCTTGCTCAAGCGCCGGTCTACCCGGCAATTCAGCTCCGAACCCCTCGAACTGGCCGAGCTAAAGGCCCTGCTGGACTTTGCCTATCAGCCACGCCACTACGCCGAGCAGGGCTTCGATCCTGCCCCAGATTTCTTCGATCTCAGTTTAATCGAAACCTTCGTGGCAGTTTCGGCGGTAGAGGGCTTAGAGGACGGCTGCTACTACGTGGCGCCCCATACCCAGGAGTTACGCCAGGTGCGGTTCAAGAACTTTCGGGCGGAGTTGCACTTTCTCTGCCTTGGGCAGGAGTTGGGGCGGGATGCGGGGGCAGTGGTTTTCCACACCGCCGACCTAGGGGTTGCGATCCAACGCTACGGCGATCGCGCCTATCGCTACCTGCACCTAGATGCCGGGCATCTGGGACAGCGCCTCAATGTGGCCGCGATCGCCCTGGGTTTGGGGGTCAGTGGCATCGCCGGATTTTTTGACCAGCACGTTAACGAAGTCCTCGGCATTCCCGACGATGAGGCCGTCCTCTACATCACCACCATCGGTCGGCCCGATTAGGGTAAAATTGCACGAATCCTGACCACCCTAGGGCAATGACCTCACCAACGCCGCCGACAATTGCCATCTTAGATTTTGGGTCCCAATATTCCGAGCTCATTGCCCGTCGCATTCGCGAAACCCAGGTTTATTCTGAAGTCTTTTCGTACCACACCACCGCCGCCCAACTCAAGGAGTTGTCTCCCATTGGCATTGTTCTCTCGGGGGGGCCCAACTCTGTGTACGACGCCGATGCCCCCCAATGCGATCCCGAGATCTGGAATTTGGGCATTCCAATCCTGGGCGTTTGCTATGGCATGCAGTTGATGACCCAACAACTGGGGGGCAAGGTGGTGCGGGCTGAGCGGGGGGAGTACGGCAAGGCCGAACTATGGATTGATGACCCCACGGACCTACTCACGAATGTGGAACAGGGCACCACCATGTGGATGAGCCACGGCGATGCGGTGCTGTCCCTGCCCGAAGGATTTACGTGCCTGGCCCATACCGCCAATACGCCCAATGCGGCGATCGCCCATCCCGAGCGTCAACTTTACGGGGTGCAATTCCATCCCGAAGTGGTGCACTCCATCGGAGGTCTGGCCCTAATTCGTAATTTTGTTTATCACATCTGCCACGGCCAACCCACGTGGACCACCGACTGCTTCATCGAGACTGCCGTGCGGGAGGTGCGGGAGCAAGTAGGCACGCGCCGGGTGCTGCTGGCCTTGTCGGGCGGGGTCGATTCCTCAACCCTGGCTTTTTTACTCCACCGGGCGATCGGCGACCAGCTTACCTGCGTTTTTATCGATCAGGGCTTTATGCGCAAGCACGAGCCCGAGCGGTTGATGAAGCTTTTTAACGAGCAGTTCCACATCCCCGTAGTCTACGTCAACGCCAGCGATCGCTTCCTGTCCCAACTGGTTGGCGTCACCGATCCCGAAGAAAAGCGCAAACGCATCGGCTACGAGTTTATTAAGGTCTTTGAAGCCGAATCCCAACGCCTCGGACCCTTTGACTTTTTAGCCCAGGGCACCCTCTACCCCGATGTGATTGAATCCGCAGACACCAATTTTGATCCCAAAACGGGCCAGCGAGTCGCGGTAAAAATCAAAAGCCACCACAATGTCGGCGGACTGCCCCCCAACCTGCGCTTCACCCTCGTAGAACCCCTGCGCCGCCTCTTCAAAGACGAAGTGCGTCGGGTAGGCACCGCCCTAGGGTTACCCCAGGAAATCGTGCAGCGCCAGCCCTTTCCTGGCCCGGGCTTAGCCATTCGCATCATTGGCGAAGTCACCCAAGAGCGGCTAGACATTCTCCGCGATGCGGATCTCATCGTGCGCCAAGAAATCAACCGTGCCGACTACTACAACCAAGTCTGGCAAGCCTTTGCCGTGCTGTTGCCCACCATCCGCAGCGTTGGCGTCATGGGCGATCAGCGCACCTATGCCTATCCCGTGGTGCTGCGGTTCGTCACCAGTGAAGATGGCATGACCGCAGATTGGGCCCGGGTGCCCTACGATCTGCTGGCCACGATCGCCAATCGGATCGTCAATGAAGTGCCCAGCATCAACCGCGTCGTCCTCGACATTACCTCCAAGCCCCCGGGCACCATTGAGTGGGAGTAGGAGCGGACACAACTCTACCCTGGGGCAGAACCAACGGCACCCCCAGGGAATTAGGCTAGGACTATGGTTCTAAGTTCTTCTTCCCATCGCCGGGTGCAGCGCATTGCGGTCATCGGTGCCGGTATCGGCGGACTGACAGCAGCGGCATTGCTGGCAAAGCAGGGCTTCCGGGTGACGGTATACGAGCAGGCCGACCTCCCCGGCGGCTGCGCCTCCACCTTCCGGCGGCGGGGCTTTACGTTTGATGTGGGGGCTACCCAGGTAGGGGGCTTTGGCCCGGGAGGAATCCACACCCAAATTTTTGCAGAACTCGGCGTGCCGCTGCCCGAATCTACACCCTGCGACCCAGCCTGTGCGGTGTACCTGCCGGGCGAAACCGAACCGATTCGGGTTTGGCGCCATCCCGAACGCTGGCGGGCAGAGCGCCAGCACCACTTTCCCGGTAGCGAACCCTTTTGGCAGTTTCTCGGCGACCTTTTTGCCCGCAGTTGGCGCTTTCAGAATCGCAATCCAGTGCTGCCGCCGCGCCATCCCTGGGACTTTTGGCAGGCGCTCCGGGCGATGCGCTGGGATACCCTCGACACCCTGCCCTTTACCTTTTCTACGGTTGGCGATGCTCTAGCAGGATTTGGCTTGGCGGACGATCGCCGCCTCCGTACCTTTCTCGACTTGCAGCTCAAACTCTACTCCCAAGTGGATGCCTCCGAGACTGCCCTCCTCTACGGTGCTACGGCCCTCGCCGTGGCCCAAGCTCCCCTAGGAATTGACCACCTCCACGGCAGCATGCAGGTGCTGAGCGATCGCCTCGTCACTGCCCTCAAGAACTACCACGGTACCCTCCATTGTCGGCAGCGGGTGCAGGCGATCGCCCTTAACCCCCTGCGCCTTTCGATCCACGACAGCCGCCACCAGCAAACCTCCTGGCAGGAGGCAGATCTTATTGTGGCCAATATTCCAATCCACAACCTCGCAGCCCTCCTGGGGGAGCATTTGCCCCGGGGATACCAGCAACGGGTGGCCCAACTGCCCGAACCCACCGGAGCCTTTGTGGTTTATTTGGGTGTGCACCGCTCTGCCCTGCCCGACCATGCCCCGCCCCACCTGCAAGTGCTCGATGCCTATGGTTCCCAGGGGCGATCGCTGTTTGTTTCCCTGAGCCAGGAGGGCGATGGGCGGGCCCCCACTGGCTATGCCACCATCACGGCCTCGGAATTCACCCCCGCCGCCCCGTGGTTTGCCGCCGATGTTCCCTACGAGACCCTTAAGGAACAGTTCACCCAACGGGCGATCGCCCAACTGCAAGCCCATTGTTCTCTCAATGCTGCTACCGTCATTGTTCGAGAAGCTGCCACACCCTGCACCTTCGCCCGCTACACAGCCCGCCACCGCGGATATGTGGGTGGTTTGGGGATGCGCGTTCCCGAGTTTGGCCCCTTCGCTTTCAGCAGTCGCACTCCCCTAGAACGCGTCTTTTTAGTGGGAGATAACATCCATCCCGGGGAGGGCACCGCCGGAGTCAGCTACGGGGCCCAAACCGTTGTGCGGCAAATTTGTCAGCAATTTGGCTAGGAGCCCTGTAGCCTAAGATACTTGCAGCCGAGGGGGGGCAGCGCTATGCTGACCTATAAAACCAGAGTAATTCATGGTGTTGGCACAGTTTTGCATGCGGTGCCGCGCTATATTCCAATTCCTTCACGTACTTTGCGATGGCGTTTCCTCCCTTTCGTCCTAGTGCCTCAAAGCCAAAAGTACGTTTACGTCTGCACACGGTTCTCGTCCTTCCCTTTTGCGTCCTGATGTCCTCAGCCGTCATTGCAACGGGACTTTTTTCGTGGTGGCAGGGGCGGCAATCGGTGCAGAAGTTAGCACAAAGCAGCGTAGAACTCAACCGTCGCGTTGGCACACACCTCACGGCCCACTTTGGGGAACCTTTGAAGCTCACCCTGCTGAACGTGAAGGAATTTGCCGAGGGACATGTTAGCCCAGGAGAGTTTCGCAAAATTGGACGCCTATTTTGGCGGCAGATGCAGTTCTTTGATGTGGGGTACCTCAACTTTGGCACGCCCCAGGGTTCCTTTGTGGGGGTTGAGCGCGGGGATAGGGGGAACTTTATCTATTACGAAACCACTCCAGCAACCAAAAACCAACGGGTGCGTGCCTACGAACTCGACGGGGAGGGCAACCCCACCCGCCTTTTGAGCGATCGCCCCAGCAATTTTTTTAGTGAAGCGTGGTATTCCGCCGCCATAGCTGCCCAAAAACTGGTTTGGAGCGAGGTTTACAGTTGGATCGACCAGCCCCAAAATCTTTCTATCACCATCAGTAAGCCTATCTATGATGGTAAGGGGCGGCTGATTGGCGTGGTCGGTACCGACCAGATCCTGCGGCAGTCCAGTGCTTTTTTGCGCGACCTCAACCTGACGGAGCAGGGACGGGTGTTTATCCTCCAACCTTCGGGCAAATTGTTTGCCAGTTCCCACGGGCAGGTGTACGAAATTGAGCCCGCCTCCGGGAGGGCAGCGCAGATTTTGGGGCAAGACAGTCGTGACCCCCTGATTAGCCTGGCCGCGAAACAGGCCCTGGCGATCGCCCCCCAAATGAGCGGTGATAGGGTTGAGCAGCAACAGTTCCAAAGGGACGGCGAGACCTACTTTGTCAACATCTCCCGCTGGCAGGACAGAGCCGGACTAACCCTGTGGGTGGTGGTTGTGCTGCCCGAAAAAACCTTCACCTCGCCCCTAGATGCCATAACCACCTTTACCCTCCTTCTTTCGTTACTTTCGCCTGTGGTTGTGGTGGGCGTAAGTTGGTGGCTCTCCCGCTGGCTCAGTCAAGCGATCCAATCTATCAACCAGGCCGCCCGGGAACTCACCCAGGGACGCTGGGACTATCGCGTCCCGCCCTCGGTCACCGTCGAATTTACGGATCTCGCCGACACCTTCAACACCATGGCCGAGCAGCTCGAAGAGTCCTTCATTCTGCTGGAGCACCACGCCTACCGGGATGCCCTGACCAACCTACCCAACCGGGCAGCGTTTGCCGAAGAACTCAAGGCTGAAATCCAAAAGATGCAGCACGATTCCTCCTGTATCTTTGCCGTTCTCTTTTTGGATGTCGATTCCTTCAAGCTTGTCAACGACAGCTTAGGGCACATCGCGGGCGACCAGCTATTGATTGAAATGGCGCGGCGGATTACCCAGATCCTCGATTGCAATCATGTGTTGGCCCGTTTCGGTGGTGACGAGTTCACCCTGTTGCTGCGGGATATTGAGGACGTGACCACTGCCACCCGGGTGGCCGATCAGATTCAACAGGCGCTACGCCAACCCTTCGTCATCAATAGCCACGAGTGCTTTGTCAGTGCCAGTGTCGGTATTGTTCTAAGTACCTTGCAGCACCAAGAGCCCGATGGCTTCCTCCGCGATGCCGATATTGCCATGTACCAGGCCAAAGCGGAAGGAAAGTCCCGCTACGAGGTCTTTGATACGCAAATGCACGAACAGACCCGCGATCGCCTACTTTTGGAAACCGAGCTACGGCGAGCCGTAGAGCGGGCAGAGTTTGAGGTTTACTACCAGCCGATTTTCCACATCCTCTCCCAGCGGATCGTCGGCTTTGAAGCCCTCGTGCGCTGGCACCATCCCCGTCTGGGGTTTGTGCCGCCGGGTCGATTCATTGCGATCGCCGAAGAAACCGGCCTCATCGTGCCCATCGGTCGCTACGTCCTGTGGCAGGCAGCCTATCAGTTGTACTGCTGGCAGATGGAATTTCCCTCGGCTCGCTCCATGACCATGAGCGTCAACCTGAGCCCCAAGCAGTTTATCCAGCCCGACCTCCCCGAGCAGATTGACCGGGTGTTGGGCGAAACCGGACTCCCCCCCCAAAGTCTCTGCCTTGAAATTACCGAAAGCGCCATGATGAATAATGCCGAGCTGAATAAAGCTAAACTCCTGCGGCTGCAGTCTAAAGGCATCAAAATTAGCATCGATGACTTTGGTACGGGCTATTCATCCCTAAGCTACCTGCACAACTTTCCCATTAACACCCTGAAGGTTGACCGCTCCTTTGTTTGCCGCATCACCGAGCAGGGGGAAAACATGGAAATCGTGGAAACCATCATCAGCCTGGCCCACCACCTGCACATGGACGTCAATGCCGAAGGCGTGGAGTACGACTATCAGGTGGAGCTGTTGCGCTCCCTCGGCTGCGATAAAATTCAGGGCTATTGGGTCTCAAAACCCCAGGCGGCCCAAATCATTCGCGATCGCTTCCTGCTCAGCGGTGCCTCCGTAGTCCCATCGGGTGTCCAAACCAGCAGCTAGCCCAGGTACCGGGTGCCAGTTCGACCAAGGGCGATCGCGGCGTCAAGAAATGGTAAGAATTGTTACGGCGTTGGGTGCCCCCAGCGCAGAATCATCGCGTACAATGGCAGTACCAAGTCAGGGTAGAGCACCAGTGGTGCGCGGGAAGGAAGTACCGACGAAACCCGATGCCTAGGAACAGTTGGCATCGCGTATTCCCTTGACTTGGGTACATCATCCTTTTTTTGCGGTAACGGAAGCTCCCATGACAGAAACATCCTTGGCACTGGCAGGTCCTACGTGGTTGGTGGAAGAGCGCGATGCCTGCGGCGTTGGTTTTTTAGCCGAATGCCACGGCCAGGCCAGCCATCGCGTGCTCCAGTTGGCTCTGGAGTCCCTAACCTGCATGGAGCACAGGGGTGGGTGCAGCGCCGATCGCGTTTCCGGAGACGGCGCAGGGGTCATGACCGCCATTCCCTGGCAGTTATTGCAGCAGCACGTTCCCCAGCTTCAACCCGACAGCGGGGCTGTGGGCATGGTCTTTTTGCCCACTGAGAATGTCCGGGCAGACCTTTGTCGCCAAATGTGCGAGCAGGTTGCCAGCGAAGAAGGTTTTACCGTACTAGGCTGGCGGCCAGTACCGGTCAACCCTGCGGTTTTGGGACGTCAGGCCCGGGAGAATCAACCCCAAATCGAACAGTTTTTGCTTTCTGGGCATCGGGAGCTATCCGTCGCCGAGCGGCAGCGCCGCATTTATTTGGTGCGCCGCCGGGCCAAGCTGGAATTGGAACGCCTTTATCCCGAGTGGCACGGAGATTTTTACATCGCCTCCTTTTCCTGTCGCACTATTGTTTATAAGGGAATGGTGCAATCCGAGTCCTTGGCCCCGTTTTATCTAGATCTGCAGCAACCCGAATACGTCACCCGCTTTGCCCTCTACCACCGGCGCTTCAGCACCAACACCATGCCCAAGTGGCCCCTAGCTCAGCCGATGCGGTTCCTGGGGCATAACGGCGAAATTAATACCATTTTGGGCAACATCAATTGGTTTTTGGCCCGCCAAGATGACTTCAAGCATTCCCACTGGGGCGATCGCCTTTCCCAACTCATTCCCCTGCTGAAGCCCAACGAGAGTGATTCTGCAAGCCTCGACCATGCGGCAGAACTACTGGTGGAAACCGGCTTTAGCCCCCTGGAAACCATGATGATGCTCGTGCCCGAAGCCTACGAGCAGCAGCCCGAACTCAAGCACCGTCCTGAAATTGTGGACTTCTACGAATACTACAGCGGGTTGCAGGAGGCTTGGGATGGCCCTGCCCTTTTGGCCTTTAGCGATGGCGATACGGTTGGTGCTGTCCTTGATCGCAACGGTCTGCGCCCTGCCCGCTATGTGATTACCCGGGATGGGCTGGTTGTCGTTGGCTCCGAAGCAGGAACCGTCGTGATTCCAGAAACCGATGTGGTGGAAAAGGGGCGTCTGGGACCCGGACAGGCGATCGCCGTTGACCTAGAGCGCCGTGAAATTCTCCACAACTGGGAAATTAAGGAGCGCGTTGCCCGTCAACATCCCTACGGCACGTGGGTGCGCACCTACCGCCAGCACCACGAGCGCCAACCCTACGCGGGGGCAGCAACCCTAGACGAGATAGCGGTAACCCAGTCCCAGACCTGCTTTGGCTACACCGCCGAAGACGTGGAAATGGTGGTTGAAGCTATGGCTAAGGATGGGAAGGAACCTGTCTTTTGCATGGGCGATGACGCTCCCTTGGCGGTGCTGTCCCAGCGCCCTCACCTTGTCTACGACTATTTCAAGCAGCGCTTTGCCCAGGTGACCAACCCCCCCATCGACCCTTTGCGGGAGGGGACGGTCATGTCCCTGTCGGTCTACTTGGGGCGGCGTCCCAATCTTTTGGAAGTACAAGGCATTGCGGCCAAGCAGTACAAACTCACCTCGCCGGTGCTCAACGAAGCTGACCTTGCGGCGATCGCCCAGGGAGATTTTGCCACCGAAACCTTTGCTTTGACCTACACCACCACCCTAAGCATGGCTGAGGCAATGGAACGCCTGTGCGAGCAAGCGATCCGGCGGGTGCGCCAAGGGGTACAGATCATCGTGCTGAGCGATCGCCAACCCGACACCGATCGTGTTTACATTCCTGCCTTGCTCGCCGTGGGTGCTGTGCACCATCAACTGATCCGTGAAGGTTTGCGGATGCAGGCATCAATTGTTGTCGATACGGCTCAATGCTGGAGTACCCACCATTTTGCCTGCCTGATTGGCTATGGAGCCAGCGCCGTTTGCCCCTACCTGGCCCTTGAAACCACCCGGCAGTGGTGGGAAAAACCCAAGACCCAAACCCAAATGCAGCAGGGCAAAATCCCCGCTATGACCATGGAGCAAGCTCAGCAGCGGTACGTCCAAGCCGTGGAAGCGGGACTGCTGAAAATTCTGTCCAAGATGGGCATATCCCTGCTGTCGAGCTATTCGGGAGCTCAGATTTTCGAGGCTATTGGAATTGCTTCTTCCGTGGTTGAGCGTTGCTTCCGCGGCACCGTGTCCCGCATTGGCGGTATGACCCTAGGGGATTTGGAGCGGGAAATGCGCCACTTCCACCAGCAGGCATTCCCCGAGCTGCATGTGCGGAAACTAGAAAATCAGGGTTTTGTGCAATACCGCACCGGTGGGGAGTACCACATGAACAGCCCGGAAATGGCTAAAGCCCTCCACCAAGCCGTGCGTGCCTTCAGTAGCTCCAGTGTCGTCCCCGATGCTGCCACCATTGCTGCCCACTACAACCACTACGACCTCTACCGCCAACAGCTAGAAACCCGCACCCCAACGGCGCTGCGTGACCTGCTCACCTTCCAGGGTGATCGCCCCGCCCTTGCCCTAGAAGAGGTGGAGTCGGCCACGGAAATCGTCAAACGCTTCTGTACCGGTGCTATGTCCCTAGGTGCACTCAGCCGCGAAGCCCATGAAGTTTTGGCCGTAGCCATGAACCGCATTGGCGGTAAGTCCAACTGTGGCGAAGGAGGCGAAGACCCCCTGCGGGCCCAGACCCTCCAGGATGTGGATGCCCAAGGGTTGTCTCCAACGTTTCCCCACCTCAAGGGGCTGCGCAACGGTGACAGTGCCAATTCTGCGATTAAGCAAATAGCCTCAGGGCGCTTTGGCGTTACCCCTGCCTACCTGGCTGGAGCGCGTCAACTGGAGATTAAGGTTTCCCAGGGTGCCAAGCCCGGCGAGGGCGGTCAGCTTCCGGCTGCCAAGGTGTCTGATTACATTGCCTTGCTGCGCAACTCCAAGCCGGGGGTACAACTAATTTCCCCGCCGCCCCACCACGACATCTATTCCATTGAAGACCTGGCCCAACTAATCTACGACCTGCACCAAATTAATCCCCAAGCCAAGGTTTCCGTGAAATTGGTGGCTGAGGTGGGCATTGGCACAGTGGCGGCCGGGGTTGCCAAAGCCAACGCCGATGTGATCCAAATTTCCGGTCACGATGGTGGCACCGGCGCTTCACCCCTGAGTTCCATCAAGCACGCGGGCGTCCCCTGGGAGTTGGGGTTGTCTGAGGTGCATCAGGTGCTCATGGCCAACCAACTGCGCGATCGCGTCTTACTCCGGGTAGATGGAGGCTTTAAAACCGGTTGGGATGTGGTGATGGCCGCCCTGCTCGGCGGTGAAGAATACGGCTTTGGCACTGCGGCCATGATCGCTGAAGGATGCATCATGGCCCGAGTGTGTCACACTAATAAGTGCCCGGTGGGGGTTACCTCCCAGATGGAGCAATACCGCAAGCGTTTCCCCGGCACTCCCGAGCATGTGGTCAACTTTTTGTTCTTTGTGGCAGAGGAAGTGCGGCAGCTTTTGGCACACCTAGGGTATCGGCACCTTGGGGATATCATTGGGCGCTCTGACTTGCTGGCGCGGCGCACCGATGTGTCCTTGGAGAAGCTCGATGGGCAGCAATTGGATCTCGCTGCTCTGACCCATTTGCCAGACACGCGCCACGATCGCACCTGGTTGCATCATAGTGAACATGCCCATACCAACGGCACCGTTCTCGATGACCACATTCTGTCGGACTGCAGCGCGGCGATCGCCCAGCAGGTGGAGTTCCATCGCACGTACACCATTCGCACCACGGATCGGTCGGTTGGGGGACGCATTTCCGGCGAGATTGCCCGCCAGTGGGGTAACGCTGGGCTCGCCAATCCCTTGCACCTAGAATTCCACGGAGCGGCCGGTCAGAGCTTCGGCGTTTTCAATAGCGCCGGGCTGCACCTTACCCTGATTGGGGAAGCAAACGACTATGTTGGCAAAGGCATGAATGGTGGCGTAATTGCGATTCGTCCCCCCGCTACCGCCCCCTACGACCCCGCCCAAAACGTCATCGTGGGTAATACGTGCCTCTATGGAGCCACAGGTGGCTTGATGGTGGCTAACGGCCGCGCTGGCGAGCGCTTTGGAGTGCGTAACTCCGGTGCCAAGGCTGTGGTGGAGGGTACGGGCGATCACTGCTGCGAGTATATGACTGGTGGCGTCATTGTGGTGTTAGGAACCTCTGGACGCAATGTCGGCGCGGGGATGACTGGTGGGATTGCGTACTTTTTGGATGAAGATGGGCAATTCCACGAGCGGCTCAGTCAAGAGAACCTCAAGGTGCAGCGGGTAAGGGCGATCGCAGGACAGAAGCAACTGCACGAACTTATCGAACGTACCGCTAGCTTAACCGGCAGCCCCAAGGCAAAGCACATCCTGTCCCACTGGAATGAGTACTTACCCCGCTTCTGGCAGTTGGTTCCCCCTTCGGAGCAGCAAAGCCCTGAGGCAGCCGACCATCCTGTGGTTTCTGCCAAGGTTTAGGAATCCTCCATTCTTGATTTCCTAACTTCGCTATCTCAATGCCAGTGCGTATTCCCCCAGCGTTCATCGGAAGGAGGAAATGCGATCTTCAGTCCCCTCCGTGAACGGTGGATTTAGTAGGATTCTCTCCTAGGTGCCAATGTCTATCCCCCCCAGACCCCCTTGCGAAGGGGGGAGTAGGAGTTGAAGTTCCCCTTTTAAGGGGGGTCTAGGGGGATTTGCTCTCAATGCCAATTGCAGCGAAAGTTGCAAGATATCGGTCTAGTTGAGCCGCAGCAGATAACCTAGAACACCAAATATGTAACCTTTTAGCAGTGGGCTCCACCGGCTTGTTATCTTGCTTGATCAGAACTTGGGTGTATTGTCTTTAGGACTCCTAGGGAATAATTTGAACCGAAGCACCAGCTACCCATGTAGCCGATAGTGCTTCCGCTTGTTGCAAGACATTTTGCACGGCGGTAGTCTGTAGGTCTGGAGGATAGCCATATTTTCGCAGGATGCGCCTTACGGTACTGCGGAGGCGGGCGCGGGCACTTTCTCGGTGTGCCCAATCCACGGTGATGTTCGATTTCAGGCTCATCATCAGCTCATGGGCGATGATTTTTAGGCTGTCGTTGCCCATGATTGCAACGGCGCTTTCATTCTCGGCTAAGGCATCGTAAAAAGCGATTTCATCGGCAGAAAGTCCCTGTTCCTCGCCCCGCTGGCGGGCAGTGCGGATGTCTTTTGCCAGTTCAATCAGTTCTTGGATAACTTCAACGGTACTGATGGCGTTGGTGTGATATCGGGCGATCGCCTGCTCCAATCGCTCCGAAAACTTTTTCTCTTCCGTAATGTTGGTGCGGGTGCGGGAACGGATTTCGTCATTCAGCAGGCGTTTGAGAGCTTCTAGCGCGAGATTTTTCTTTTCCATTTGCTGAATTTCCTGCAAGAAGTCATCGGAGAGGATGGAAATATCGGGGGAGGATAGCCCGCTGGCACTGAGAATATCGACAATATCGGTAGAGACGACAGCGCGATCAATGATTTGTTGGACGGCGAATTCTTTTTCTGCGGTGGATTTGCCAGGGGTGGCGGTGGATTTCACTAGGGCAGCGCGGATGGTTTGGAAGAAGCCGACCTCATCGCGAATTTGGCGGGCTGCATCGCTGGCGGCGGACAGGGCAAAGGCTTTAGAAAGGGCGAGAACAGCATCTTGATAGCGGCGGTGGGCTTGCTTTTTGGCGTTGTTGTCGGTTTCTTGCTGGGCGGCTTGGTGTTGTTGTTCTAGAATCCATTCGATCGCCTCTGCCATCACCACCAAGCGTTCCTGTGGAGTACCTGCCAACCCGCGCTGGTAATTGAAGCCTTGAAACATGACTCTAACCACATCGTATTTTTCCAGCATCAGGGCGATCGCTTGGGCTTCGTCAATGCCTGCCTGTTGCTGGTCTTGGGCAGAGTAGTCCCGGAGGGCTTCTTTCAACCGCTGGGCCACGCCGATGTAGTCTACGACTAAACCCGCAGGCTTATCACGAAAAACACGATTGACACGGGCGATCGCCTGCATTAGACCATGCCCTTTCATGGGTTTATCCACATACATAGTGTGCATTGAGGGCGCATCAAACCCGGTGAGCCACATATCCCGCACAATTACCAGTTGCAGGGGATCGTTGGCATCTTTAACCCGCTTGGCCAGCAGATCACGGCGGGCTTTGGTGCCAATGTGGGGTTGCCAGTCTTGAGGGTCGGCGGCAGAACCCGTCATGACGATTTTGATCGTACCTTCGTTATCGTCGGCGGAATGCCAGTGGGGACGGAGGGCGACAATCTGATTGTAAAGCTTGACGCAAATCGCCCGACCCATGCAGACAACCATGGCTTTACCGCTCAGTGCCGAGACGCGGTTTTCAAAGTGAGTGACCAGATCGGCGGCGACGAGCTTTAACCGGGCTTCTGCTCCGACTAGGGCTTGCACCGTTGCCCATTTTTGATTGATCTGTGCCCGTTCCGATTGTTCTTCGTCTTCAAAAAGTTCTTCGATTTCAGCATCAATCTGGGGCTTTTGGTCTTCGGGAAGTTCGATCCGGGCGAGGCGGCTTTCATAGTAGATGGGGACGGTGGCGCCATCTGCCACAGCACGGCTGATGTCGTAGATGTCGATATAGTCTCCGAAAACGGCGGGGGTGTTGACATCGGTGGCTTCGATCGGAGTGCCAGTAAAGCCAATAAAGGAGGCGTTGGGGAGGGCATCCCGCAGATATTTGGCGAAGCCGTAGGCAATTTCTCCCGTTTTTTGATCGACTTTGGCTCTAAATCCATATTGGCTGCGGTGGGCTTCATCGGCAATGATGATGATGTTGCGGCGATCGCTCAAAATCGGATAGGTACTTTCCCCTTTGGCGGGAGCAAATTTCTGAATCGTAGTGAACACAACGCCGCCGGAGGCACGGTTGAGGATGGTTTGCAGGTCTTCGCGGCTGTCGGCTTGTTGGGGCGTTTGGCGAATCAGATCGCGGCACATCGCAAAGGTGCCAAAGAGTTGATCGTCGAGGTCGTTGCGATCGGTGATCACCACGATCGTCGGGTTTTCCAGTTCGGGACGGCGGACAAGCTGCCCAGCATAAAAAGCCATCAGTAGGCTTTTGCCGGAGCCTTGGGTATGCCAGATGACTCCGGCTTTGCGATTACCGTTGGGGCGGGTTTCAAACCCGCCCGTACAAGCAGTAATGGTGCTAGTAACAGCCTTCTGGACGGCGTGGAATTGGTGGTATCCGGCGATGATTTTGCGAATACCCGCTCCAGAATCGCCAAAGACAATAAAGTTTTGAATCAGATTCAGCAATCGGTGTTTGGCAAATACCCCTTTAATTAGCACTTGCATTTCGGGGGTATTTTTGGGGGCAATATCTTTGCCATCGACGGTGCACCAGGGCATGAACCGTTCTAGGTCGGCGGTGAGGGAGCCGATGCGGGCGGTGAGTCCATCGGTGGTGATCAGGAGGGCGTTGGTGCGGAAGAGGGCGGAAATTTGGGTTTTGTAGGTTTGCAGTTGGTTGTAGGCGGCAGCGAGGGTGGCGGTGCCGGGATTTTTAATTTCGATGACGGCGATCGCTAGACCATTGATAAAAACCACGACATCGGGGCGGCGGTTGTAGCTGTTTTCGATGACGGTAAATTGATTGAGGACAAGCCAATCGTTATTTTCTGGCTGGGCAAAGTCGATCGCATAGACTTTATCACCGCGAATGGTGCCATCTTCGGCGTAAAATTCCACATCGATTCCTTCCACGAAGGCTTGGTGCAGGCGGCGGTTTTCTTCGATCAGGTTGGGTTTTTGGGTGGCGATGATTTTTTTGAAGGCATCATCGCGGGCGGTGGCAGGGATGGTGGGGTTGAGGCGATCGAGGGCATTCCTTAACCGTTGGGTAAGGATGACATCGCCGTAGGATTCCCGTTCGGGACATTCACTATCGGGATTGGAGACAGCATCAGTAAGGTAGGTATAACCAAGGCTCTGGAACTGCTCGATCAGTAGGTTTTCAATATCTGCTTCGGTGAGGTAGGGCATAGCATTAATAACATTCCCATTGGTGGATTTCGTCACGCGGTTTTGCGTTGCGGTTGGTAGGGGTGCGTTTCAAACCTGCCCCTGCAATGGTGCTGGTGGAATTTTCGCGATCGCTCTGCCAATTTTTTGGATTATCCATAATGTACTGACGAATACAATCAAGGCTATCTTCGTCGCGGATGATGTGTTCGTAATAATTACGCTGCCATACAGGGGAACCGACAGTGTTTCGATAGGCATTAATTCGCCGTGCAGAGAATGTTTTTAATGCCCGAATGATTTCAGACAATGGTTGGCGTTTGGTGATGGTCGCCGTCGTAGGGGCAGGTTTCAAACCTGCCCCTATCGCCCCTACGAGAATATCGGACAATAAAATGATGCCGTGAATATGGTTGGGCATAATTACAAATGTGTCTAATTCAATATAGGCATAATGGTTTGGCAAATTGCCCCATGTATCATTAACAACTTTTCCTAAATCGTTTAGGTTCATTTGTCCCTGTTGAATTTCACCGAACAAACATGCTCTATTTTTGGTACAGATAGTTACAAAATATGCTCCCTGTTGGCTGTAGTCGTACCCCTTGAGGCGAATAGACCGCCGATGATGCTTTTCAGGATCATATTTCATATCATCTTCTCCGCATCTGTACAGTCAGGTTTGAAACCTGAACTTACCCGAATTTCGCCGGACATAAGCTTGGGTAAGAGGCGATTTGCTTCGCAACGCAAGCTAACATCCAGTTCAGGGAATTTTGATAACCATTCCTGCTCTAATATCTTTAGAGAATCAGCCATCGCTCGTAGATCATTGTTGCAGTGGGCGGCGCGAGCCTCTCGGATTTGATGTAGCTCATCAACAATTGGGTCATTCCACATAGTTATCTCCTAAGAGTTCTTCGGGGGTACAAATAATCGAGGGCTGGTATCCTGCTTCTCTACAGATATTTTCTATCACAGTACGTTTGTTGGCATTGGCGATATGCTTGCAGTTCCATGTTAGTAGGTAGTTAATTTCATGAACGGCAGCGATCGCAATGTGGAGAGCGTCATCTTTGGCTTTGAGCGGAAGGGCTGCACCATTGAGAAGTTTTTCGGCTAAGTTTACAACTTCATCACCAAGTCTAAGGATCGGTAAATCTTGGATATAACTTAGACGGCGTTTTAATGCCTCGGCATCCCCTGCTTGACTTTCAGAAATTACAAGGGCAGAAATTACTCTAATTCCCACTCATGGCGAGTTTCCCACCAATCTTGGGTTATTTGTTGATGGGCGGCGACAATGAGGTCGCGACTGGGGCGAGAGGCTAAATAGCTGATGATCGATGTCTCAAGATAAACGGTGGGCATTATGTCACCTCCTCCGCCATTTGCTCAGCATCTTTTACCCGAATTTCACCAGACATAAGCTTGGGTAAGAGGCGATCGCGCAGTTCAGCCAGCGTGCGAGATTCCTTAACATTCTCTTTAATTAAGTTATCCATAGGAGCAACATAATCATCAAAAAATTTAACAAATCTTGCGTCTGGTTCAACTGTAGACAAAGCCATAAACTGATTCCTATTAATTGCTCCAAAAACAGTTCCGGTATGCTCGTAATTATGAAGTTCTGTTTGAATTGACCAAGCAGAATAGTATGTAAAACTTCGTGATTTTGATTTATGCCTTAATGCTGAAACTCCGCGTCCTATACAGCATTTTTCAAAAGCCATGTTAATATCTCCAACAGGAGCACGAACACTAATTAAGGTATCATCCAGTTCTGCTGTTCGAGTTGGAGCAGAGCAATACTTTCTATTTTCAGGAAAACGGAATCCAAAATCTGTTCTTCCTTGAAAAAAAGGTAAACCTTCACCGATATCGTTATAGGTATTACCAGGTGGAGATTGCCCCATTATTAAATTGAAATATTCACCGACTGTTCCTTTTTGCCACCCCATCGGCAATCCCGACTGAGGATCGATCGCCCCTGGAAACAGCGACCACAAATGCTCTGGCAGATAGGGGTTGCGTCCTTCTTCTTTAGCGCGGGTGGGTCCAAAGTCCACAAACCAATCCTTGAAAATCGCCCTAGCCATTGACTCCAGCGTTTCGTTCATCCGCCGATTTAGTTCGATTTTGTCGTCGAGAGAAGAGAGAATACGGGCGATCGATTTTTGAATACCTAAAGAAGGAGGTAGTGGAACTCGAAATTGTCTCAGACTTGACAGCGGTTGACCAATACCAGGGGTGCCAACTTGAGATGAAAACCGCATAATTTCTGCTCGTCCTAGGGGCGAACGAAAGTAATAAAACAAATAGAGTGGAAGTACTTTATCCAAGTCTGCCCGAAATTTCATCAAGCTAGTTGAAAGTATATAACGGGAAAAAACATTATCGACTATGGCAACTTCACCTATGGAGCCTCTGTGAGGGAAAACAAGATCGTCTTTCTGGACAGTGCAATTTGGCATAGTATCTGCAAATTCGTTAGAGATAAAAACCCAATCTCCTTTCCAATGCTTGCCCGATGAAATATTCGTACCTCTAATGACAGGTACACCTTTGGAGATATAGTTTTCAGCTTTCATTCTTGAACCAAAAGGGCCGATCGCTATAGATCCAGGTTCGTTGGCTGCTAAATCTCCTAAACCAACAATCTTCCATTCACTCATCGATCGCCACCTCCGCCAACTTCTCCTAATTTAATTCCCCTAGCGACCTGTAACACCTGCGGCTCTGGTAGTACCTTGCCCTCTGACCGGTAGCTTTCAATTAACAACTCCAAAACCTCCTGAGCGTTGGTCAGTGCCTCATCGTAGGTGTCGCCATGGGTAAAGTAGCGCTGTATAGGCGTGGCAAACTCCGGCAATTCCACCAAATAGCCACTGTCTTCTTCAGACCAAATGATATTGATGCGATATTTACATAGAATCATTGCTCTTGCTCCTTTTCTTTCAGTATTTGAAGTGCCGCTCTAACCAACTTTTCTAAATAGGGCTTAGCATCTTGGCTATCTTTTCCGGTGATCGTCACAGGAACTTCCGGTAAAGCCTCGTGTATCCAGCGTTCGTGACTGCCCCGAATACGCCGACATTCAAACCCCGCTTTTCGTAGCATGGCCTTTAACTCTCCAATCTTTTTAGGCATTGATCGCTACCTCCGCCAACTTCTCCTGAACTAGCACCTCTTTTATGACGGGTAGTCTTTCGTTTCGGTTGCGCCTCAATTTCTTTAATCTGTGCGATCGCTTCGCCAAACTCTCGATCCACAGGTTGGGATTTTGCCAATTGCGCTGTGTGGAACTTTTCATATTCCCCTTCCGCCCTTAGCTTTGCCACCTCCGCCGAAATCTTGCCCGCATGGGTCAAAATCTCCCGATCCGATAGCTTCAAAAAATCATCCAGCTTGGCGATCCAGTCGCTCATGTGCATGGGTCGCTTATTGAGGGCTTGTAGCTCCGCAAACTCCAAGTATGCCGTCACGATGCGATTCAGTGCATCCAGTTCTTCCGCATTCAAATAATTCTTGGCAATACTTACATCTCCCTTGCGAACCTTGCCATCGGGCGCATTCTTCCAAGAGGTTAAGCCCATATTGGGTTGGTTAGCATCCGCCCGCTCAGCGATGATTTCCGCCGCCGTGTGACCATGCGCTGCCCAGTGCATCTTGTTTTGCACCGTCTTAAAAAATAGCTGCGATGTCTCCGCCTTGCCGTCATAGTCAATGCTAGTAGCGTAAATATCGAGCACCTTTTGGTAAAACAACCGCTCCGACGATCGAATATCCCGAATCCGCGCCAGTAGCTCCTCGAAATAGTCATCCCCCAGCGTCCGTCCTGCTTTCAGGCGTTCATCATCCATCGTGAACCCCTTAACCAGGAGTTCCCTTAAGCGGGCGATCGCCCATTGCCGAAACGCCGTCCCCCGTGCCGACCTTACCCGCATTCCCACCGCCAAGATCACATCTAGACTGTAGTGCTTGGTGTTTCTTCGGACTGTTCGCTGACCTTCCATCCGAACTTGTAAGAATTCCTTACAGGTTGCCGCCTCGTCTAATTCGCCATCCTCGTAGATCGTGGCAAGGTGCATCGTGATGTTTTGAGGGGTTGTTTGAAACAATTCCGCCATACCCGCCTGAGTCAGCCATACCGTCTGCCCATCCAGCCGCACCTGCAAATTCAGCCCCCCATCCTCATAAATCAGGATTTGCCCTGCTGGTGGCTGTGGAGTCAAGTTTTCATCTGCATCAGAACTCATACCCTAGCCCCTCCAGATTTTTACGAATAGCATCCTCCAACCGCGCCGACTCCTGAAACTGTTCCCCTAGCTTCGCCGTCAGTTCCGCCATCCGCTCCTCAAAGGGCACATCGTCCTCCTCAGCCGCCGCCGCCCCCACATACCGCCCCGGCGTTAGCACATAGCCATGTCCCCGAATTTCTTCGATACTTGCCGACTTACAAAACCCCGGCACATCCTCATAGGGATGGGTTTCAAACCCGCCCCTACATTCTCGCCAGTGGTGGTAGGTATCGGCAATCTGCACCACATCCTCAGCGCTAAATTCCCGCCGCGTCCTGTCCACCATATAGCCCAACTTGCGGGCATCAATAAATAAAATCTCGCCCCGGCGATCCCTCAGCTTCTTATCCCGTGCAATGCCGTTCGACTTGTCCTTCGCCAAAAACCACAAACAAGCCGGAATCTGCGTCGAATAAAACAACTGCCCCGGTAAGGCAATCATGCAGTCGATCGCATCCCCTTCAATCATCGCCTTGCGGATCTCCCCCTCGCCGCTCTGCTGCGACGACATCGACCCATTCGCCAGCACCACCCCGGCAGTGCCCGTCGGAGCCAGATGGTGCCAGATATGCTGCAACCATGCATAGTTAGCATTGCCCACCGGCGGAATGCCAAACTTCCAGCGCCCATCTTCCCGCAGTCTGTCCCCGCCCCAATCGGAAATATTAAAGGGTGGGTTCGCCAGAATAAAATTCGCCCGCAAATCCGGCAGTTCGTTTTTGTGAAATGACCCCTCCGAATTCCAGCGAATGTCCGAATCAATCCCCCGCACCGCCAAGTTCATCTTGCACAGCCGCCAAGTGGTGTAGTTGCTCTCCTGCCCATAGATGGCAATATCGCCAAGCCGTCCCTGATGGTCTTCCACAAACTTTTCCGACTGCACAAACATCCCGCCCGATCCACAGCAGGGGTCATACACCCGCCCTTGGTAGGGTTGCAGCATTTCTACCAGCACCCGCACCACCGATCGCGGCGTGTAAAATTCTCCGCCGCGCTTGCCCTCCGACCCGGCAAACTGACCCAAAAAATACTCATATACCCGCCCCAACACATCCTTGGCGCTGTCTCGTTGTTCTCCTAGGGCAATGTTAGAAATCAGGTCGATCAACTCCCCCAGCATCACTGCATTCAACGCCGGACGGGCATATTCCTCCGGCAAAACCCCTTTCAGCGAAGCATTTTCCTTTTCGATCGCCAGCATTGCCCCATCAATGAGCTTGCCGATCGTCGGCTGCTTGGCGTTGGCTTGCAAATGCGACCACCGCGCCGACTGGGGCACCCAAAATACATTCTCGGCTGCATACTCATCTCGCTCCTCTAGGATTTCCACATCATCGGGAAATTCTGCCATTAATTCTTGCCGCCGAACCTCGAAGCGATCGGAAATATGCTTGAGAAAGATCAGCCCCAGCGCAACGTGTTTGTAATCCGATGGCTCCATGTTGCCCCGGAGCTTGTCCGCCGCCTTGAAGAGTTCGGACTCATAGCCGAGGTTAGCGCCGTTATTCATCTGGGATGGAGAGGGTTTGGGCATAGGGCGATCGCATGGGGTACGCTACGCGAATATTTGTCAAGCACCCATTATAGACAAGGTCAAGCGATCGCCCTAATTAATCTTTGACTTTAGCAAGATAACGGTTTAATTAAGAGGCAGACCTAAACCTTTGCTCATTACCAAAATAGCAAAATTCTGTCCGCTCCAATGGTTTGCTATGCACAATCGCTTATCCATTCTTAACTTTAGCGATCGCCGATAACCTGCACGGACTCACCAACGAAGCAAACCATCTCCACTTGCTAATCTCTGCTAGAAACAGACAATCTAGACGGACTCCTAGGTTCCTGCATAACTAAAAATTATGGCGCTAAAGTTCAAAACTCTGAGCGAGAAAGGAGAAGTAACGCAAAAACACAGAAGTTACACATCCCACAGAACCACCCCAAACCTTTCCGAAACACCAACTCAATGGGAGATGTCCTGGATATTTTTGGGGATTGGAATAGTCAATCTCAGAAAGGTAGCGCCATTGGTCATAACCTGTGCCACCCTGGCAATTTACACGCTGCCCAAACTTTTTCCAAGCCGCTTTGTGGGTTGTGTAATCGGCACCAGGACAACCGCACTCTTGCCAGATCCGCTTCTGGATGCTGATGCCCAATGTGCCATCACTGTGCCCTACCCAAAGGTTATCAATCAGTTTCAGGTCTTCCCCGGGAAATTGGCTGATGCTTTCCTCATTCAACCAGCCTTCACGAGTTCGATTCATAACTTTTAGCATGAAGTTTCGGGTTAATTCGTCAGCCGTTTGCCACTGACTCTCGCTCAAGGTGTGGTCGAGTTCGCTGTAATCTCTACCAGTCGCTTGCAAAATAATGAGGTTCTTGGTGTTGGAAGGAGACTGATCTTGGGGGACTGTCTTTGCAGTAGTGCT
>DBAX01000001.1:0-303 GCA_002291895.1 Cyanobacteria bacterium UBA999
TTGCGGTGCCCCTGCTCGCGGCCGGTCTGGGGGTAGTGACCCACGGCATGATTCCGCTGGCCCTGGTAACCCTCCCCCCGCGCTGGGGTGGTTTGGGCATCGGTACGTATTTTGGGGCCTTTGGCGGGGCGATCGCCCTTTGGGCCGTTGCAGTCCCGAGCGGAAGCCTTGTTTATGGCTTGGCGGCTCCTGCTTTGGGCGGTGTGGCAGCCCTGCTGGTCTACCTTTTGCCCTAGAATTATCCCCCCGGATTTAGCGGGGGTACTGGGTCATCAAGCGCTGCACTTCCTCGGCGTGGTAGGA
>DBAX01000001.1:625-2540 GCA_002291895.1 Cyanobacteria bacterium UBA999
GCACTTCCTCGGCGTGGTAGGAACTGCGGGTGAGGGGGGAAGACACCACCTGCAAAAAACCCAGGGATTCGCCATGGGCCCGCCAGGAGTCAAACTGGGCTGGAGGAATAAACTCCTGGACGGCTAAATGCTTGGCACTGGGCTGGAGGTATTGCCCAATGGTGAGAATGTCGCAGTGCACTGCCCGGAGATCGGCCATCACCGCCCGCACCTCAGCATCGGTTTCCCCGAGACCAACCATAATGCCCGACTTGGTGTACATCCCCGGTGCGCGATCGCGGGTTTGGCGCAAGAGTTCGAGCGATCGCCCGTAATCTCCCTGGGGGCGCACCCGACGGTAAAGGCGGGGCACGGTTTCGGTATTGTGGTTCAGCACCTCGGGAGCGGCGGCGAGAATGCTATCCAGTGCCTGCCAATTGCCACAGAGATCGGGAATCAGCACCTCAATAGTGGTGGCGGGCATGCGGGCACGCACGGCAGCAATGCAGCGGACAAACTGAGACGCGCCACCGTCCGGCAGATCGTCCCGATTCACCGCCGTAATTACGACATGATTCAGGCGCAACCGGGCTACGGCCTCTCCAAGGCGATCGGGTTCCGTTGGGTCGAGGGGCTGGGGTGTTTTGGCAAAATCAATATCGCAGTAGGGGCAGGCACGGGTGCAGGCAGGGCCCATGATCAAAAACGTGGCCGTGCCCGCCTGGAAGCACTCCCCAATGTTGGGGCACGAGGCCTCTTCGCAAACCGCATTCAGACCTAAATCCCGCAGAATTTCTTTGACGCTGCCCACCCGCTGCTGTTGGGGCGCTTTGACCCGCAGCCATTCCGGTTTTACTGCCATGCTTTTGAGTGCTTACCCTTCTTCCACTATGTCTGCCTAATCTAGCAGGTTCCCTAGGGCAGGTGGGGATGCCCCTTCCTTTACAATGGCGTTACAGTTTGTCATTTTTTTCTACGGCAGGACTTGATTATGTGGGCGAGCGCAATTACGGCCTATGTGCATTATTTGAGTTTGGGAACGATTTTTGCCACCCTGGCAACGGAACTGTTTACCCTCAAAAAAGATCTCACCGCCAAGGAGGGCTGGCGGATCATGGTGGCGGATACACTCTATGGCATTGCTGGCTTGGCGGCTTTGGTTACGGGGGTGCTGCGGGTGCTCTACTATGCCAAGGAGCCGTCCTACTACACCCATCAGCCCCTCTTTTGGGTCAAGATTGGTCTGTACATCCTGGTGGGCACCCTATCGCTTTACCCTACGTTTACGTTTTTGCGCTGGATTCCTCCCCTGCGCCAGGACAAGGCACCGGAGGTGAGCGAGGATCTCATCGGGCGGCTGAAAACCATCATTCGCGTCGAGTTGGCCGGCTTTAGCACCATTCCCCTGATGGCATCGTTGATGGCCCGGGGCATTGGTTCGGATTGGTTTCCCTTTCTCAATTCCTAGGAGATTGGGGGCGGCAGGTAGGGACGCTCGTCGGTCAGCGGGGGTTGGATCCAAAACCGCAGGGTATAGAGGAGCAACTCCCGAATTTCGTTCCACACCGCCTCGCTACGGGCAAAGGCCTGGCTGCTAAAGATGAAACTGCGGGGCTTGGGAAAACGGCGATCGCGACAAAATAGCCGTTCGGTGTCGATGGGGCGGGGTTCGACGTCCAAGCGATGGTTGCGAAACGACAGGTAGCCCCGACTGGTCGATAGGGTGGGGGTCAGCAGCAGCAGGCGAAAGGGCACGGATTCTCGGCGGGGGGTGAGGAAGCGGGTTTTGTCTTCACTGAGGCGGTCTAACTTGCGGCGAACGTTTTCGCCATAGCGGAACAGGCTGTTGAACTCCGGCAGCAAAATAATAAAGGAGCGCAGTTCCGGCTCTAGCGCAATCAGGTCACGGCAAAACAGGTCGGCGGCGGTGCGGGGG
>DBAX01000003.1:0-945 GCA_002291895.1 Cyanobacteria bacterium UBA999
CCCCGAAGCCCCCGTCGCGGCCCCCAGTTCGGAACTAACGCAGCGCCTAGAGAAGCTGGAAGAAAAGGCGGCATTGGTCGACACCATGGACAAACGGATCAAGGCCCTCGAGCAGCAAATTGTGACCCAGCACAAGCAATTGCAGCAGTTGGTGGATTACATTAAGCGTAAGGTGGGTTAGGTTCTAGCTGGAGCGTCATGATTGGGTTGATGTCTATCCTTGCGGCTTTACCCGTTCCCAACGCCCAGGGCGATTATGTTCCACCGGTGCGCCGCACCCCCGTCCACAGGCTTTGGCGGGTAGTTGATCGCGATCCCGCCGGACTAAATTGCCGCATGGCTCCCAACTTCTCCCGTGGCACGCAGTGGTTTGACACTCCCCGAGGAGAGGCGCTTTTGGTGGGCGATCGCCATGCCATTGGGCAGTGGCCGGCGGTGACTACCCTCAAAAAAGGCACAATTGTGCAGGCCTTTACTACAAGTTTGGGCGCCCAAATCATCATCCGCGATCGCCGAGGCAAGCCCTGGCTGCCCGTAGTGGTAGAGGAACCCCAGACCAACGTGCACTGTTTTCTGCGGGCAAACAGCCGGTTCATCCAACCCGCGGGCAAGGAAATACGCCTCTAGTCCAGGTCGTCGGTGGAACCTTCTTCAGGAAATTCTTCGGACTCCTGGGGTTTCTGCTGCCGCTCCTGCTCAATGTGGTTCAGCAGCGACAGAATCCGCAGACCGCGCTCGAAGGACTGATCGAGCTTGAAAAGTACTTCGGGCACCCGGCGCAAACCTAGGCGTTGCCCCAGTTGATGGCGCACAAATCCCGTAGCCGCCGTCAAGGCCGCCATGGTTTCTTTTTGGGCCTCCTCGGTGCCATAGACGCTCACAAAAATTCGGGCATGCTGCAGATCTCCCGAAACTTCCACTTCGGTGACGCTCACCATCCCCGCG
>DBAX01000003.1:1257-7816 GCA_002291895.1 Cyanobacteria bacterium UBA999
GGTGACGCTCACCATCCCCGCGGCCACCCGGTCATCCTTAAGGTCGCGCAGGATCATGCTGCTAACTTCGCGCTTAATTTGCTCCGCAACTCTAGCGACGCGGCGGGTCGTAGCCATATCTTTCTCCGGGGGGAAATCAACAATGCAAAAAGGTCTGGTATAGAAGATAACATCTTTGGCTGGATAGACCGCTATGGTGGGTGTAGCATTTGTACTTAGCTCCCTGGATAGATGGGGAGCGGGGCAGAAATGCAAGCCCACGTTACGAGGTTGTTCTATGCAAACCCCCGAAGCTCTTCTGCGCTCCTTTGAACAGTTGTACCTGAACATCACAGAGCCGCTCGATCCCTTTGTGGCCTTGGCGCTGACAAACTTGAGCCTGCGGGTGGTAGAGACGGCCTACACAATGGGTTTTCAGGATGGGCAGCGGGGCTCGGGGGCCACCTGTGGGGTGTGTGGTGATGGGCCGTGCTTGGCAACGAAGCCGACACCGCTCTAGAAATTTTGATCAAGCCCTAGAGGGGCAACTGGGCAGCGGCGGGCAGAACGATGGGGTGAAGCCAGCGAAACAGGACAATGGTAGCGATAACACCCAGGTAGGCGGGACGCAAAAATTCGGACCAGACCAACTGCTGCTCCCCCCGCAGGATCGCGCCAAAAGGCAGGATGGACGTACGTTCCTTCAAGGCCAGAAATGCCGCACCATAGCGGGTCTCTAGGCGGCGATCGCCATGCCAAGCACCAAAAATGTGGTACCCAACCAACGCCAGGGCCGCAACTAGGGCAAAGGAACTGCCCAGCCACAGGGTGTGGGCAATGCACCACAGGGCCATGCCAGTGAGTTGGGGGTGGCGGGAAATACGGGTGATGCCGGTTTCAAAGAGGTGTACCTGGGGACGGGCGATCGCCGCAACTTCGAGGAGGTTAAAGGTGGCGGGGTACAGGAAGAAAAAAGCCACGCTGGAAATCACCGCGACCAGCATGTCCATGCCTGGCACATCCTGGACAAACCAGAGGCTGATTCCGGCATAGCGGTGGTTGAAATAGAAGACAAACACCGGCAAGGCGAGGGTAAGGCTAATCAGGGCAAAGAGCACCCGATAGGCCCGGGCTCCGATCGCGGCTTCGGCCCGCAGGCGGAGGGAGGCTAAACCACTGTGGGCGATCGCAAATAGGGCAATCAGTCCCACCATGGTGAGGTGGAGTTCGGTATCAGTGGGGGTCATGGTGGGGCAGAATCAGGGTTTCGGCGGGGGTGAACAACAGACGAAAGCCCAACTCCCGCAGCATTGCGCGCAACAGGGGCAGGCTCAGCCCCAATACATTGGTGTAGCAGCCGTCAATGCGTTCTACTAGGGAGCCGCCCAGCCCCTCCAGGGTAAAGCACCCCGAGCAACATACGGGCTCCCCGGTGCTAACATAGCTGTGCACCTCTTCATCGGTGGCATCGACAAAATGAACTCTAGTTACCCGATGACGAACAACCATGCGCTGCTTGGCAGCGTCGATCAGGCAGTGCCCGGTGTAAAGGTCGCCGCTCTGTCCCCGCATCTGCTCCCAAGTGGCGATCGCCACGGCCGCCGATTCCGGCTTGCCCCGCACCTGTCCGTGGAGGTACAAAATGGAGTCGCAGCCGAGGACGAGGGTGGGTGCTGCCCGTTCCTCGGCCGGGAGACTACGCACAACTACTTCGGCCTTGCATTGGGCCAGGGTGGTGACATGGGCCGCCGGATCCTGAACCGTTACAAGGGATTCATCGAATTGGCTGATCTGCACCCGGGGGCGAAATCCAGCATTTTCGAGCAATTTTTTTCGGGTAGGAGATGCCGAAGCCAGCCAAAGCACCGCTGAATCACTGGCCATCGGTAACGGCTCCCAGGCTGCTGCTGGAAACGAGACGGGCATACTTGGCCAGAACCCCTCGGGTGTAGCGGGGCGCCGGGGGCTGCCACTGGGCATGGCGCTGGGCTAGTTCTTCGTCGGAAACGTGGAGGTGGAGGAGGCGCTGGTGGGCATCGATGGTAATCAAATCCCCCTCTTGAACGAGGGCGATCGCCCCGCCGACAAAGGCTTCGGGAGCCACGTGCCCCACCACCAGGCCGTAGGTGCCTCCGGAGAAGCGCCCGTCCGTGATCAGTCCTACGGAGTCCCCGAGCCCAGCACCGATGATCGCGCTGGTGGGTGCCAGCATTTCCCGCATGCCCGGCCCACCCTTGGGCCCTTCGTAGCGCACCACCACCACATCTCCTTTGTGGATGGCACCGGCCAAAATAGCCGCCAGGCAAGCCTCTTCGGAGTCAAACACCCGGGCGGGGCCGGTGATTTGGGGCACCTTGACGCCGCTAATTTTAGCCACGGCCCCCTCCGTCGCTAAGTTGCCCTTCAGCACCGCGAGGTGGCCCTGGGCATACATGGGACGCTCCCAGGGGCGGATGACCTCCTGGTCGGCAGCGGGCGCAGCGGGGATATCGGCCAGTACCTCGGCAATGGTTTGCCCCGTAATCGTCAGGCAGTCTCCGTGGAGCAGACCCTGAACGAGGAGCATTTTCATGACCTGGGGAATACCGCCGGCGCGGTGCAGATCGGTCGCCACGAAGCGACCGCTGGGCTTGAGGTCACAGAGCACCGGCACCCGTTGGCGGATGGTTTCGATGTCGTCGAGGGTGAGGGGCACTTCCGCCGCATGGGCGATCGCCAAAAAGTGCAGAATCGCATTGGTGGAGCCGCCAACGGCCATAATCACCGACAGGGCATTTTCGATCGCCCGGCGAGTAATGATGTCCCGGGGCAAAATATTTTGGGCGATCGCCTGGTAGAGCACAGCCGCCGAGCGGGCGGTGCTGTCGCTTTTCTCGCCATCCTCCGCCGCCATGGTCGAGGAATTCATCAGGCTCATGCCCAGGGCTTCAAAGGCCGAGGACATAGTGTTTGCCGTGTACATACCACCGCAGGAACCGGCGCCGGGGCAGGCGTGGCGCTCGATTTCGAGGAGGGTGCGGTCGTCTATTTTGCCCGCACTGTGCTGACCGACCGCTTCAAAGGCGCTGACGATGGTTAGATCCTGTCCCTGGTAGTGCCCTGGCTTAATCGTGCCGCCATAGACAAAAATGCTGGGGATGTTTATCCGGGCGATCGCAATCATGGCACCGGGCATATTTTTATCGCATCCCCCGAGAGCTAGCAGCGCGTCCATACTCTGCCCATTGCAAACCGTTTCGATGGCATCGGCAATCACATCCCGGGAAACCAGGGAATACTTCATGCCCTCGGTGCCCATGGAAATACCATCGCTGATGGTGATGGTGCCAAATGTTTGGGGCATAGCACCGCATTCTCTCAGAGCGGCCATGGCCCGCTCGGCTAGGGTGCCGATGCCCACATTACAGGGCGTGAGGTTGCTGTAGGCATTGGCAATGCCCACGATGGGCTTGTGGAAGTCGTTATCTCCGAAGCCAACGGCCCGCATCATGGCGCGGTTAGGGGAGCGGGAGGCTCCTGCCGTCACCACTTGGCTTCTGCGATTCAGTGTCATAGCGTTAAAAATTCCAAAAATCTCTTAAAATTCTAATCATTCTTGGCAGAGGCGATCTCACTCCATGGATTTTTTTAATAGAAGAAGCCTCGGATGGGGGCTAAGCCTGGGAATGCTGGTGCTCATCGGCTGCGCAGCAGAATCAAAAATTACCCAGTGCAACCGTCTTGCAGAACTTGTGAACCGGTTGCAGGCGGTGCAACCTCCCCAATCGCCGGAGGAAATTGCGGTGCTGGCCACGACCTTTGAGGGCTTGCGTAGGGATCTGCAGGTGATCGCCCTCCAGGATAGCCAGCTTAAAACCCTGCAAGAGCAGCTCTCCACCCTTTATACCGATGTGGCGGTGGCACTGCGCCTGCGGCTGAAATCGGCGGAGGCGATAAATGCTGAGTCCCAGGAAAAGGTTGCGGCCGAGCTAGCACGCCTCACAGCGGAAGAGGAAAAGTTCATCACGGCCATGAATAAATTCTGTCGGGAGTAGATCATGATCCCTGTCATTGTGGTAGGAGCCCTAGGCAAAATGGGGCGCGAAACCGTCAAGGCCCTCGCCCAGAGCCCCGACTGTCAGCTCATTGGGGCGATCGCCCGTCAGCACCTAGGTGAAGATATCGGGGAGGTGTTGGGTCTGGGGGCCCTGGAGATTCCCATTACCCAGGATCTCGAAGTCATGCTGGCCCAGGGGGCCCAGGAGGAGCATCCCGCCGTGATGGTGGACTTCACCCATCCTCGGGTTGTCTACGACCACGTGCGCTCGAGTATTGCCTACGGCGTGCGTCCGGTGGTGGGCACGACGGGTCTGACCCCCAGTCAGATCCACGAACTGGCAGTTTTTGCCGACAAGGCCAGTACCGGCTGCGTGCTGGCCCCCAATTTTTCCATCGGCATGATTTTGATGCAGCAAGCGGCGATCGCCGCGAGTCGGTTCTACGACCACGTGGAAATTATCGAACTGCACCACAACCAAAAGGCCGATGCCCCCAGTGGTACGGCAATCAAAACCGCCGAGATGCTCTCGGATCTGGGCAAAACCTACAATCCTAGCCAAAAACCCGAAACCGAGCATTACCCCGGTGCGAGGGGGGCGATCGTTGGTGAAAACATCCGCCTCCACAGCGTTCGGCTGCCGGGATTGCTAGCCCACCAGGAGGTGATTTTTGGCACCGCCGGGGAAGTCTACCGCCTGCGCCACGACACCAGCGATCGCGCTTGCTACATGCCGGGGGTGCTTTTGGCTATCCGGCGGGTTCTCGGCCTTAAGTGCCTGGTCTATGGTCTGGAAAAGCTGCTGTAGCCAGCGCGCTAGGGGCGGCGCACCAGCAAAACCCCGCCTACGCCCAAACCGGCGATCGCCACAAAGAGCAAAACACTGACGATCCACAGGCGCTGGGTCTGGGTTTGAAGCTGACTCTGCACCGCATCCAGTTTGGTTTCGGCGGTTTTGTGGGCCTTTTGCAGTTGGGTGAGCTGCGATCGCATCAAACCGACCTGATTGCCATAGTGGGTATCCAGGGTCTGCATCTGCTCCTGGAACTGGCTCTGCTGCTGGCTAAAACGCTGGTTGAGAATGCTGGTGTTGCGATTGAGGCGCAGTTGATCCTTTTGGGTGCCGTTGAGCACAAGAGCCTGATGGCTGAGAATGCGGTGGGTTAGGGTTCGGATTTGGGCAGAGTCCTGAAACAGGGCTTGCCGCTGCTGCTCCAATTGGTTGGTGAACAGGGTGCTGAGGTGGGTTAACTTCTCGTCGGTTTGATTCTGCCCCAGGCGCAATTGCTCCTGCAGTTCTTGGTTTTGGGCTTGCAAAGCTTGGAAGGCGCGGTTGACTTCGTGCTGTTGCTGCTGCAATTGTCGATGCCAGTCGGCACGCAGATCCTGGAGTGTGCCAGAAAGCTGAGTCTCAAGGTGCTGCTCCAGGGTGCCCTGGTGCCGCTGCAATTCTTCCTGGGCTTGGCTAAGTTCGGTGGTCTGGGCAGCTAGTTGGCTGGTGCGTTGGGTAAGGGTGGTGAGGCCGGCAGTTACCTCCGTGGCGAGGGTGGCGAGGCGCTCATCGGTGCGGGGCAGCAGTTGGGTGAATTCGCTCTGCAGTCCGGCAATTTGGCTGGCGAGCATCTCGCTGTGGCGGTGGCTCTGGAGCATTTCGGCTTGGGTGCCGTGGAGCACTTGGGCTTGGTTGTTGAGCACGTAGTGCACCTGGTGTCGTAGGGAATCCCAGCTCTGGCTGATTTCCTCAAGCTTAAGCTGTAGGGCCTGCTGGTGCTGCTGGAGCTGGTGCAGGTCGGTGGTGTTCTGCTGCACTTGGCTGAATAGGGGGGTGGCCCGTCCCAGTTCCCCCTGGAGGGTGGCGGCGATCGCCGCGCTGCTGTGGGTAAGGGTCTGCCATTGTTGGGTGTCCTGCTGAATGCTCTGGTGCAGGGTGCCCACGGTTTGTTCGAGGAGGGCGACCTGTTGGGCAATCTCCGTGAGTACGGTGGTGTACTGCTCCGAAACCCGAGGCAGGCTGGATTCAACCTCTAGGACTTGATGGCTGAGATGCAGGTCAATCTGCTGGGCCGAACGGAGCAATTCAGCGAGGCGATCACTCTCCCTGGTAGCCGACTGCACCAGTTCATTGAGGTTGGTGGGCTCCGTCATGGCAGTGTCTCCACAGAAATTGTGCATAGTCTACTCAACTGTGACCGATTTGGCGAGGTTTCGCGGCTGATCCACATCCAACCCCCGCCGAGCCGCAATATGGTAAGCCAAAAGCTGCAGGGGAATGACCGTCAAAATGGGCGACAGCATCTCATCGACCACGGGAATGGGCAAAATACGGGCAAAGGTTTCGTTGGCCACGGGGTCGGCAAGGGGGGCGATGCCAATCAGTTGGGCGTCCCGGGCCTTTGCTTCCTGGGCATTGGAAAGCACTTTTTCGTACACCACGCCGGGGGTGGCGATCGCCACTACCGGAACGTCCGCATCCAGTAAGGCAATGGGGCCATGCTTCATCTCCCCGGCCGGATAGCCCTCCGCATGGATGTAGCTGATCTCCTT
>DBAX01000003.1:8146-8664 GCA_002291895.1 Cyanobacteria bacterium UBA999
AGCTGATCTCCTTGAGCTTGAGGGCCCCTTCGAGGGCAATGGGAAAATTGATCCCCCGCCCCAAATAGATCACGTCCCGGGTGTGGGCAAACTGGTGGGAAAGCTGCTCGATGTAGCGCTCCTGACTCTCAAGGATGCGTTCCACTTGGGCGGGTAACTGGTGCAACCCTTCAATCAGGGCATCGCGGCGCTGGGGGGAAAGGGTCTGCCGCTCCTGGGCGTAGGTCAGGGTCAGCAGATAGAACATCAGCAGTTGGGCTACAAAGGTTTTGGTGGCGGCAACGCCAATTTCCAGTCCGGCCTGGGTGTCTAGAACGCAATCCACAATGCGGCCCAGGGAGCTTTCGGGACGGTTGGTGATCCCCAGGGTGCGATCGCCCCTAGAACGGGCCCGCTCTAGGGCCGCAAGGGTATCGGCCGTTTCTCCCGACTGGGTTACGCCGATCACAAGCGTTTGGGGGCGGGGGGGTGGGGGAGCGTAGCGGTATTCCGAGGCATAGTGCACCGTTGTGGGAATT
>DBAX01000142.1 GCA_002291895.1 Cyanobacteria bacterium UBA999
ATCCTGGATGCTGCCCCCGTCGGGTACCTGCAAGTTGATGAAGAAAATCGCCTGGAGTACTGCAACGCCACGGCCGCTATTCTGCTGCACATTCCCGATCATCCTGCTACGCAAAAACGCCGGCCTATCCTACTTAAGGTTGTTCGCTCCTACGAACTCGACCAACTGATTCAACTAACGCGCCTAGAGCAGACCTCCCGCCGTCGGGAATGGATCTTCCGGGCGGTCATACCCGACCCCGAGCACCCCGTTACTGCCATTGGGCGTCCCCTGCGGGGTCACAGCGTCCCCCTGCCCCAGGGCCATGTCGGCATTTTCCTTGAAGATCGCCAGGAATACGTCAGCCTCAGCCAAGCCGGCGATCGCCTCACCGCCGACATCGCCCACGAACTCAAAACGCCCCTAACCGCCATCCACCTTATTGCCGAAACCCTGCAGCGCCGCGCCGATGACTTTGCCCTAGGCTGGCTAGAACGCCTGCTGCGGGAGGTGGAGCGACTGAGTACCCTGGTGCGGGATCTCCTCGATCTCAGCCGCATGGACGCGGAAGTCCTGCCCCAACGGGAGCCCACCGACCTTACGGAACTGATCCAGCAAGCTTGGCAGAGCGTTGAGCCCCTTGCCCTCGAAAAACACGTCACCCTCCACTGCGATCGCCTCGATCCCTGCATCCTATCTGTTGATCGCCCTCGCTTCCATCGCCTCCTCCTCAACCTCTTCGACAACGCCATTAAGCACACCCTGCCCCACACCACCATCGATGTCAGCCTTACCTGCACTGGAGCGCACATCCACCTTGAGGTGATCGACCATGGCACGGGCTTTGCCGAGGACGACCTGCCCCACGTCTTTGAACGGTTCTACCGCAGCGATCCCGCCCGCAGCCACCAACACAACAGCGGTAGCGGCTTAGGATTGGCGATCGCCCAGCAAATCTGCCAGCAACACCACGGCACCATTACCGCCCACAACCATCCCCAAACTGGCGGTGGTTGGCTTTCGATTACCCTATCTCCGTCCAACCCCGATAACGACTGCCACAAATAGGGCAAAAAGTGGTTCAATGGGAACGAACCGCGCAGACTGAAAGCACTCCATGAATGCCGAACAACTCCTCAAAAGCTACACCGCCGGGCAGCGAGACTTTACAGGAGCAAGCCTCACAGGAGTTAATTTCTACAGCACCGATCTCATCGGCATCAACTTTACCAAAGCCGATCTCAAGCGCAGCAGTTTTGTCTTTGCCTATCTCAATAAAGCCACCTTCAACAACGCCAACCTCTCCGGAGCCAAGCTCAGCGGTGCCATTCTCAACCAAGCCAACTTCACCAGCGCCAACCTCAACAGCGTGGATTTCCATGGAGCCTCCCTCCAGCGCTGCGTGTTTTTTGGTGCCAATCTTTCCCTGACCAACCTGATGGATGCCAACCTTAGTGAGGCGGATCTGCGCAGCGTCAACCTTCGCGGGGCCATTTTGCGGGGTGCCATTCTCCGCTCGGCCCTCATCCGTGAGGAACGCGGCTATCCCAACACCACCTTCCAGGGCGCCGACCTCCGCCGTGCCGACCTCCGGGGGGCCAACCTCAGTGGCGTCGATCTGAGTGGTGTCGATCTGACGGGGGCGGATTTGAGTGATGCCACCCTCAGCCGCGTGGACTTCCGGGGGGCCAACCTCGGCGGCGTTTTGATGATTGGTACTGTCTGCACGGAGAGCAATCTTACGGGCACCAACCTGGCTGGCTCCTACATGCGCGGTGCCAACTTTAGCCGTGCCGATCTCAGTGGTGCCAACCTGAGTGAAACCGACATTGCCGGTGGCAACTTCTCCAAGGCTAAACTGACCAATGCCAACCTTAGCCGTTCGGTACTGTACCAGGCCATCCTGGCGGGGTGCGATCTCAGCCGTGCCAACCTCGATACCTGCAACCTTCAGCAATGCAACCTAGTCGATGCCTACTTGGTTCGTGCCAACTTAGATGGAGCCGACCTTTCCGATGCCCTGCTCACCCGCGCTGAGCTGAGTGGTGCCAGTATGATTGGAACTACAATGCACGGGGCAACCCTACCCGACGGCAAAGTCATGGCCTAACTCCGCTCCGCACAAATTTCCCAGAGCCTATGGATACCCAAAGCCAACTCATTGACGAGATCGTTGCTAGCCTTGCCGAAGACGAAAATATCCTCCGGATTAAGCGCCTGATGCTCTTCATTTGTCACGACTACTGGTCCAATGACGTTGAAGAGGTCAAGCGTACCGACTTGCGGCAGCTGGTTGAAGAGACGCTCCACACCTTCCCCGTGCTTGGCGATCTCAAGCAGACCATCAATCTCTATCTCAAACGCATCAATAAACAATCGGACTATCTCCTGGCCGCCGACACAGTTATTGACACCATCGGCTTGCTCTATGCCGACCTACCCCCTAGCGCCACCAGTTCTATCGATCCCCAATCTTCCACGATCGCCGAACCCCTACCCCCCACAACCCAAAAGCTGGGCTACATTCCCAACCCCTTCGACGTGCGCGGTGACGTCTGCCGGAATATCAGCCCGTTGCATGCCAAAATTTTGATTTTTTCGGTTCTGGAATATCCCTTTGATCCCACGGAGCGGGATTGGAGCACCCTGTGCACCTACGACCTAGACACGCTGCTCGAACGGCTGTTCCTGACCTGCGACACCAGCGCCGAACTCAAGGTGCGGCTCTTCGATACGGCCCAAAATCTCACCTTTGCCGAAGATGCCCGGCGTGCTGCCGGAGTTGTCTTCCAGACCCTAGAACCTTTCTTTGAATGGCCCATAGCCTCCTAGCTTTGGGGCAGTACCCGATCCCAATCGCCGCGATCACCTTGCAACCAACGTTCGTAGCCCCGGGTTAGCAGCAGTGGAATCTCGGCTGTTTCCGGAATGCCATAGACCGGAACAGCGCACTGCTGACCGATGGTGCGCGCCGTTACCACGCCAATACGCACTCCAGTAAGACTTTCTCCTGAAGTGGCAACCACCAACCACGACAGGTGATACCAGGAGTAGGGTGCCATAAATTCTTGAAGGCAGGAGTGCCCCCGGATCGATAAATCCCTGCCAAGGAACCAACTACGCTGGTTCTCAATCTGAAATCCCCCTGAAACCGCTTCTTGGTAGGGGCTAGCGCTGCTGCCATTGCCAATGGGTTCTTCCCCTTCAAGACTGCGGGCGATCGCCACAGTGAAATCCGTAAATCCGGTACACAGGGCAAGCCCTAGGTGCGACCTAGGATTTGGCATCCCCGATATCCGTGGCCCCGGAGTTTTCGCCGCCCTCGACCATGTCACCATCTTCGGCATCGTTAAAGCCGCCAAAGGAGCGTCGCCGCCCAAAGCGCCCCATAGGTGTACGCTTACGAAATTTGCGAGCGTACGCAAGATTGCGCAAAGCCTTTTCTTTCTTTTGGTTACGGCGTTTTGCCATTGCAACTCCATCCCTTGTGCACACAGTCAAGCTAATCTAGCATACTAGCTGCTATGATGAGGGCAAAATTTGGGACAAGTATGCTGGTTCGTCCTCCTCATCCCCGCGACAGTGAACTGATTGCCTCCCTGATGACCCACAGCTCCGACGAAGTTCACCTTTGGGGGGGAACTTTTGGTGGTGGCACTGTGGGTGGTGCTTCCCCGCTGCCCCTCGCCCATCCCCTCAAGCAGGTTCTTCCCTGGGTGCCGCCGGCGGTGCAGCAGCTCTGCGGCATTCAAACCCGACTCTACGTCGCCGATTGCGATGGTCAGGTGCAGGGGGTTATTCAGGTGTCACCCGTCAACGCCAGTCGCAGTACCTGGCAGGTGGAGCGCATCGCCATTGCCCCCACCTACACCACGGTCTCCGCCACCTCCGTAGGCACCCATCTCATTCGCTCCTGCCTGGAATCCTGCTGGGAGGCCCGCACCTGGATTTTGCAGGTCGATGCTTTGTCCCGCGATGCGATCGCCCTTTACCGGCAGAATGGTTTTCAGCCCCTGGCCCACCTCACGACCTGGGAACTGGGGGTTGAACTGCTGCAGCGTTTATCCGAGCGTGCTCCCGATCTGCCCAACCTTTTGCCCGTGAGCAATGCCGATGCGCTGCTGCTCTATCAATTAGATACGGCGGCCATGCCTCCCCAAGTGCGGCAAGTGTTTGACTTGGGAATTCAGGATTTTCGTTCCCACCTGCTGTCCCGCTTGATTCGCCACGGCGGACAGTTGCTCTCCCAACTTCAAGAGGTGTCGGGCTACGTTTACGAACCCCAGCGGAAGGCGGCGATCGCCTATTTTGCCCTTTTGCTCCAACGTTCCCGCGAAGCACAGCCCGCCCAACACACCTGTCACGTTACCGTGCATCCGGCCTATACGTGGCTCTATCCCGAAATTATGTCCCAGTTGGCCCGGGTGGCAGCGGCCCACAATCCCAGCGGCAAGATTCTCCTTGGTTCGGCAGACTACCAACCGGAGCGGGAGGCTTTTCTGGAACAAATTGGGGCCAACCCCACCACCCGCGGACTGCTCATGGCACGTTCAGTGTGGCACAAAGTGCGGGAGAGTCGTCCGGTCTTGGATGCCACCCACCTGACGCGGATGCTCACGGGACTTCAGCCCAACCAACGCCCAGTTCCCGGCCGCATTGACCACCATCCTCCTTCTCCCAACCTCTAGCCGCCCCATTCCTAGCTTAGGTTCTGCGAACTAAAAGCTAGGAGCCAAATCTTGGTAAAGTGTTAGTACCTACCGAGATTTGTCTGGGGGCAGAAATGCAGCTTAAGCTACAGAATGCTGTTTCCCGATCCCTCTACTATCAAAGTTTTCTATTGCTGTAGGCCGCCAGGACACTTTCACCTATGAAAATGCTTAAAATTCAGGTTTTGCGGGGTCCCAACTACTGGAGTATTGAGACTCCGCAGCTTGTAGTGATGCGCGTTGAGGTGCCGGAGCTGAGGGGTGCGCCGGACAGGTATTATCGGGATCTCGCCCGGATTTTACCCCCCCTTGCCGGTCGTCCGGTGCCCTCCGCGAGTAGGGGCTCGGAGTTTCTTGCGAACCTGATTCCGGAGGTGGCCCTCGTGTTGCAGGAAATGGCGGGCATGCCGGGCAGCTTTCATCGGGTGAAACCCACCCTAGAACCCTCCGTCTACCAGGTGGTTTTTGAATATCAGATTGAAGAGGCGGGACGTTACGCTGGCCGGGCGGCGCTAAGGTTGTGCCAGGCCATTGCCGATACGGGAACCTACAGTGCTAGCGAACTTGAACAGGACATCGCCGATCTTCAGGAGTTGCGGCTCGATGGGCAGATGGGCCCGAGTACGGAATCCATTGTGGCCGAAGCGCGGGCGCGGCGGATTCCGGTCATCGATCTGGGCAGTCGCGCCATGATCCAATTGGGGTATGGGCAGCAGCAACGTCGCATTCAAGCCACCCTATC
>DBAX01000120.1 GCA_002291895.1 Cyanobacteria bacterium UBA999
AGGGCGCCAAAGGGTTCATCCATCAGCAGAATTTGGGGATCGATCGCCAGGGCCCGGGCGATTCCGACCCGTTGCTTCATGCCGCCGGAGAGTTCGTGGGGATGCTTGCGCTCCGCACCCTTGAGCCCCACCAATTCGATGTACTCATAGACGCGGCTTTTGCGCTCGGCTACGGGCATCTCGGGAAACACCGTCTCCAGGGCAAAGTGGAGATTTTCGGCTACGGTCATCCAGGGCATCAGGGCGTAGTTTTGGAAGACAACGCCGCGATCGGGGCCGGGCTTGGTGACGGGGCGATCGCCCAGCAGTATGCTGCCCTGGGTGGGGGGCAACAGTCCAGCAATGATACTGAGCAGCGTGGATTTACCGCACCCGGAGGGCCCGATGATGGACACAAAGGTGTTGGGGGGAATTTCGAGGTTGATATCGGCGATCGCCACAAAATCGGACGACGTGCGGCCGAGGACGCGATCAAGAATGCCCCGCCGCCCCGGGAAGGTTTTGGCAATGCCTTGAATCGAGAGATGGGACGCTGTTTGCATGGTTGGGCGCTCCACCTACTCCGCCGCTGGGCGCTGACCAAAGGACACCCAGCGCTCTAGCAATCCAAAAAGGCGATCCATGCCCAATCCGACCAAGCCAATGACCACGATCGCCGTAATGATGCTGGTGATTTTGAGGTTGTTCCACTCGTTCCACACGAAGTAGCCAATGCCACCACTGAGGAGAATCTCAGCGGCAACGATCACCAGCCAAGCAATGCCCAAGCTGATGCGCAACCCCGCCACGATGCTGGGGGCCGCCGCCGGCAAAATTACCTTGAGCACGATCCGCCACTGGGAAGCCCCGAGGGTTTTTGCCACCTGCACGTAGACGGGATCCACATGGCTGACCCCAAATTTGGTGTTGGCCAGAGTGGGCCAAATACTCGTGATGGCAATAACAAACAGGGCTGTTAGCTCCGAATCCCGCATCAAAGCCAAGCCCAAGGGCAGCCAAGCTAGGGGTGAGACGGGTCGCAAAATCTGGATAAATGGATCCACCGCCTTGGACATAATGGGGGAAAGACCAACCAAAATACCCAGGGGGACGGCGATCAGGGAGCCGATGGCAAATCCCGACAGCACCCGCCGCAAACTCACGACCAGGAGCAGACCGATGCCCTGGTCGTTGGGGCCGTTATCGAAAAATGGGTTGGAAATCCAGAACCAAAATTCCTTGGCCGTATCGAGGGCCGAGGGCATGATCGGCAAAAAGATCTTCTGCTGCACGCCCCATTCCCAAAAGCAGATCAGCACCACCATGATGGCGAGGGTTACCATCAGGGCCTTGTGGTCGTCACTGAGCCGGAACAGGGGCAGGCTATTTTTCTCCGCAACCATGGCTTAGACCTTAAACTTTTTGATTTGCTCTTCGACGTACTTGTTGGGATCCTTAGGATCGAAGGTGTCGTACTTGAGGGTTTCGACCCGTTCCTTTTCGGTGGGTGGGGTCTGCCCCAGCTCCTTTTGCAGTCCGGCAGCAATTTCGGTGAGGAACACGTCGTCGGCGATCTGGTCAAAATTGGCCTTGGTTTTGGGCAACAGATCCCAGCGCACCATTTGGGACGAAATCCATTTGGCGAAACTTTGCCAGGGGTAGGGGTCAAACCCAATGCGATCGGGTACGTTGAGGGTATTGCCCTGCCCATCCTCGAAGGTGCCCGTCAGCACAGCCTGGACTACCGGTAGGGGCTGGTTGAGGTACTTGCGCTCGATCAGGGCTTCGGCAATTTTGGGACGGTTGGCGGGATCGCTGGCGAAGCCACAGGCATCGATGATTGCCTTATTGACAGCACTGAAGGTTTTGGGGTGGGCTTCAATCCAGGATTGGCTGGCGGCAAAGGCGCAGCAGGGGTGGCCATTCCAGAGTTCCTTACTCAACATGTGAATGTAGCCGACCTTTTCAAAGACAGCCCGTTGGTTGAAGGGTTCGGGCATCAGCATGGCGTCGATTTCGCCGGCGGTCATCCGAGCGACGCTGTCTGGCGGTGGAACGGGGAAAATTTGCACGTCCTTGTCGGGGTTCAGCCCTCCGGCGGCTAGGTAGTAGCGGATCAGGAGGTTGTGCATGGAGAAGGGGAAGGGCACGCCGATCTTGAAGCCCTTGAAGTCCTTGGCGTCCTTGACTTTGCCCTTGTGCTTGGTGGCGATCGCAATGGCCTGGCCGTTGATGTTTTCAATGCTGGCGAGCTTGATGGGAATGGCCGCCGAACCTAGACCGATGGAAATGGCGATCGGCATGGGGGAAAGCATGTGGTAAGCATCCAGTTCACCGGCGATCGCCGAGTCCCGCACTGCTGCCCAGTTGGGTAATTTGCGCACCGTTACGTTGAGTCCATACTTCTCGTAGAAGCCCAGGGGCTCGGACATCACAATGGGCGTGGCGCAGGTAATGGGAATAAAGCCGATGGTGAGGTCTTTCTTTTCCACATCCCCAAGGGTGGGGCTCGGTGTGGCAGCATCTTGGGTGGGAGAGGACGCTTGGGTGCAACTGGACATGCCCACGATCGCCGCGGCTGCAACAACCCGCTGTAAAAACCGCCGACGACTGAATTCGCCGCTGGTAATGACTTGGTCAAAAAATTCTGCCGCATGCACGCCAAAGGCGGCGGTCATCACTTGGTCGATGCCGCCAGCTTCCTGGATCAACTCCCCGAGCATCTGCTCCCGGAGGGGAAAGCCGCCGGACGCCTGCTGGATCAGTTGGGCTTGCAGTTCGGACTGGGTCCAGCGCCGCGCTAGCGAAAGGGCGTTGGGTTGGTACACCCCCATGGCGATGAGGTCTTCCACCAGGGCCGTTGGCTCCTGGGGCATGGTGGCCAAAAAGGGTTCGTGATCGGGGCAATAGCTAGCAATGTGGCTGCCGCCACAGGAACAGGACGTTGATACCATGGGACTTCCTGAAGTTGTAAAGGAAATCCTAGGGGGTTAGGCACGGGGGGAATGTAGCAAATGTTGCATTCGAGGCATCCCCAGTGCCGAGGGGCAGGGAAACGTAAAAAGTGCTGCCCTGACCGAGGGTGCTTTCGACCCAGATCCTACCGCCGTGGTGCTCCACGATTTGCTGGCAGATGGAAAGTCCCAGACCGGTACCCCGTGTCTTTGCGGTGGGGGAACCTACCTGCTGGAATTTATCAAACACCTTGGCGCAGTCTTCGGGGGCGATGCCCACACCCGTATCCCGAACGTAGAGGATGACCTGCTCCGGTTCGGGGATGATGCCGCAGGTGATGCTGCCCGTGGGGGTGAACTTGACGGCATTGGAAATGAGGTTGATCACGACCTGGATCAGGCGATCGCGATCGCCCATGCAGGGGGGAAGGGTGTCGGGAATGTGGCTGTGGAGGGTGAGTCCGGAACGCTCAAAGAGGGACATCGTGGCAATGGTGGCCCGCTCGACGATGCTGGCAAGGTCGAGAACCTCCTGCTGCCACTCGGTTTTGCCGGCTTCCATTTTGGCAATATCCAACAGGTCGTTAATCAGGGAAGTGAGCCGCTCTGCTTCATCTACAATCACATGAAGATTGCCACGGATGCGATCGCAGGCCCGTTTCAATTTAGAATCGCTGCCGGCAGTCAACCGGGCAAAGACCTCGGACTCCAACTTTTCTTCGATCATCACCGTAAAGCCCAGGATCGAGGTTAGGGGGGTCCGCAACTCGTGGGAGACCATGGCGATGAAATCCGTCTTCATTTGGTCGATTTCGTACTCGGTGGTGATATCCCGCACCAGCACCACCACACCCATTGGCTGCAACTGCCGCTGGGCATCAAGGCAAAAAATGGTATTGGCGATCGCCCGGCCGATCCGACCTTGGCGGAGGGATACCTCCTGGGAAATGCTTTGCTGGGGGGAAAGGCGAGCCTGATCGATGAGAGGATGGAGCGGATCTAGGGGCAGGTCGGCCAGGGGGGTGCCCAGGGAAAAGCCCGCCGTAGAAAGGGCAAATTGCTGCTCGAAGGCGGGGTTGCAGTGGAGCACGCAGTTGGTCATATCCACAACCAGCAACCCATCGGCCAAGTGATTGAGGATGGCATTGAGGGCTAGGGATTCTTCGAGGGCAGCTTGGAGCGACTGGGTGGCCAAACGGCGTTCCGTCACATCCGTGATCGTGCCGTAAAGTACGGGATTTCCCTGGTACAGGGCGGGGCAGCCCCGCTCGTGCACCCATTTCACAGCCCCCTGGGCAGTAATCAGGCGATACTCCACCTCGAAGCTACTCTTGCGCCCCAGGGCTTGGTTGATGGTGTGGGCTACGGAGTCCCGATCATCGGGGTGAATCACGCTGGCGTAGGTACGGCAGCGATGGGCAATAAAGTCCGAGGCAGGGTAGCCCGTTAGCTCTTGGGCAAAGTCGCTCATGAAATCCGGGGTTTTGTCGGCGTCTAGGCGGCGGCGATAGACCACTCCCGGCACGTTGGCCACCATAGCTTGGAGTTGTCCCTGGCTTTGTTGGAGCTTGACCAGAGTCAGGATTTGTAGCCAGCGCAAGTAGGCGGCCAATCCCAGCAGAAACAGCATCATTAGGGCAATGCCGTTGAGGGGATAGACGACCGCATCGATTTCCCGAGACTCGACGACGAGGGCGACACTCCAATCGGAGGCGGTGAGCCGCTGGTAAACGACATACTGGGGCGGGCGATTGGGATGGCGGAGGGGGCGGATGCCACTACCCGTGGGATCGGTCAGCATGGCTTGGGCGATCGCCCTAAGGCTGGAGTTGGGATGCTCGGTTAGGGGCGGTGTGGGCTGTTCTTCGTAGCTGCGCTCTGCGGCTTGGGGATGGAAGATAACCCGACCTTGGCGATTGAGGACAAATCCGTAGGTGGTTTCCGTATTGAGGCTATCGAAGAGCTTGACCAGTTCCTCCTGGGACAGGGAGCCGGCCAAGACTGCCTCGGGGGTGCGTCGTCCCGTGGGGATGACCGGGGTGCTGATACTGATCAAAATCTTACCTGTGGAGCGGCTGCGAAAGGGGCTACTAATGTAGGTCTCACCGGCGATCGCCCGTTGAAAATACTCCCGATCCTGAACCGTTTGCTGGGCAATCAATCCGCTGCGCGATGTGGCATAGATTCCCTGGCGGTTGGCCAGTAAAAATAGGGCGTAGGGGCTGCCGAGGGTCTTGCCTTGCAGCCGCTGCAACACGCCAAAAACTTCCTGCCAAGCAGTGGGGCGATTCTTGGGAAAATTATTGTTAGAGGTGATCGCTCCCTGCCGCACATCCTGGGTTAACGCTAGGGTCGCGAGCTC
>DBAX01000093.1 GCA_002291895.1 Cyanobacteria bacterium UBA999
CACCCCCGGAGCGCCCCTGGGCATCAATCTTGGGAAGTCCAAAAGCACGCCCCTAGAACAGGCTGCCGCCGACTACGCCACCAGTTTTGAGCTGCTGTCTCCCTTTGCCCAGTTTGTCACCCTCAACGTCAGTTCCCCCAATACCCCCAACCTGCGGGATCTCCAGGCGGTGGCGGCACTGCGCCCGCTGCTAACCACACTGCAAAGGCTTAACCAGCGGCGGATTCCCCTGTTGGTTAAAATTGCCCCCGACCTGGCCGACGATGATGTGCGGGCGATCGCCGATCTGTGCTTAGAGGAACAGGTTTCGGGAATTATTGCCACCAACACCACCCTGACCCGCCCGGGCCTGCGCCATCCGACCTCCGAGCCAGGCGGACTGAGCGGTCAACCCCTCAAAGCCCGCGCTACCGCCATGATTCGCCTGCTCTACAACCACGCCCCCCACCTGCCGATCATAGGCGTGGGTGGCATTGCTTCTGCCGCCGATGCCTGGGAGAAAATTACCGCTGGGGCGAGCCTGCTGCAACTCTATACCGGCTGGATCTACGAGGGCCCCTGGCTGATTCCCCAAATCCTCCATGGACTGGAGCAGTACCTCGACGATCACGGCCTTGCCAGTCTCAGCGAGGCGATCGGCATGGCAGCTAAAAACTCCTAGGAGCTCCTAGGAACTTTGAAGCTCGGGCTTGGGGCCGGGGACTGCCCGCTGCCAGTCCAATCCCAGGCGTACGGTAACGTCGGAATCGAGGTCGCCAGTGGATTCCACCACCACCTCCCCCATACCCAGGGCTGCCCGTACGCGCTCCGCCGAGGCAACATCGCCGTTTTGGGCCACAATTTGGGTGACTTTGGGGGGAGTGGGTTGCCCAAGGTGATCCCCGGCGATCGGAGTAAGACCGGCCTGCTGGAGACGGGCGATCGCCCGCTGGCGGAACGGGGCTTGGCCCGTCCAATCCTGCACTACCACCCGCACCCCGGCTGCGTCGGAGGTTCCCGGTTCCACTGCCCCAAATCTGTGGCGCGGCACCCCAAAGTATTGATCCATAACCACCGCAAGACGCTGGGTATCGGGCAACCAATAGCTGAGGCTGTATTCCCAGGGCTCGCTAAACCGTCCCGGCACCATCACCAACTTAAACTGCTGGCGCTGGGCCCGAGCCGCAAACGCCCCAAGGGCCAGCAACTCTTCCACCGACAGATTAGTGTCCAGATTTTGCTGCACCACTGCCAAAATATCCGGGAGGCGGGGAATCAAAGACAGAGAAAGCTTTTGGGATATCAGGGCCCGCAGAAACTGCTGCTGCCGCTGCACGCGACCGATGTCCCCCATGCCATCCTGACGGAAGCGCATGTACTGAATCGCCCGGTTGCCGTCGAGGCGCTGCCGCCCGGCGGGCAAATTAATGTACAGCCGCTGGCTGTCATCCTGGTATTTCATGGGCTGGGGCAGATCGACTTCAACGCCCCCAAGGGCATCGATTAGCTGCCCAAATCCCTGCACATTGACCCGCACGTAGCGATCGATTGTGATATTGCCCAGCATCTGGCTGACAGCCCGGGCCGCTAAGGGCGCACCGCCCACATAATTCGCAGCATTGATTTTGACCTGCCCTAGGGTAGGTACATTCGTAAGGGTATCCCGGGGAATGGACAGCACCACCACCTGCTTGGCTAGGGGATCGAACCGCATCAGGAGCATGGCGTCACTCATGCCGTTGAGATTGTGCTCCACCTGGGCTAGATAACCTTCGCGGGGTACCTCCGGGGCATTGGGAAGATCCCCCGTCAGCAAAATCGTCCCCATGACCAAGATATTCACCGGACGGGTCAGTTCCGGCAACCCAGCCGTGGCAGCGGATATCTCGGCTTGGTTCCGGTTGAAGATTTCGGCTTCCTGGGCCGTTAGGGCCCGCTGCTGAAAGGGCTTGCTGGTTAAGAAGTAGGCAAGACCGGCGCCGATACTGCCCGAGGCGATCGCCATAAATAACATAATCCCCACCAACCAGCGGGGCTGAAACCGAAGCGCAGCCAAGCGTAAACCCACCCCCTGGGACTTCAACGGGCCTTTTGATGGGCTATTGGATGAGCTTGTTGATGAATTTTGCGATGGTCTCTCAGTCACAGGCAACTCGTGCTCCTCACAACCACGATCAGCGGACATTTTATAACTTTTTAATCCTACCCTAACTCCCCTGCGGTGCCGGAGCGATCGCCGCTGACCCCTCAGGACTATACATGGAGGGGCGGGGAATCACAAGTCGGGGCGATCGGGGTTGTAGCCGGGAATGGCCCGTTCGTCTACGGCATCGATTTGGTCAGGGTCGAGGTAGGTGGCGGCGTAGCGCAGGTAAATTTTTTCGCGCACAAAAAGATCGAAGATATCGGGATCAATGTGCTGGTTGACGCAGAATTTTCCCAGAATTTGGAGGCATTCGGAGAGGGTCTTGCCCTTCTTGTAGGGGCGATCCTTGGCGCTGAGGGCCTCAAAAACGTCGGCAATGCCCATCATGCGGGCGGGAATGGACATTTGCTCGCGGGTTAGCCCCCGGGGATAGCCCTTGCCGTCCATGCGCTCGTGGTGCCCACCGGCGTATTCGGGAACACGCCGAAGGTTCTTGGGATAGGGCAATTTTTCTAGCATGTTGATCGTCACCACAATGTGGTCGTTGATGATTTGGCGCTCTTCGGGGGTGAGGGTGCCCCGGGCAATGGTGAGGTTGTAGAGTTCGTTGTCGCTGAGGAAGGGTTCCTCTTGGTGGTTGGCGTTTATCCAGCGGTACTGACCGATGCGCCGCACCCGCTCCTGATCTTCGGGGCGCATAGATTCACCGCCAATATTGCAGGTACGCAGAAAGTGGCGATCGGTGTCATACTGGGCGATTTGGGCGTGGTAGGCGGACTCTAGGGCGGGAACAAGCTCGGGGGTGCCGGCTTCGAGGGCCGCGAGTTTTTGGCGTAGGAGCTCGATTTCGGCGTCCCGCTTGAGCACCTCAAAGCGGGTATCGATCAGGTGAATGCGATCAAAAATGGTTTCGAGCTTGGTGGCTTTATCGATGACGTGCACCGGCGTGGTAACTTTGCCGCAGTCGTGCAGCAGTCCGGCAATACGCAGTTCGTAAAGCTCCTCGTCGGTCATGGTGAAGTTGCGGAAAATGCCGTGGTTAGAACGGCAGGCGGCTTCGGCGAGCATCATGGTCAGCTCGGGGACGCGGCGGCAGTGTTTACCGGTGTAGGGAGATTTGTTGTCGATCGCCTCGGCAATTAGTTCGATAAACGATTCAAACAGGAGCCGGAACTCTTCGATCAGCCGGTTGTTGCTTAGGGCGATCGCCGCTTGGGAGGCCAGGGACTCGGCCAAACGTTGCGATTGCGGACTGAAAGGAATGATGGCACCGGTTCCGGGTTCCTTGGCATTGATCAGTTGCAGCACGCCAATGAGGGCATTCTCATGGTTCTTCATTGGCACCGTGAGAAAGGAGCAGGAACGGTAGCCGGTGCGGGCATCGAATTTGCGGGTGCCGGTAAAGTCAAATCCGGCGGCGGCGTAGGCATCGGGAATGTTGACCGTGCAGCTATTGAGGGCGGCGTAGGCGGCAACGGTGGTGGTGTTGGGGCGTCCCTGGTCATCGTAGAGGGCAACGGGGGGGAGGCTAGGGCTTTGGGGGTTGGATTCGTCGATGAAGATGCCCAGGGTGTCGTTGGCGATGATTTCAAAGTGGAGGGCAGTTTGGGCTTCGTCTACGAGGTAGAGGGTGCCGGCATCGGCGTTGAGGATATTCTTGGCGCCACGCAAAATCAGGTTCAGCAGTTGCCGGGGTTCCTTTTGGGCCGATAGGGCAATGCCGATCTCGCTGAGTTGATCGATCAGGTGGGAGGTCTCTTCGTCGAGGGAAGGGCCGTTGGGCAGGGGGCAAAAGGTCATGGGCGCGGAGCAGGCTCGAAGGGGAGCTGCGGTAGGGGGGGCAGTCCGGTACGTTGCCATAGGTCACGGAATTGCTGGGGTAAGAGGATGCGCCCTCCGTAGAGGACAACCAAGACTAGCAGGAGGAACAACAGCAAACGGCTGCCGAGATCACTAAAGTTAAGTGATATTCGGCTTTTTCTCTTAAATGCTACATCCGGGGTGGG
>DBAX01000044.1:0-929 GCA_002291895.1 Cyanobacteria bacterium UBA999
GCTGGGGTGGCGGGCAGATTCACCGCAGGTGCGGGGGGTGGGAAAAATTTTGCTGGGGTTGGCCAGGCGATGGGGGTCGAAGCAATCCCGAACCCACAGCATGGTTTCGAGGTCGGTGGCGGAAAACATATCGGCCATGTAGCAGCGCTTGTCGGCCCCAATGCCGTGCTCTCCGGAAATACTGCCCCCTACCCGGACGCAGAGTTTGAGGATTTCGCCACCGAGGGCTTCCACCTGCTCCAGAGCGCCCGGAATGCTTTGGTTGTACAAAATCAGGGGGTGGAGGTTGCCGTCTCCAGCATGAAAAACGTTGGCTACGGGGTAGCCGTACGCTTGGCTTAGTCGCCCGACTTCCTGCAGCACGTAGGGCAGCTTGGTGCGGGGAATCACGCCATCTTGGACGTAGTAGTTGGGGCTGAGGCGTCCCATGGCAGCAAAGGCGGCTTTGCGCCCCTTCCAGAGATTGAGACGCTCCTGGGGTTCCTGGGCGATCGCCACAGCGCGGGCCCCATTCTGACGGCAGATTTGGGCAACTTGGGCGGAGCATTCCGCTACTTCAGTGGCAGTGCCGTCGAGTTCGATCAACAAAATGGCGGCAGCATCGCGGGGGTAGCACCCCAGCTTAACGGTATCTTCAACGGCGTTGATGCTGAAGTTGTCCATAATTTCCATGCCACCGGGCAGAATCCCGGACGCAATGATGTCAGAAACCGTGGCCCCGGCGGCCTCCACATGGTCGTAGTCAGCCAAAAGCACCTGCACGGTTTCTGGGGTCTTGAGGATGCGCAGGGTAATCTCCGTGGCAATGCCAAGGGTGCCCTCGGAACCGACAAAAATGCCGGTCAGGTCATAGCCTGGGGTTTCGGCAACTTTCCCCCCCAGTTCCACCACTGCGCCATCGGGCAAAACCACCTTGAGCCCCAGGACGT